>NZ_JASDCE010000005.1:0-375331 GCF_030408075.1 Pseudoalteromonas sp. APC 3358
AAGTCTCTGAAGGGCCGTTGAAGACTACAACGTTGATAGGCAAGATGTGGAAGTGGTGTGAGCCATTAAGCTAACTTGTACTAATTACCCGTGAGGCTTAACCATACAACGCCAAACGCGTTTTATGTGATAGTGAAACAAGCGAAGAAGTTAATATAACTAAAGTAGAAATTACTTAAGAAAGACTTAAAAAATATTATCAGATATTTTCCAAATTCAAGAGGTGACTCTTAGCGCGTAGCGTTAACATTGAGGCACCTTGCGCAAAGAAAATGGTAGCACTACGTGCTTGTCATTGATTCTTTGCACCTAATTTGCTTGGTGACAATAGCGTTTTGGACCCACCTGATTCCATGCCGAACTCAGTAGTGAAACGAAACAGCGCCGATGATAGTGTAGCATTTGCTATGTGAAAGTAGGACATTACCAGGCTTCAAATTGTAGAAAGCCCGAATCTAACGATTCGGGCTTTTTTACGTCTGCAAAAAAGTGAAATATGAGTAACTAACATTACGCACTCGATTTCTCTCCAATTTATCTAAATGTACAAGTCGAGCTGAATAGCTCATTACTTCAGTACTAAAGTTTATAACCAAATCTAAAGGCTATTTAAAATAGTCCGTAAGCTTGAGTTTCTTCACTTTCAGATTCTTCTAGTTGTGTTGGTTTAAATATTACGCTTGGATCAATTAATACACTGTGCTTTTGTGAAAGCTTGATTAATCCTCGCATCATATTTTTAGTTTGTGGGTCTAGATCAAAACCAACCTCAGTGAGCTTATCTAGTGGTTTAATGTCTTCTTTTTTATAGTCGATATTATCTTCGACTTTATCTACCAATAACCCTACGTGTGGGTTTAAGCCGTCTTTAGTGGTAAAAACAATAATAGGTTTATAGTCTAAGGTTATTTGCTCTTTAGCTGATTCGAATAAACGCTCTAGCTGAATTAGGTTACTACGCTTAATTTTTTCGAGCAGAGCTGATACTTGTTTATAATCGCTTTGATTATGAGCTGATATAGCTTCTTTTACCGTTTCTAGCAATGATTGGAAAGGTTCGTTAAGTCGAGACATTGTTAGTTTTAAGTCTTCATTATCGGTGTTGAACTCTTTGTAAAACAGAACAAAATCTTGTAGTTCTGCATCATTGCTTGAAATAGAAGCCGAGCTATTTAGCAAGGTACTTTGAAGGGTATTGAACCAGTTTAATAGTTTTTCTTGCCATGTTCTTAGTTGTTTTAGTACATGCGCATTACTTTGTTCGGTTGAGATATTATTTAAAATAATACCTAAATCAAACACAGGCGTTGGTATATCCATATAATCTTTAACACCAATAAAGCTTTTATTATTGTTGGGTAAAGTTGTTAGATTATTGTCAAAGCGCTCTGTTAATAAAATATCGAGTATTTTAAGTGAAATTGTTTTGCAGCCCACTTTAAAGTTTATTAATTCCATGCCTTTATCTTAATTTACCTGTTAATGCTTTAAGGATAGAACAAATTAAATAAATAGCTTAAAGATGGATAAGATTTAATAGAGATAGGTAACTAGGTGTTATTAGATGGCACTAGTGAGGTTTTTTATGGCACGTTTAAATTGATTCTCAAGCTGCTTTTTTCCTAATAAACCTAAGTGTTGAATCACTTTTTCATTACATTCATTTTGCATCACTAACTTTATTAAAAGTTGTTTATCAGACTCTGTTAATTGAGACATACAAGAAGGAGACTGATTCACTACCTGCCAGAGAGTCGCAGAGATATTAAATTGAGTGAAGTTACTGTTTACGAGCAAGGCTAATCGTTCGCGAGTCTCGGGGCTTACTAACTCATCGCTAAATCCTTCAATTAAAATACTTACAAGTTGCCAATCTAGTGTTTTAAAATGTGTTAAAAGAGCATAAAAAAAGTCGTTTTTAAACTGCTTTTTCAAAGGTTGGATAATTGCACTTTTATTGCTTAAGCATTTAACCACAAGCGCTGAATGTTCAGCTGTGCTTTTATCGCGTTGATAACCCAGTTTTACGGTATCAAACCCTTGTTTTTGCCAAAAGTTAAGTAGCTGCGCTGTTGCGCCAAAACTTGCACCAAACCAATTACATTGGCTTTTCACTTGCGACTCGCAATAGCTAAGTAGCTTTTTACCAAAGCCCATATTGTGAGAGCTCGGATCAATCGCTATTCGTACAACGCGAGCGCTCAACTGTGTTAAGTAGTCATTATTAAAGCTAAGTTGTGAGAGGGTTTGAGCCATTAAATGACCCTGTGGGCGGCGCTCTCCGCTTATAACCTGTAGAGCAAGTTCTTCACTTAAACCACCTTCTATTGCGATTAAACATACACCAACTAATTGATTGTTAATTTTGCTGATGAATATTCGTTGCGATGGCGCGTCTAGTAGTTGGCGTAAATCGTTTACACTACTTTGATAGTGAGCCAATGCAAGCAGGGCAATAACTTGTTGCAGTAAAGGCTCATTGTTTACAAGGGATTGCTGAGTTATTTCGCTATGAACTGGCTGCTCTAATTGCTCACTACTTAACTCTTTATATTGTGCATCGAGTGCAAGCAAGGTGCGAATGTGCTTCTCGAGGGGATCGTGTTTAGCAAAACGCAGTGGCTCATCAAGCGTTACAACTTTAGAGGCTTTATAGTGCGCTTTTATATAGTTACTAAAGCGAATGGTATAACCCCTACCATTGCCCTCATACCCAACCAGTGTACTTGCAAATACTATACGAGGGTAATGAGCTAGCATTTTTAGCAATAACGGAACAGGGATCGCGGCAGCTTCATCAATGAGTAATAAATCGCACACAGGTAATGCATTTAATAACGCGTCAGGTGCAACGTAGTGCAAGTTGGCGAGCTGTTTATGTTCAGCGTTGTATTGAAGGCTCAGCTCGTTAGCTAAATGTTTAAAGCTACTATGGGTCGCTTTAAACTGAGTGCTGCAAATAATTACTTTTTTATCAGTCAATTTTGCGGCAGCTAAGCCAAGTGCTGCCGACTTACCTCTGCCTCTATCAGCATTAATGAGTAAAGGTCTGTTGGCACGGCCATTAGCTACTTTTACTATTTGTTCAACGCAGTTTTGCTGTGGTAGATAATCAATTTTATTATCCGTAACAGAGCTGACGAGATTACTAATACAGCCATTTTGTTCACTAAAATGAAAAGCGGGTAATCGCTTAATAATAGCCGCGAAACGATGATTAAATAAACTGTAGTCAATACTTTGACCGTGTGATTGCACTGTACTTAATGAGGGGTCTTGCCAAAAGGCTAAATCATTTAATTCGGGCAGTAATAAAAACAGTATACCGCCTGCTTTAACAGTGCCGGTAAGTGCTGCAAGTTTATCAGGGTGCAAACCACTAAAACCATCATAAACAGCATGAGCAAATTCTTGCCCTAAAATTTGGTGAGTGCGAGTAGGCCAGTACGAATTTTTAATCGCGCACTGCTTTGATACAACGAGTGTATTGTTTTCATCTATTAATGAGTTAAGTAATTCATAACACCAAGCAGGGCTGCCGGTAATCAACACTAGCTGACGATGATACGCGCCAGCTAGTTGTTGTTCTAACTCATTTAGGTGAGATTTATACAGCTTGTAATCGTGCATAGGCCGTTACTAACCATTTACTGCCAAGGTCGTCAAAGTTAACTTGTACGCGAGATTGCGCGCCACTGCCTTCGTAATTAAGTACGGTACCAACACCAAACTTAGCATGCAAAACTCGTTGCCCTAAGTTAAAGCCACTGTCTTCAAATGCGGCATGGCTAACTGATGCGCTAAAACGCCCGGCGGCAGGTGGACGAGAAACCTGTGTTTTAATACGGATTTCTTCTACGCAGTCCTCAGGTATTTCGCGTAAAAAGCGTGATGGGCTATGGTATTTTTCTTGCCCGTATAAACGGCGACTCTCAGCATGGCTAATGTATAACTTATCCATTGCTCGTGTCATGCCTACATAACAAAGGCGGCGCTCTTCTTCCAAACGACCAGACTCTTCGTTACTTTGCTGAGAAGGGAACATGCCTTCTTCTACGCCCACCATAAACACTAGCGGAAACTCTAATCCTTTAGCTGAGTGAAGTGTCATCATTTGAACGGCGTCTTCGTGTTCTTCTGCCTGCCCTTCACCTGACTCAAGTGATGTATGTGCTAAAAAGCCTTGTAAAGGCGAGCTGTATTCTTCGTCTTCAGGAAGTTCGTACTGGTCACATGCGCTAATTAGTTCTTCTAAGTTTTCTACGCGAGCACGGCCTTTTTCACCTTTTTCAGCTTGGTACATTGCCATCAAGCCTGAGGTTTGAATTGTGTACTTGGCTTGCTCATGCAAAGTTAGATCGCTAATTTTATCTTCTATTTGTTCAACTAGTTCTACAAACTTACTTACTGCACCAGAAGCACGACCAGATAAATGCTGTTGTTCTACAATTGCTTTTGCGGCATACCAAAGCGGTAATGATTCTGCTCGTGCACAATCTCGTATATGGCTCAATGTTTTGTCGCCAATACCGCGTGCTGGCGTATTAATTACACGTTCAAACGCGGCATCGTCTTGACGATTACCTACTAGGCGTAAATACGAAAGCGCATCCTTAATTTCTTGTCGTTCGAAGAATCGCATACCACCATAAATACGGTATTTTAAGCCTTCTTGCAGCATGGCCTCCTCGAGTACACGAGATTGCGCGTTACTACGGTATAAAATTGCGGCATCTTGTAGGGCATTACCTGCATTTAACCAGCTTCGTAGTTTGCTACTTACAAAGCGTGCTTCGTCTAACTCATTAAATGCTGCATAAATAGAGATTGGCTCGCCATCGTTACCGTCGGTCCACAAGCTTTTACCCATACGTTCTGAGTTATTTTGAATTAATGCGTTGGACGCTTTCAAAATAGTCGCGGTTGAACGGTAGTTTTGTTCAAGACGAATGGTTTCTGCGCTGAAGTCAGTTAAAAAGCGTTTAATGTTTTCGATTTTAGCACCACGCCAACCATAAATGCTTTGGTCATCGTCGCCTACAATCATAATGCTGTTAGTATCGCCAGCAAGTAACTTTAACCAAGCATATTGAATGGTATTTGTATCTTGGAACTCGTCTACTAGCATATGTGCAAAGCGCTGCTGATAATGTCGTAATAACGTAGGGTTATTTTTTAACACTTCGTAGCTGCGTAGCAATATCTCGGCAAAATCAACTAAGCCGGCTCTATCACAGGCCTCTTGATAGGCGGCATAAACACGCAGCATCATTTGCTCATTAATATCGTATGCTTGAATATCTTTAGGGCGAAGTGCTTCATCTTTTTTAGCGCTTATATACCAGCCAAATTGTTTTGCTGGCCATTTTTTATCATCAATATTCATCGACTTTAATAAGCGCTTGATCATTCTAAGCTGATCGTCAGAGTCTAAAATTTGAAAGGCTTCTGGTAAATTAGCTTCACGGTGATGAGCACGTAAAATACGATGCGATAAACCATGGAAAGTACCAATCCACATGCCACCTACAGGCGCTTTTAGTGTTTCTTCAACGCGGCCACGCATTTCTTTAGCGGCTTTATTAGTAAAAGTAACTGCAAAAATACTGTAAGCGGAGGCTTGCTCAACTTGCATAAGCCACGCAATACGATGAACTAACACTCGTGTTTTACCAGACCCAGCACCTGCTAATACCAGCATGTTTTGTAGTGGGGCTGCAACGGCATCGCGTTGTTTGTCATTTAAGCCATCGAGTAATTGTGAAACGTCCATCGTTACGCCTTTTTAATCAATATTGTGGCCAGTATAACAGGTGTTTTTGTTAGGCTAAATAAAATACTGTTTTTATAAACAGCTATTTATAAAATAGTGTTCAAAACGAGTAACTTGCTAATTAATTGAGCGAATAGAAAAGTGCAAACACATAACAAAAATTGCTAATTTGACCTAAAGTTAGCAAAATTTACTAACTCTCTAAATCTAGACTAATTTAACTATTTGATTTGTAAGCTTTAATAAATTGGCATAGAGTGTGTAAGTAAATAATTATAAAATCAAATAAATACAGAGGTTAGTATGGCAGATCAAGGTTCTGGCGGTAACGTAATCGCAGCATTATGTAATATATTTTTTCCTGGTTTAGGGCAGTTAGTGCAAGGGCGTATTTTAGCGGCTATATTTTTTGCACTCGCTATTATAATAAGTTACGCACTAATTTATGTGCTTGTAGGCTTTGTACTTGTGCCTATTATTTACTTATGGTCGATTATTGACGCAGCGCGTTATAGATCGCGAAGTTAACGGTTTTAAAGTTGAGTAAAATAGCGCCCATGTGGCGCTATTTTACTTTATATGCCCTGTGGTTTACGGGCGTTTACGTATATAATTACGCAATTAAAGATTTACAGGCAAACCCTATGGAATATCAATTTATTCGCGACCCTATTAGTGGGCTACGTATTAAAATAAGCAGTGAACACGCTATTATTGGTCGCTGGCTAAACGAAGAAATAGGCAAAGACAAAGTAGCCATGGTGCAAGCGCTTATTGCATCGGTGAGTTCAAGCTATGAGCCGCTAACGCTAAAAGGCCAAGAAATAGATTTAATATTAACGAAAGACGAAGCATTATTTGAAGCCCATGCGCTTCATCAAGACAGCGAAGACCTAATAGCGTATCAAGATGACGATTTAGCGCTTGAAGAAAATGGTTTAAGTAGTGGTTGTGGCTTTGAAGATTTCATTGATTTAATTGATTCATGGCATGAGTTTACGACGTCACGATAAACATAACTAGCACACTAATAAAAATATACAGCAATGCACAATCAGCATTTTATCTGTATTATTACACCAACGAACATTACGCCAATCAAAACGACAGGAACTGATATGTCTGCCAATTTAAACAAGCTAGTAGTGATGCTAGAAATGCAAAACGCCATGAATACTAAAGTACATGAGCAATGGTTTACTCAAGGGTTTGAATGGTACCGCGCTATTTGGGTTGAGTGTGCTGAAATGTTGGATCATCATGGTTGGAAATGGTGGAAAAAACAAACACCAGATACTGAACAAGTTATTTTAGAGTTGGTTGATATTTTTCATTTTGGTCTATCGCTTAGAATTGACGGCGAAACTAGCTACGAAGACTTAGCAAAGCAACTTGAAACTGAGCTTAGTAATGCTCAACAAGCTGATGATTTTAAACAAACACTAGAGATATTAGCGGCGTCTGCTGTTGCTGATAAAACGTTTAATGCAGGTGCCTTTGCCGGCTGTATGGCGCAAATGGGTATGGATATTGATGATTTATATCGCGGCTACGTAGGTAAAAACACGTTAAACTTTTTCCGCCAAGATCACGGTTACAAAGATGGTAGCTATATTAAAGAATGGAATGGGCAAGAAGATAACGAGCATTTAGTTGAAGTAGTTAAAAGCCTTGATACAGAACATGCAGATTTTGCAAAGTTAGTATATCAAGGGCTAGAAGCGCGTTACCCAAAAATTTAAGTCACGTAAGTTGAGTTAGATAATCTTACGATAGTCGGTAACACTTAGGTAATCGGCTATTTCGTTATGTGGTTGTTGGCTATCTGGGTTAGCAACTGCAAGTAAGTGCTCGATGCCGTATTCTCGTGCGGCATTTAATACCGGCACACTGTCATCTACAAACAAAGTACGCTGCTTATTAAACCCTAAGTCTTTTTGTACTTGGTGCCACAAACTTTGTTGCTCTTTACTTACTCCATATTCATGAGTAGACACTACGCCATCTAGGTAGTTATCAATCGCTGTATGCTCAAATTTAAGCATGACACTCTCAGGGTGGGCGTTGGTAAGTAAAATTAACTCTTTGCCTGCTTTTTTAAGCTCAGTTAAAAAATGAGGTACGTCTTCGCGCATTTTAATTAAATGCTGAGACTCTCGTTTAAGCTCCATTATAGGCAAGCTTAATTGCTGCTCCCAATAATCTAAACAATACCACTGTATTTGACCGCTCACAGCTTGATAGCGTTTTAAAATATCTGCTTTAGCTGCATCTAGGCTAATGCCCCTTGCTAATGCGTGTTGCGCAGGAATAACGTTAAGCCAAAAATGACTGTCGTAATGTAAATCGAGTAATGTTCCATCCATGTCGAGCAAAACGGTATCGATTTTTGACCAATTTAACATAGGAATTTCAACTTATAAGGTTTATTATTGAACTAACTGCCATGATAGCAAATTAACGCCAATGACACAGAAAAAGCACCCAACACCACCACAAATCCTCAGTAACAATGTTGTCGCTAAAAGCCGCCTGTTTACTGTGGAGTCTTTAGAGCTAAAGTTTTCTAATAACGAAGAGCGCCAGTATGAGCGAATTCGCGGCGGTGGCCGGGGAGCAGTGATGATTGTTCCGTTAAGTGCAGACAACGAATTACTACTTGTACGTGAATACTGTGCGGGCACAAACGATTACCAGTTAGGTTTTCCTAAAGGCTTAATCGATCCGGGCGAAACGCCAGAGCAAGCTGCTAACAGAGAGCTTAAAGAAGAAATTGGCTTTGGTGCTGAGTATTTTAAACCATTAAGAACAGTAACAATGGCGCCGAGTTACTTTAATGCCACTATGCATATTTTATTTGCTAAGCAATTATACCCACAAACCCTTATTGGCGACGAACCAGAGCCGCTTGTTGTTGTTAAGTGGCCATTAACTCAGTGGCAGTCATTATTAGACCAAGAAGATTTTACCGAAGCACGCAGTGTTGCAGCTTTGCTATTATTAGATAAGTATTTAGCGTCTGGAGCTGCCGATGAATAAATTAATCGAACCGTGTATTGAATTAGCTGAGCGTGCTGGCGATGCAATTATGGCCATTTATAAAAAAGGCGATATTGGCCAACAAGAGAAATCAGATAATACGCCTGTTACCAAAGCTGACTTAGCAGCAAATGACGTACTGGTTGCTGGATTAAAAGTCTTAGCGCCCGATATCCCAATTATGTCGGAAGAAACACCTATACCTGCACTCGCCGACAGACAGGACTGGCAGCGCTATTGGTTGCTCGATCCGATGGATGGTACAGGCGAATTTATTTTAGAAAGTGGCGACTTTGCAGTAAACATTGCATTGATTGAAAATAATCATCCTGTGCTTGGAGTTATTCATTGGCCTGCAAAAGGTGTGACTTATTTTGCTACAGCTAAAAATGGTGCCTTTAAACGTGAAAACTCAATTGATAAGCAAATATCTGTAGCGCCGCCAGAGAACTTGACGCTTGCAGTGAGCCGCCGCCAAAAAATAGAAGCGGTGAGTCAGTATTTAAATAGTCAGTTTACAACTATTGCTATTGGTTCGTGCTCATTAAAAGCTTGTACTGTTGCAGAAGGCAAAGCAGATTGTTTTTTAAGAATTGGTCCAACGGGAGAGTGGGATACAGGTGCTTCACAAGTTATTGTTGAAGAAGCCGGTGGTTGTATTACCGATGCAGAATTTAACCCGCTAACGTACAATCAACGCGAGAGTACTGAGAACCCTGACTTTATAGTGATGGGACATCCAGACTGGGAATGGCAAAAAATGATTAATCCGCATCAAAGGTTGAGCACAGAATAGCAATTTGATTGCTTTTTGTCCGGTTGAACAACTTTAATTAGTTTAGGCCTTGCATTAAATGTTTATTCCTATATAGTAGCGCTCTCTTCAAGGCAGGCTCGTAAATATTACGAAAATGTTTTAAAGAAATTACAGGCGCGGGATGGAGCAGTCTGGTAGCTCGTCGGGCTCATAACCCGAAGGTCGTCGGTTCAAATCCGGCTCCCGCAACCAATTTTTTATAAGATTTGGTTACTGTAAACTCTAGCTTAAGAGATAAAATAAAGTAGTCGATAGACTTAAAATATACAGGCGCGGGATGGAGCAGTCTGGTAGCTCGTCGGGCTCATAACCCGAAGGTCGTCGGTTCAAATCCGGCTCCCGCAACCAATTCTTTAATTGGAAGCCAAGTTGTAATGTAAGCAACTTTAAACAAGTCTACAAATTTCAGGCGCGGGATGGAGCAGTCTGGTAGCTCGTCGGGCTCATAACCCGAAGGTCGTCGGTTCAAATCCGGCTCCCGCAACCACTGAAATTAAATACCTAAAAAGTTAAAACAAAATAGCACTCTTTATCGAGTGATTTTTTGCGTCTGCAGTTTAATAAATTCTTATAATTATAAAACTCACCGTTACTGCGCAAAACACTTTGCACAAGTAAGCGAAGGTCGTCGGTTCGCTTTTTACAAACTCAAGCTCCCGCAACCACTGAAATTAAATACCTAAAAAGTTAAAACAAAATCGCACTCTTTATCGAGTGATTTTTTGCGTCTGCAGTTTAATGAATTCCTATAATTATAAAACTCACCGTTACTACGCAAAATACTCTGCATAAGTAAGCGAAGGTCGTCGGTTCGCTTTTTATAAACCCAAGCTCCCGCAACCACTGAAATTAAATATCTAAAAATTTAAAACAAAATCGCACTCTTTATCGAGTGATTTTTTGTGTCAGCAGTTTGATAAAATACCTTATATTCTGCTTTATTTAATGACTTTACTCTAATATCTGTGACGTTTAACAAATAACTTATTTTTTAAAAAAGAGTATTTTATGTTAAAACGGTTAAAAGATTTTAAGTAACAATACACATCACATGACAGAACTTTATCACTGGTTTGATTTAATAGGCATTGCGGTGTTTGCTGTGTCGGGCACTTTGCTAGCGTACGAAAAAAAAATGGATGGCTTTGGAGTCGTAGTTTTAGCGACGGTAACTGCTATTGGTGGTGGTACAGTGCGAGATCTAATTTTAGATGTTCCTGTGTTTTGGTTACACGATCAAAGTTACTTTTTTGCCATACTAGCTTCAGTATTTGTTACAACACGCCTTATAAATAAACAAAAGCCGATACCTCATTATATTTTACAAACAGCGGATGCGTTTGGTTTAGCTTTTTTTGCAGTAATGGGGGCGCAAAAAGCGCAGCTTGTTGGTATGCCCGATATGACAGCGGTAATTATGGCTGTAATTACAGGCTGCTTTGGTGGATTAATTCGAGATGTGCTTGCACGCGAGATCCCTATGCTATTAAAAGGTGAGCTTTACGCTATTACCTGTATAGCGGGTGGCACTGTTTATACGCTTGGCATTAGCTTTTCGTTAGTAACCGAAATGGCGATGGTATTAGGTATGTTAATGACCTTATTACTTCGTTTAGCTGCTATAAAATGGCAAATCACATTACACGTTTTTAAATATCCTGACTAAACTGGTGTAATCACACCATTTACTAGGATAAGGAATGTCGTTAGCTCGTATATTTTCTCGTGCTCAAGTGGGTATAAATGCCCCTGAAGTTATTGTAGAAGTTCACCTAGGAAATGGTTTACCCGCTTTTCATATAGTAGGCCTGCCCGAAGCGTCCGTTAAAGAATCAAAAGATAGAGTACGTAGCGCACTCGAAAACTCACAATTTGGTTTTCCCGATCAACGAATAACTGTAAATTTAGCCCCAGCCGATTTGCCAAAAGATGGTGGACGGTTTGATCTTGCTATTGCGGTGGGTATTCTAGTCGCCTCTGGGCAAATAGTGTGTCCTGATATTCACAAGTACGAGTTTTATGGTGAGCTTGCTCTTAATGGTGAGGTGCGTGGTGTAAACGCTATTTTACCTTCGGTACTTGCTGCAAAAGAGCAAGATCGTTGCTGCTTTTTACCTCTTGCAAACGACAGCCTAGCAAGCCTAGTTAATGGCGTTAAACGCAAAGCCGTAAGCTCTATTCAAGAAGTGTGGGGGGATTTACTTAATCAACAACCCTTACCATTAAATATAGAGTATCCCGACTGCACACAAGCCCCTGACTTTTTACTTGATTTAAGCGATGTGAAAGGTCAGCCCGGTGCAAAGCGAGTACTCGAAATTGCTGCAGCTGGCGGGCATAATTTACTTTTTTTAGGCCCTCCAGGTACTGGTAAATCGATGCTGGCCCAGCGAATGGCAACTATAATGCCTACTATGTCGGACGATGAAGCTATTTCGACAGCTGCGCTTTACTCTATTATTGGACAATCCATAGATTTAACTAATTGGCGACAGCGGCCATTTCGTAATCCACATCATACGTGCTCAGCTGTTGCTTTGGTGGGGGGCTCTTCAAATCCCAAGCCTGGTGAAATTTCACTGGCACACAATGGCGTACTTTTTTTGGATGAATTGCCTGAGTTCGAACGCAAGGTGCTTGATTCACTGCGTGAGCCAATGGAAACCGGTACGGTTACTATTTCACGTGCAGCTAGGCAAATGGAGTTTCCGGCGCAGTTTCAGCTTATTACAGCATTAAATCCAAGCCCAACAGGGAGTCATACAGATAAGCGGGCAACTCCCGATCAAGTTATGCGTTATTTATCGCGCGTGTCGGGACCTTTTATTGACCGTATTGATTTGCAAATAGAACTACCTCGTTTAACGAGTGTTGAACTACAAAGTACTCAGCCGGAGGAAAGTAGTGCAGAGGTTAGAGCAAGAGTTGAAGCGGCTTATTACCTACAACTAAAACGCCAAGGTAAGGTTAATGCGAGGCTTAATAATAAAGAAATGAGTGTGCACTGTGTACTGGCGCCAGCAGAGTTACAGTTTTTAGCCAGAGCAAGCGAGAAGTTGTCTTTATCGCCACGCTCTTATCATAGAGTGATTAAAGTGGCGCGTACTATTAGTGATTTAAAAGGCGCTGAAAACATTAGTTTAAATGAGCTTAAAGAGGCACTTAATTACCGCGCATTTGAGCGCCTTATTGCGCAATTAACTAAGTATTAAATAGAAAGCATATACCCTTTACCGCGTACGGTAACAATGCGTTTTTGATCTTTTTCGTCATTTAATTTTTTACGTAAACGACCAATCAGCACATCAACAGTACGATCGTTTGGACTCCAATCGGGCTGGCCTATTTCTTCTGATATTTTTTCACGGGATGTGGCTTTACCTGCATTACTAATTAAGCAAATAAGCACTTTATGTTCGGCTTCGGTTAAGCGTGATTCAACGCCTACAGCAGTAATTAGTGTGCGGTTATCGGGGTGAAGCTTAAAGTCAGCATATTCTATAAATTCTTCGCTTTCGTCGTCTTCTAGGTTAACGGCAACACGCTTATAGAGCGCGCGCATGCGAAGTTCTAACTCAAGTAAATCGACAGGCTTACAAATATAGTCATCAGCACCTTGTGCAAGGCCTGCAATACGATCGGCTTGGGAGTCACGACTCGATAATACAATAACGCCAATATCGGTAAGTGTGTTTAATTCTTTTGCCAGCTGAAGCCCATCACGCTTTGGCAAAACAATGTCAATTATGGCTAATGATATAGCACCGCGCAGGTTTACCCGCTGCCTTACAATGTTAAGTGCATCAGCGCCAGTTGGGTCTACCTCTATTGTAAATTCGGTATCTGCAAAGTGATTTTGGATGCGTTTAACGAGTAGTTCATCGTCTTCAACCAATAAAACATTAATAGCCATAGTACTTTATTTTGAATGCTTATAGCTCTGTATGGTAGCACCATTAGGTAAATGCTGAGAAGGGGGTTTATTAGTTTTAAGTAACTTAATATTTCAAAGGTGTATAAGACGTTATTAGAGGATGAGGTTAGCACCTTTAAACTAATTAAAAGGTGCTAAATAATTAATACTACTATTAATAAATATGTATTAAGTCGTTATTTTAAAGGTTTAGACTCAGTCATTTTTATACATTGAGTCCCACCATTGAGGTTCATCTTTTAGCTTTTTATCAAAGTATGCAAGCATGGTGTTCCACCAATCAAATCGTTTATCGCGTGCAAAAATTTGGTGGTCGGCGCCTTTGTATTCGATTAACTCTACGTCCTTATTAAGCAGTTTAAGCGCAGTGTACATGGTTAAACTTTCGCCAACAGGTACATTGGTATCGCTATCACCATGAAGAAGTAACATAGGAGTTGTTACTTTGTCGGCATGAAACACAGGGCTGTGCTTGCTGTAAAGCTCAGGGTTATTCCACGGAAAGCTATTTTTTGATGCTTCGCCAGAATATAAGTAGCCCCACCAACCTTCACCCCAATACGAGGTAATATTAGAAATACCCGCATGAGCTATTGAAGCACTAAATATATCGGTTTTAGTTGCCAATAACATGGTCATGAAGCCACCGTATGATGCCCCTAAATTTCCTATCTTTTCACTATCAACATAGTTGTATTTCTTTAAAAAGGCTTGCGTGCCTTCGATAATATCGTCTGCAGTGTAGTCGCCCCAGGCATTAACATGCTGCGCTGAAAACTTTTGTCCAAACCCTGTTGCGCCAGTAGGCTGTACTACATAAACAACGTAGCCATTTTCTGCCCATAAGTTAAACGGATAACGACCTGTAAAACCACGCGTAACTGGTGAAGTGCCGCCGTAGTAATACACGAGCGCCGGGTGCTTTTTAGTTTTATCTAAATTGCTAGGAATATAAACGCGGCCAGTTATTTCAACCCCATGTTTATTTTTAAAATTAAACTCCTCTAATGTAGGGAGTCGTGTATTTGCATAGCTACTTGGTTTTGAATCCCATATTAAATCTGTTTTATTTTTACTTACGTTAAGGCGTTTTAGCTGTTGTGGCGCTAAAGCGTTAGTGCCACTTAATAAAATTTCGGTATTACGGTCGTGTGAGTAACTAAATTGTTCAACAATATCCAATCCTGTATTTAACTTTTTAAAGCGCTGTTTACTTAAATCAAATAGGTAAAGCGGTTGAGTGTCTTGCTCTGTTACTTTAATGAGCGCATCGCCGTTTTCTAAAACTTGCAGTTGGCCAATAGCAGAATCGAATTGTTTACTAAGTGCTTTTACGTTTTTACCGCCTTCAGTAAGTAGGTAAAGTTGCCCGTCGTAGTTATTAGCAAGCATTGCTTTTGGTAGAGCTCTACCTACGCCATTTTTAAAGTCAGGGCCTGCAACCACATAAATATCTTTATTTGCGTATTTGGCTAAATTAAACGTTTTGAATTTACCAAGCGATGAAAGCTTGTTTGATTTTAAATCGAGTTCAGCTAACTCTGTTTCAGGGTGGGTTGATGCTTGCATTGCCATTACTGGGCGGCTCATTAATATTTTGCCACGGTTACTATTTGAATCTTCAAGGCTGTAAGAAAGAGGACCTTGGCTAAGTGCTTTTGTTAAACCACTTTTAGTATCAAGCATATAAATTTGGCTGGTGGTACGTGCATACGACCAGCGATCTTGTAGACCTTTATAGTGCTTGGTTAAGCTGTTAGTGCTCTCAGGTGATTTAGACCAGCTAAACAAAAGACTGGTGTCGTTATAAAAGGTAAAGCCATTGGCTCCTTCTAAATCGTTTGCTAATGTTTTTATTGAGAAGTTTTTACGGCTAAGTTGTTTAAGCTCACCATTTAACAAATACACTAAATATTGGTTATCTGGACTCCAAATAATGTTACTTGGTTGGCCTGCTTCGAAGCGATAAAGCGTTTGATTATCTGAATCTTTAAGTACAGTAACTGTATTTGCTTGGTTTTGTGTTTTATCGCTATAAGTGCGAGTAGTAGTAACGTACTGCTTAGCATTAGGTGCGAGTGATAATTGGCTGATTGTAGGGGCATCAAACAATTGCTTTGCAGATAAGCGTTTTGTTTGTGAGGCGCTAAGCGTAATTTTATCAACGTCGCTTTTAGGTGCAAAATCAAGCATTACGTCGTGCCAATTAGCTACTTGTTGGGCTACTATTAAAATAGAGTGAGTACTGTTATTTAAAGCTAACTTATAGCTATTTTTATCGCCTGTTTGTAGTTCGCCATTAATAAATAACTGACCTTGCTCAATCCCTTTTAAGGTAAGCGTACCTTGTGTAAAGCGGGTTGTTTCAATATTAAATTTTAGTGCCTGTAACCCACCTAAAGTGAGCGCATTGATTTTATTAAACGGCTGCCAGTTTTGTTTTTTCCCAAATACAGAAAAACTATCTGAGTCTGCTTGTAGTTGCGGCAATAGGTTATTAATAATGGCATTGCCATGAGGTGTTTGAAAAGGCTTTAACTGCATGTCTTCGGCAAGTGGGCCGATAAACTGAATTTTTGATTTATCCAATGGTGCAGCTATTGCAGCAAAGCTTAAACTGCTAAGCGTTAAAAGAGTCGCAGCATGCTTAAGTAGCTTATTTTGATGACACCAAGGTGCGCTAAATTTCATTATTATGCCTATTATTATTGGAAGTTTGGCCAAATATAGCATGTATTGATACCATGCTCACATATCCAATATAGAGGAGAGAAAGTGACTTTACTGATAGTTTATATGGTAGTGGCGATTGTTATTTCGTTTTTATGTTCTGTGATGGAGGCTGTGCTATTAAGTATTTCGCCCAGTTATGTTGCGTCACTTAGAAAAGATCACCCTGAGCTTGCTAAACAGCTCGAAAAACTTAAAAACAATATAGATCAGCCTTTAGCTGCTATTTTAACTTTAAATACGGTTGCCCATACTGCGGGTGCTGCTGGGGTAGGCGCACAGGCAGCTGTCGTGTTTTCCGATGCGGCTGTAGGCATTGCATCAGCCATTATGACATTCCTCGTATTAATTCTTTCTGAAATTATCCCTAAAACCTTGGGGGCTAATTACTGGCGAGCTCTAACGCCAAGTGTTACTTACGCTTTGCGGTTTTTAGTTATATCGCTAAAGCCTTTTGTATGGTTTGCACAAAAGCTAACAAATTTAATGGGTCCAAAGCACGATGAGGCTTACTATATTCGTCAAGAGATAGAGGCAATGGCTGATATAGGTACGGAGTCGGGTGCATTACATCAGGATGAGTCCGAAATAATTCGTAATTTATTGCATTTTAGACATGCAAAATTATGCGACTTAATGACGCCTCGAACTGTAATTTTTAAAATCCACAAAGACTTAACAGTGAATCAGTATTTAAACGATCACGGCTCGTCGTCATTTTCTCGTATATTGGTATTTGATAAAGACAGCGACGATATTGTTGGGTTTGTGCATAAAAACGATATTATGCTGGCATTTCACCGTTTAGGTACCGATTACAAAATTAGCAAATTGATTAAGCCTATTTATACGGTGCCGAGTTCTCAAAATGTATCGTCGTTACTGCAAACTCTTTTAACAAAGCGCACGCATATATGCCTAGTTGTAGATGAGTACGGTGACGTGCAAGGTATTGTAACGCTAGAGGATATGATTGAAGCTTTAATGGGGCTAGAGATTGTAGATGAGCGTGACCAATCTACTAATATGCGCGCAGTAGCAAGGCAGCGTTGGCACAAACGTTTAGCAAGTAGTGCGCATATAGTCAGTGAAGAAGATAAACACACTCGGGGTGATAATTAGTTAACCAGCCCCGATTAAATATTAATACCTCTTTAAGCGGGGCTGCCATCAGTTTTCAGCCAATCTTTAGCCCAAGATATAAATTCGTCTTGTGGTTTAGGGCGGCTAAATAAAAAACCTTGTATAGCTAGTTTTCTTTTATAATGCCTTAAATAAACGAGCTCTTCTGGGCGTTCAACGCCTTCTGCTACTAAGTCTAAATTATCTTTACTCGTAATATTAAATAACGAACTTACGACCACTTGAGAAAATAAATCTGTTTCTATATGGCTAATAAGTGAACGGTCTATTTTAATTTCAGTAAAAGGAAGATTTCGAAGCTGATTCATATTAGTAAAACCAACACCAAAGTCGTCTAGCGATATACCAAAGCCATGCATTCTTAATCTGTTTAGTGTTTCTAATTGCATTAGGCTTGAGAGTGCATGTTGTTCTGTTATTTCTATAATTATGTTACTAGGCGTGAGTTGGTTTAATTCTAAAATGAGCAGTAATTTATTAGGGCAGTTTAAGTCGTCGAGCTGAGTTGGCGATAAATTAAATGCCATTTTAAAATCATGACCTAGTTGCGCTTTCATATTTTTGAATTCGCTGGTGGCCTTTTCAAAAAGAGAAAATGTAATTTGATTAATTAAGTTGTGTTGCTCGGCAGTGTTTATAAAACGGTTAGGTAAAATAATATTGCCGTCTTTACTTGATAAAATACGTGCTAAGACTTCAACGCTTTCAATTTTATTGTTATCAGCGTTTATTTTTGGTTGGTAAAAAGGCGTTATTTCATCGTTTTCTAATGCATCAATAAGCTCATCTTTTGAAATGACTGACTCTTTTAATAAAGTGTGGCTGTTTAATTGCGCCACTTTAATAAGTAACCTACTAACCTGAGACAGTTGCACTGGCTTTGAAATATTACCAATGAGGTGAGCGTTATGTTGTTTCGCGAGATTGGCAGCTAAGCTAATAACTTTATGGTCCATTTCAGAAACAATTATAATACCGCCTTGATAATGTAACTCTCCTAAGTGGCGGATTAGTTCCATGCCGTCCATTTCGGGCATATTGAGATCAGTAAAAATAGCATCAAAGTAGTTGATATCCTCTTTAACTTTTTCAAGAGCTTCTTTTGCATTCAGGCACGTAGTTATAGTGTTAGACATACCCAATTCGTTAAGTATAGCTTCCATAACGATCAAAATTGCTTTTGAATCGTCAACAACTAAAATATTAGGCACTATTTTGTCCACTGTTATCCCTTTCAATGTATCGCTTGGAGTTACTATAAAAGTAGTAGTGTTTTTTTATTTTGTCAGTATCAAATACTTTTATTTTGAAAATAGTTACCTAGCACCTTCACTCGTGTTTTTAAGCTGATTAGGTATACTAGCGCCATTATTTTAAACGGTCTTAATTATGATAAGAATAGATCTTACTTTAGCCGAGCAACCATTTTCGCTTATGGTGTCTGGGCAAAGAATTGTGCAGGTATTTCACGCGCAACAAGCCATTACCTTTGATAACCCTCGTGAAAACTATTTTCAATTTACTTACGACAACAAAGTAATAGGTATCGATACAGCGGCGGTGAAAGAGCAAAGCATTTCGCTCTTTGTAGATGATCAATTTGCAACACAACTTGCGTTACCAGCACCTACAAATGGGTCACCTAAAAAAGGCTTTTTAGGTCTGGCTGCATTAGGTTTTAAGCTTTTTAAAAGTGCTAAAGTAATTAAAGTAGTGCTTGCAGGGGCTTCTGTTGCAGGCTATGCGTGGTTATTTAGTATAGAATTTGCATTAATGCTAATTGGGTGTTTAGTTGTACACGAATACGGCCATGTGCGAGCAATGAAATACTTTGGCATAAAAACTAAAGGTATTTACTTAATCCCATTTGTAGGTGGGCTAGCTGTAAGTGACGATAAAATAACGACTCGTTGGCAAGATGTCGTTATATCGCTAATGGGGCCTGCATTTGGTTTAATTACCTCGGTACTGGGTGTCGTTTTATATTACGCCACCGAGATGGAAATATTTGCAGGTGTGGCGGTTCTTAGTGCGTTATTAAATTTATTCAACTTGTTACCAATTTTGCCGCTTGATGGCGGGCATGTATTAAAAAGTATCAGCTTTTCAATGCGTTCATGGATTGGTTTAAGTGTATGTTTACTCGGTGTACTGTTTGGTTTATGGCTGAGCTACACATTTGGCTTAATGTTACTGGTATTCTTTTTGTTTGTAGGTGCGCTGGAAATTGTATTTGAATGGCGAGGCCGTCACTATTCACATTTAATGCCACTAGATAAATATGGCCAAGGTTTTTCAGCGGTTATGTATGCAATTGTAGTAGCTGGGCATGTAGCTGTAATGATGCACTTTGCCGATTCGGAAAATCCAATATTGAGCCTGCCGATGACTATTTTATCGAGCTAGTATTTTTATTTTTTCTAACTAAATAAGTTAGTTTTTTGCATTAATATTTTATTTTTCGACTTTTATGTTGATTTATTGTTAATTGAATTCTAGTGTAATATAAATTAGAACAATCTTAGCGGATCAACTGGATGTTATTTAGAAAGGAAGCTGTCGCTCAGCAAAGTGAGCGTTTAACTGGTGTGATTACGCTAGCACAACCACTATCAATAAAACTTATCGTATTTGTTTTGGTATGTATTGCGATTGTAGTGATAAGCTTTTTATTTACAGCAGAATATTCACGCAAGGAAACAGTGCGGGGGTTTTTAATACCCAATAAAGGGATAATCCAAAGCTTTGCTAGTCAAGGTGGTATGATTGAGCTGCTATTTGTACAAGAGGGTGATGCCGTTACTAAAGGTCAGCCGTTGGCGACCATTATTGTGCAGCAAAATAACAGCCAAGGCATAGCCTTGAGTACCCAGCTTGTTGAGCAGCTAAGTATGCAAATACAGTTGCTCAATGATGAGATAACACAAAACCTTACCCTACAAAAGCAAGAGTCACTTAACTTGCACGCGCAAAAACGTGCACTTACTAATGAGCAAGCTGCATTACAAAGTCAACTTGCTCTAGCTGATGAAAAATTAGGGCTACTTAACCGCCAACAAAGCAACCTTAATCAACTTAATAAAAATGGCTTTTTATCAAACATCGAGCGAGAGCAACAGCAGCAAGCCCTGTTAGATGCTAAGCAAGAAAAACAAAACCTAGCGCGCTTGCTGATGCAGCAAGAAAACCAATTAAGTCAACTTAGCTTTAATATTGCCAATGTGCCCCAGCAGTATACGTTGCGTATAAATAGTCTTAAACGCCAACAAGCGGATATTCAAAACCAGCTCACACAAATTAAAAGTAACTATCAATATACCATAACAGCCAGTAACAGCGGTGTTGTTACTGGCATTCAAGTGGTTGAAGGCGAAACACTTACCCAAGCCAAACCACTGTTGCATATTATTCCCGAAGGCTCAGAGCTAGTAGCAGAGTTGCTGCTACCAACACGTTCAGCAGGCTTTATACAGCTAGGTAACGATACGCGCCTGCGTTTTGATGCTTTCCCTTATCAACGCTTTGGTTTCATTAACAGTAAAATTATCCGCATCGACAAAGCACTCATTACCCCAAATGAAATACGCCTGCCTATTACCCTGCAAGAGCCTGTGTACCGTTTGCGAGCAACACTCAGCCAACAGCAAATGCAGGCCTATGGTAAGGCGTTTGAGCTGAAAAGCGGCATGTTGTTTGAGGCAGATATTATGTTGGAGCAGCGCACATTAATCGAGTGGTTACTCGAGCCACTGTACAGCCTAAAAGGGCGCGTAAGTTAAGTGTAGCGTTTTATAAAATGAAGAAAAATTTGAAAGTTTTGGTGGTTTGCTAAATGCAAACAACCGAAAAAGACGGCCAGCTTTAGTTAACTTTAGCGAGCAGCTAAAGCCAGCCTATTAATCGCTCACCTTTATTGAAGGGGAGCATATTAACAACCCGATGACTTAACTAAAAAGCATCGGATTTATGGAGTATAACATTATGCGTGAATTAAACGTAAATGAAATTAAAGACGTAAATGGTGGTAATCCTATAGTTGTAGCACTTATTGCTTATAGAATTTATAAAATAGTTAAAGCAGGAACGAAAGCTACGGCTGCTGCTGCAGCTTTAGGCGGTGCTGGTGTTGTAGGTAACGAAGTTGGAAAAGCTTTAGCTAATTAATAAGGGACTAATTATGAGAGAGTTAACCAAGAAAGAGCAAAGTAATGTTAGTGGTGGTTTTCCTATATTAGGAGCTATAGCTGCTACTTTTATTGCAGGGGTTATTGTTGGCTATGCACATGAAAAGTACAAACAATACCAAAGTTCTAAAGAAACAAAACAAGCAGGGTGTGAACCGACCTGTTAACTAGCATATTTAGCTGAAAGAGGTAATAGAGTAGCTTTTTAAAGCTGCTCTAAAAAGCCGCAGGAAAATGTATGAATAATATTCAAAAAATTATCTTATCTTTACTTTATATTTTATTAATTCATTTGATCTTTAATATTTATGAAAAAATAATAAGTCCTGATTTATATTATCCATTATATATAATATTTTTAATGATCCCATCTTATTATTTATATGAATATTTAAAAAATATTAGAAAATAAAACTACTTTAGTTTCGTTGGCAGTTACTAAGAGGAGTTTTATCGTAAAGGTTGAGGCTATTAATGATACTTTTTCAGCTAGACAGAGGGATTAGAAAGTATTTCTAATCTGAATATACGTGTCGCCAAAATAGATATTTTAGTTGTAATTATTGAGATAGCGTCAGTTTTTATTTGTGCATACATATCTAGAAGAAAGTAAAACTATATAGAAAACTTCTTAGTTGCACTTCCATTCTGCCATCTTATTTATAGTGGTAATAATATTAACAACGGAAAATTTACCCTTTATCATGCAAGCTACAATAGAATTTAAAATAAACATGTCAGTTCCTCTAATTCTCCAATCCGAAATAGCTGAATGCGGCCTAGCCTCTGTGGCAATGGTGGCAAGCTATCACGGTCATAGGCTGGATATGCCAGCCATGCGTAAGCGCTTTTCGGCTAATTTAAAGGGGATGAACTTACAGCAACTGATTGAGCTAGGTGATAATTTAGGGCTAGCTAGCCGTGCGCTACAATGTCCGCTTGATGAAGTGCATAAACTACAAACGCCGTGTATATTGCACTGGGATATGAATCATTTTGTGGTATTGACCAAAGTCTCTGGTAAAGGATCTTCAGCTAAGTTTGCTATAAACGACCCTGCTGTAGGTAAACGCAGTTTAAATAGTAATGAGTTTAGTAAACACTTTACCGGTATTTGTTTAGAGCTGACTCCAACCAGTCAGTTTGAAGCCAAACAAGAACAAGTACAGATGAAGTTTACCCAACTTTGGAGCTCGATGAAGGGCTTAAAAGCAGGGCTAATAAAACTGATTGCGTTGTCACTGGTATTGCAATTATTTGCTTTGATGACCCCTTATTATATGCAGTGGGTGGTGGATGAAGTACTAATCAGTTTTGATGAATCGTTATTAACGGTACTTGCCATGGGTTTTGCATTAATTGCGATAATTTCAGTGGTGACTAATGCGGTACGAAGTTGGTTGATTTTACGGCTTTCGAGTTTGCTCAATATGCAAATGGGCGTGAACTTGCTTAGGCATTTATTACGTTTACCTATGAATTATTTTGAGTCGCGCCATGTCGGCGATATTGTGTCGCGCTTTGGCTCATTAGCGCAAATACGTGAGCGTATTACCACGGGGTTTGTAGAAACACTGGTCGATGGCGTGATGGCTATTACCGTATTGATTATGATGCTAATTTATTCGCTAAAGCTCACTGCAATAGTTGTAGGTGCAATTGTGCTTTACACCTTAGTACGTTTAGCGCTGTATAGGCCGCTGCACCAAGCTACTGAAGAAATGATTCAATCATCTGCCAAAGAGCAATCGAACTTTTTAGAAAATATTCGCGGTATGCAAACTATAAAATTGTTTGGTAATGAATCGCAGCGCCAAGGCATTTGGCAAAACCGTTATGCTGAAGTCATTAATAGTGAAATCCGTTTAGGGCGTTTAAACATTAGCTTTGATTCATTTAATAAACTGTTATTTGGCCTTGAAAATGTATTGGTGATTTACTTTGCTGCATTACTAGTTATGAACAATAGCTTGTCTGTTGGTATGGTACTGGCGTTTATTGCTTATAAAAACCAGTTAACCAGCCGCTTTGCCAACTTAATTGAGCAAATTATTCAATTCAAAATGATGCGCTTACACTTAGACCGTATTGCAGATATAGCACTCACGAAACAAGAAGCTAATCGTGACGGTGAAATGGCCTATACAGGTGATGACGAAGGTAAAGTGAGAGGTCAGCTTACGCTCGAAAATATTTGCTTTAGTTACAGTGAAGAGCAAGTGCCGATTTTAAACAATGTTAATTTAACGCTGAATTCCGGTGACTCGATTGCGATTACGGGTCCGTCAGGTGCGGGTAAAACTACGTTGATGAAAATAATGCTAGGGTTATTACAGCCAACCTCAGGGACTGTGTTGCTTGATGGCAAAGATATTACTCAGCTTGGCCTTAAAAACTACCGCAAACAAATAGCTGCAGTAATGCAGGATGACACATTGTTAGCTGGCTCAATCGCTGATAACATCAGTTTTTTTGACCCACAGCCGAATTATTTAAAAATAGAGACGTGTGCTCGTCATGCGGCTATTCATGATGATATTACCAAAATGACTATGGGCTATAACTCATTAGTTGGGGACATGGGATCAAACTTATCGGGCGGGCAGGTACAGCGTTTACTTCTTGCTCGCGCATTGTATCAATCGCCCTGCGTGTTGTTTATGGATGAAGCAACTAGTCATTTAGATAAAGACAACGAAGCGAAAATAAGTGAACAAATTCAGCACTTACCCATCACACGGATTATGATTGCTCATCGCCAAGAAACCATTAACATGGCCAGCAAAGTCTATCAACTGAAAGAGGGTAGGTTGGTGGAGCTACAACAGCAGAGCGAGAGTGCATAAAATGACCAGTGCTTGTGTTTTACACGCCTTTTTATTATGTTTACATTTAATAAAAGCTCAATACCAGCGATATAAAAACCCCAGTTACAAACAACTGCACAACACAAAACCCCATAATATCTTTTGCTTTTAAGCCTGCGATAGCAAGGACGGGTAATGCCCAAAAAGGTTGAATTAAATTAGTCCACGCATCACCCCACGCAACAGCCATTGCAACGCGAGATATATCGGCGCCTAGCTCTTGCGCTGCGGGTATTACAATGGGTGCTTGTACAGCCCATTGGCCACCGCCAGAGGGAACAAACATATTAACGAGCCCTGCACTTATAAAACTAAAGAATGGCAAGCTATCAGCATCTGCAACGGCAATAAAGCCACGTGATATCTGTTGTGCTAATCCGCTATCAACCATTACCGCCATGATGCCGGCATAAAAAGGAAATTGAATAACAATGCCAGCCCCGCTTGGAATTGCTTGTTGCAGACTGTTAAGTAAATTATGGGGTGTTTGATGCAGCGTAATAGCTAAAAACAAAAATACGGCAATAACGCTATTAAGGTTTAAGTTTCCGCCAGTAATAAAGAAGTAATAGCCTAAATATGCCAAACCTAATAAGCCAATTGTCATACCGAGTAGTTTACTTTGTTCCAAATGTTGGGCAGGTCTGGTTATTGTTGTGGGCTTAGGTGTTGTCTCTTGTAAAAGAGCTGGGTCGATATATACGCTTTCTTGCTCGCTTGGCAGCATATAGCGATTAACGAGCGGCATAATAATGAATAAACCAACTAATATGGCTATATTAAAGCCCGCAAATAAAGTGTGCTCTGTACTAATAATACCAATACTGTCCTCTGAAAAGTGGCCTTCGGTTGCAATAGTTAAAGGAATCGAACCGGCTAATCCGCCATGCCATACAACAAAACCTGAGTAAGCGCTGGCTACTAATAATCGATAATCAACACGAGTATGTTTAGCAATTGCTTTGGCAAAAAGGGCACCAATAACTAAGCCAAATCCCCAATTTATCCAGCTCGCTAAAAGCGAAATAAGCGTGACTAATATAATTGCTTTAGGTGCGGTGCTTGCAAATGTTGCTAGTTTTTCTAATAACTTACTTATAGGTGGCGTACTTGCCAACATGTAGCCTGTAACTAACACTAGTAGCATTTGCATAGCAAAACTTAATAAGTTCCAAAATCCACCTCCCCACGCTTGTAATACTTCAATGTTGGTTGCGGTTGTAAATAAGCTCGCACTAATAAGGGTGATTATTGTAAGTAAAATTACAAATATAAAAGGGTCGGGAAGATAACGCTCTACAATTTTAGTAAAAGGGCGGGCTATTTTATTAAGCATAAGCACAACTGTTTTGGTTATTATTTTAACGCTAATTAATCATGAAAAATCACCATTGGCAAACAGCATTTAGTCTTATATTTGCGGTTAAAAGCTTAAACATTGCTTAAAAGCATCGCTTACAGTAACGTACTGTTTATAGATAATTTACTAACGAAGACTTTGTATTATGCCGGTGATATTTAAAAGGCTAGCGTTACTTGTTCGCGCTCATATAGATCAGTTGAGTTGGCAAGCAGTGGCATTAGCTATTTTGACTCATATGCTATTAACATGGAGCTTACTATTTATAGCGAATGAGAAAGCGTTAACCTCGCTTACTACCTTTTTTTACTATTACACAGTAACAACATCAACAGTGGGATATGGTGACTTTAGTCCAACTACTGATCTTGGTCGTTGGGTGGTTGCATTAATACAAATTCCATTTGGTTTAGCTTTATTTGGTGTTTTGCTAGGAAAAGCAGGACAAACTGTTACTTACTTAATTAGGCGCGCTATGACTGGTGATAAAAACTTTGCCCACAGTAACCACCATATTATTATTTTTGGTTGGCATGACACTCGTACAAAAAAGATGATTGATTACATTTTGGCAGATACGAAGCGAACTGACCGTCGTATTTTACTCGCAGTAACAGAGCAAATGGATCATCCTTTTTTAGCTAACGAAAGCGTTGATTTTGCACGTTTAACGAGTTTTACAAATTTAGCTGAACTAGAGCGTGTAGCTATTCGTAGTGCTGATAAGGTGATTATTGATGGTCAAGATGACGACCAGACATTTACGACAGCCCTGCGCATAAGTCGCTTAGTAAAAGATGATTGTCATATAAGTGCTCACTTTTTAGATGAAACTAAAGTTGAGATGATGTTAGAGCATTGCCAAAATGTAGAATGTAGTAGTGCAAAATCAGCTGAGATATTAGTACGCTCAATGCAAGATCCAGGTTCGAGCCGTGTGCAAGAGGAGCTGCTATCTACTTTGCACGGCGATACACAATTTAGCTTGAAAGTACCAAGTGGCTGCAAAGATATGGAGTTTGGTACTTTGTTTCATCATTTTAAGCTTGAGCATGATGCAATACTGTTAGGTGTTGCCCATAATTTAAGTGCGCAAAATATGGATTTAAACCCACCATTAGATTACAAAGTAAGTGAAGGCGATATTTTGCACTATATATCGGTAGATCGAGTATTAAGTAGTGAAGTAGACTGGTCGAGCCTAGAAAAATAATGAATGAAGTTGTATTTTTAATTGTTGTTTTAAGTGCTTACATATTACCTGTCGTTATTGTACTTAACAGTAAGCGTACACAGGGTCATGAAAAGAATGGCTGGCTAATGGGAATCATTATATTTTCTTGGTTAGGTTTAATGATGTACTTTACCATTGTGCCCAAGCATAGGCACAAAAAGAAAAAGGCTAAATAGAGTAATTAGCCTTTATAGCCGTTTTCGTTGGAATAATTACTCTTCCAACTGTTTGAGTTTATGCTCAATTAGAGGGTCGTCAGGTAGAAGTTGCTGGGCGACTTCTAATAGCTGAATAGCATCATTAGGGTGCTCATCTTGGTGCTTAAGTGCCACATCTATTAATGGCTGAATATCAATTTTTGCTTGATGCTCTTGTACATACACTTCTTTTTCATCAGCTAAAATTTTATGCGCTGTACTCAATAATGCTAAACGATGGGGAGAGTCTGCATTAGCCGTATTGAGACTTTGATAATAATCTTCTTTTAAGCGTAAGGTTTTGGTTTGCAGGCGAAACTGTGCAATATCGATTTGCTGATGTTGAATGAAATCAACGGCTACTTGCTTATAAAACCCAAACTTATTCAAATATGTAGCGTGTGTGCCATGTCCCATACCAAATACTCGCAAGTGAGTTAACTGCTTATAGCGCTTGGCGTGCATTCGGTCTATACGATTAGTAGGATCGTAAATAATATAGCCTTGGGCATCTCCTAAATCTAGATCGTGATAATCTTGTTGCCAGTCAAACTGCTGAGCTATATCGGTACTAGAGCGGTCATCCCACGGTACTAATTCTTTATTTTTAGTACTTACCGGGTGAAAGAACAGTACTTGGTTTAGCTTTAATAGTTTAGCAAAAGCGCCAACAGCAAATCCGCCACGGCTTAAGCCATAGCCTAATCGACAATTAAACGGCGTAAGTAATGTTGATAATTGCTCGAGAAAAAAGATTAAATTACGATTACGAAACCAATTACTTTTACCTAAATGCTGAAAAGCGATTACGTTTACGTTTTGTTTTTGAGCCAAGTGATAACCCCATGGTGCAAAATCAGGGTGAAGATCTTGCTCTTGCACGTTAGTGCCTGCGGGTGAAAAGGTAAAAAGCAGGGGCTTATTAACGTCAACAAAATCATACTTAACAAATACATCGCCGAGTAAATCACTACCCGTCATGGGTAATCGAGTTTGTTGCTCATTGCGCGGGAGAGTTAACCATTCATCTAACCAATACAGTAATTTCATTAATCCTCCAGCTATAAGTCAGCATAGATCATATCAAACTCAATGAAATTAGGTCAAACCGAGAGGGTGTTACTGCGCCATTTTGATTATTTCATCCCAGTCATTTTTAGTAACAGGCATTATTGATAGTCGTCCGCCTTTTTTAAGTGCGATTTCAGTAATATTATTATTGGCTTTAATATCTTTAAGGCTAATTAATTTTTTTAAATGGCTTTGATAAGTAACTTCAACAACAACCCAGCGTGGTTTGGCGCTGGTGGCTTTTGCATCGTAATAGTCGCTACTTAAATCAAACTGAGTAGGGTCAGGGTAGGCATCGTGTGTCACTTCGGCAATACCCGCTACACCTACGTGTTTACAGCTTGAATGGTAAATCATCACTGAATCACCGAGCTTAACGCCATCACGCATGAAGTTTCGCGCTTGGTAATTACGCACGCCTTCCCAAAGAGTCGTTTGTTTTGGTGCGTTTTTTAAATCATCTAATGAAAACGCATCGGGTTCAGTTTTAAATAGCCAGTAAGCCATAACAGTATTCCTAACAAATATTTACTTCCCACTATTGTATAGTATCATTTGGATACTAGGGTAATGAGGAAGAAGTAATGAGCCAAGTATTAGATGATTTATTGTCGTTGTTAACACTTGAAGAAATTGAGCAAGGTTTATATCGAGGACAAAGCCAAGATTTAGGCTTTGGTGCTGTGTTTGGCGGTCAAGTTATGGGGCAGGCGCTTTCTGCCGCTAAAGAAACTCTACCTGAGGGGCGTATAGTTCACTCATTACATTCTTACTTTTTACGCCCAGGCGATCCAGCTAAACCGATTGTTTATGATGTAGAAACTATTCGCGATGGAAAGAGCTTTAGTACTCGCCGAGTAAAAGCGATTCAGTACGGTAAGCCAATTTTTTATATGACAGCGTCGTTTCAGGGTGAAGAAAATGGTTTGTCGCATCAAGCAACAATGCCTGATGTACCCGCACCTGAAGAGTTACGCTCATCACTTGAGTTTTATCAAGATAACGCTTCGCATATCCCTGAAGTTATCCGTAATAAGTTTACCCGTGAAATGCCAATTGAAATGAGACCGGTTACTTTTCATAACCCGTTTAAACCAGAAGTTATGGAGCCGGTAAAGCATATTTGGTTTAAAGCTAATGGTGAAATGCCAGACGATCAGCGCATCCATAATTACTTATTAGCGTATGCCTCTGACTTTGAGTTTTTACCAACAGCATTGCAGCCTCATGGTGTATCGTTTATGCAGCCAAATATGCAAGTAGCTACTATTGATCATGCAATGTGGTTTCATCGCCCATTTAGAATGGATGATTGGATTTTGTATTCAATTGATAGTCCAAGTGCGAGTAATGGGTGTGGTTTGGTACGCGGGCAGTTTT
This sequence comes from Pseudoalteromonas sp. APC 3358, assembly GCF_030408075.1. NCBI lineage: Bacteria > Pseudomonadati > Pseudomonadota > Gammaproteobacteria > Alteromonadales > Pseudoalteromonadaceae > Pseudoalteromonas > Pseudoalteromonas sp. APC 3358. The sequence continues at coordinate 29,730 of NZ_JASDCE010000005.1, forward strand.
TTGATCGCCAAGGCAACTTGGTTGCCTCAACAATGCAAGAAGGGGTTATGCGTCAGCGCTAACCCCCTTTTATGGATAGAGTACTAGTTACACTGATCTTGTACTATATCGCTGATTGACTGCCAGACGCGTGCTGGCAGTAATGTTTTAAGGTGTGCGTAGGTTTCGCAAAGTTGTGTACTGCCTACTAAGCCTTTATCACCCTCTGTTATTAACGACTCGCCACGTAAGTTTTCGATAAAACTAACAAGTACTTTTTTATCAAAAAATTCAGGTGTTTTAATACCATGCAGTGTGCCTAAACGTTGTGCAAGCACTTGGCTCTCTCGTTCTAATTCTGCTTTTTCAATGCCATCACTTGTTTGAATAAAACCAATCACAATAGCGTAACGTTGTAGAGTAAAACTAAGTGCTCGTCCAAGCATTTCTAGCTTAGCTAAGCAGTCATTACTGTTCGTTATATGAATGTTATCGCCATCAAACTCAATTAAATTTTGATCAGCAAAATTAGCTAAAATACGCGTTATATAGTTTTCATCAAGAGGCTGTAAATACCATTCTTTAGCAAATAACGGATAAAACGTTTTTACAAGTTGCTGGCATTGCTCAATAGTTGTGCTGTGTTGTTTGAATAGATGTAGTGCAATTAAGCTTGGTACTGCAAACAAGTGCAAAATGTTGTTTCGGTAGTAATTAAACAGTACTTTTTCTTTATCGCTAATAGTAATAATTTCGCCAAATTCATCACTGATAACTTCAAACTTATTCAGCTTTAATGCATGCGTTAGTAATTGCTCTGGTGTTTCGTCTGGCGCGGTTACTTTATCGCTATAGCTTGCATCGCGCTGTAAGCGCAGATAAAAATCAAGTTGTGCTAATAGCTTTGGTTTACTCAATGCTTGTTTATCGTTAACCAGCAATATCATCGCTAGTAAGTTAACCGCATTAAGCGCGGCCGCATTATTAATTTTAACCATTACTTGGTCGGCAAGTTTAGTTACTTGTGGCGCTAACCATTGTGGCTTTTGCACATCGGTAGGGTGTATTGAATCACGCCAATCAGGTTGGTTATCGTTTAAGTATTGGTTAATCGAGATTGGATCACCAAAGTTTAAATTACCACGACCGTAGTTTTTAAGGTTTTTGATTGCCTTAAAAATACCAAATATGGATTCGCCTTTTTTATCTTTTCCATCTAGCTCTTTAAGGTAGGTGTTAATTTCCATTACGTGCTCGTAGCCAATGTACACAGGAACGATAGATATTGGTCTGTCTATTCCGCGTAGCATTGCTTGTAATGTCATAGATAGCATACCTGTTTTAGGTGGAAGTAAGCGCCCAGTTCGGCTTCGACCGCCTTCCGTGTAAAACTTAACAGAGTAACCTTTAATAAACAGTTGGCTTAAATACTCTTTGAATATGGCAGAATAAAGTTTATTGCCTGCAAACGAGCGACGAATAAAAAATGCCCCAGAGCGTCTAAATATGCCACCGGCAGGGAAAAAGTTAAGATTTATACCTGCAGCTATATGTGGTGGAACTAAGCCTAAATGATAAATAGAGTAAGTAAGCAGTAAGTAATCCATATGACTGCGATGACAAGGCATATAGATTATTTCATGGCCTTTATCTGTTAGTTCATGAATTTGTTCTGCGTGTTTAATATCAATACCGTTATAGAGCTTATTCCACAACCAAGTTAAAAATCGCTCGGCCACACGTATCATTGCTTCAGAGTAATTAGCAGCTATCTCATCAAGTAGCTTAAGTGCATTTTGGCGGGCTTCTGTTTGGCTAATATTTTTAGCTTTAGCTTCATCTTGAATTGCTTTTTTTATTGTAGGTGACGCTAATAATGAATTAAATAATTGTTCACGAGAGGGCATTTTAGGGCCTGTAGCAGCTAGCTTTTGGCGCTTAAAGTGAACACGTGCTACACGTAATAATTTATGTGGTAACTCGCTTACATCGGCTTTTTCATTGACTAAAAGCGATAAGTCGAGTGGTTGGCTAAAGCGAATAAAGTTGTCGCGTCCTGAAAACAACACCACAAAAAACTTTCTAAACCAGCTAGGAGTTAGAGAGTGCGTAATTAAAGTGCGTAGCCCCGGCTTTTCTTTACCCGGGTCGCGACCCCATAAAATAGTAACCGGAACCACTTGTACGTTTTGCTGCCCACTTTGTATTAGGTATTCAATAATTTGTTTACCTTGAGCTAAAGCATTGGTTGGCTTAGCTTCATCACCAAACAGTGGTGGTGGATTTTTAATACCAATAAAACGGTCTAAATCTTGGTTACCTAATACTTGCTCTTCGGTTGGGCTAGGTAGACCATTTTTTTTACACGCATGTGCGAGAGCCGCTAAATCAAATCGTGAATTTAAACGCACTATATAAAATGTAGGGTACTCAGGGTTTAGATCATACTGTTTAATCGGATTTTCTGGCAGCACTTTGCTTTTTACAAATAAGCGGCTAAATCCAGCAGACATAACATTTAAACAATAATTAAAAATACGCATCGACTCACCATATTGAGAGTATTAAGGGCAAAATTAGCGCAGTAGGATACCATAATATCTAAAAATCCCTTAGTTTGCGTAATTAAGGTGTTAACTTGTTTATTGACTAACAGTAGAGGTATTAGTTCAAGTATAGCTAGTAAGCATGTATGGGTGCTTATTTAATCAAATTTATAGGCATTGTATTGTTTCTAAATAGTTGTTGCATTTATCACCAATACCTCTATAATACGCAGGCTTTCAAAATTCCTCTGGGAACTAGAAAGGATAAATTAAGCTTGGATTTCAAGCTAATAAACAGGAGTTCCGATTTGGAACTCAACGTAGATATAATCAAACAGCCGACATCTTAAGTTTTAAGATTGTTTCGGTCGTTTTTTTATGCTCTTTTATATGCTCTTTATATTGAGGTTAAGAATGTCAAATCAACGCATTCGTATTCGCCTAAAAGCTTTTGACCACCGTTTGATTGACCAATCAACGGCAGAAATCGTGGAAACTGCGAAACGCACTGGCGCACAAGTACGTGGTCCAATCCCACTACCTACACGCTTTGAACGTTTTACTGTACTAACTTCACCGCACGTTAATAAAGATGCGCGTGATCAGTACGAGATCCGCACCCATAAACGTCTGATAGACATCGTAGAACCAACTGACAAGACTGTAGACGCGCTTATGCGTTTAGATCTTGCTGCTGGTGTTGATGTTCAAATCAGCCTGGGTTAATCGAAAGATTAGAGAGGTTTTAGGAAAATGGCATTAGGTCTAGTCGGTCGTAAAGTGGGTATGACACGAATCTTCACTGAAGATGGTGTATCTATCCCTGTGACAGTTATTGAAGCGACACCTAACCGCATTGCTCAGATCAAATCTGACGCAACAGACGGTTATAACGCGCTTCAAGTAACCGCAGGCACTAAAAAAGCAAGTCGTGTAAACAAAGCTAAAGCGGGTCATTTCGCTAAAGCTGGTGTTGAAGCGGGTCGCGGTCTGTGGGAATTCCGCCTTAACGGTGGTGAAGGCGATTTTGAAGTAGGCGCTGAGCTTACTGTTGAATTATTCAACGAAATCAACAAGGTTGACGTAACCGGTACTTCTAAAGGTAAAGGTTTCCAAGGTGGTGTTAAGCGCTGGAATTTCAGCATGCAAGACGCTACACATGGTAACTCTCTATCTCACCGTGCTCCTGGTTCAATCGGTCAAAACCAATCACCTGGTAAGGTGTTTAAAGGTAAGAAAATGGCCGGTCATATGGGTGCTGAGCGTGTAACGACTCAAAACTTAGAACTAGTTCGCGTTGACGCTGAGCGTAATTTGCTTTTAGTTAAGGGTGCAGTACCTGGAGCTATTGGCGGTGACGTTATCGTTAAACCAGCTGTTAAAGCATAAGTCCTGGAGATTTAGTGATGGAATTAGCAATTAAAGACGCTTCTGGCGGTCTTGAAGTTTCTGAAGCTACTTTTGGACGTGAGTTTAACGAAGCATTAGTACATCAAGTAGTTGTTGCATACGCAGCAGGTGCTCGTCAAGGTACTCGTGCTCAGAAGACACGTTCTGAAGTAAGCGGTGGTGGTAAAAAACCATGGGCTCAAAAAGGTACTGGCCGTGCACGTGCCGGTACAATCCGTAGCCCAATTTGGCGTTCAGGTGGCGTTAGCTTTGCAGCTAAACCACAAGACCACAGCCAAAAAGTAAACCGTAAAATGTACCGTGGTGCGATCAAAAGCATCTTATCTGAATTAGTTCGTCAAGAGCGTTTAATCGTTGTTGAAAGTTTTGCTCTAGCAGCACCAAAAACTAAAGAACTAGTTGCTAAGCTTAAAGAACTTGAGCTTAAAGATGTTCTTATCGTGACTGAAGAAGTAGATGAAAATCTTTTCTTATCGGCACGTAACCTTTATAAGGTTGACACACGTGATGTAGCTGGTATCGATCCTGTAAGCTTAATTGCTTTCGATAAGGTACTTATTACAGCCGCTGCTGTTAAGCAACTTGAGGAGGCGCTAGCATGATTCGCGAAGAACGTCTTTTAAAAGTGATCCTTGCTCCACATATCTCTGAAAAAAGCACAATTGCTGCTGAAGAAAACAATACTATTGTTTTTAAAGTAGTAAATGACGCAACTAAAGCTGAAATTAAAGTAGCAGTTGAGAAGCTTTTTGAAGTAGAAGTAACTGGTGTTCGCACACTTAACGTTAAGGGTAAAACAAAACGTACTGGCGCACGTTTCGGTCGTCGTAGCGACTGGAAGAAAGCTTACGTTACTCTTAAAGAAGGCAGCGAGCTAGACTTTGTCGGCGGCGCCGAGTAATAAGGGGATAGAATTATGGCACTTCAAAAGTGTAAGCCTACTTCTGCGGGCCGTCGTCACCTAGTTAAAGTGGTTAACTCTGATCTACATAAGGGTAAGCCATACGCACCACTTTTAGAGAAAAACTCTAAATCAGGTGGTCGTAATAACAATGGTCGTATTACGGTTCGTCATATCGGTGGTGGTCATAAACAACACTACCGTTTAATCGATTTTAAACGTACTAAAGATGGCATTCCAGCTACTGTTGAACGTTTAGAATACGATCCAAATCGTAGCGCAAACATCGCTCTTGTATTATATGCAGACGGTGAGCGTCGTTACATTATCGCACCTAAAGGCTTAAAAGCTGGCGATGCAATCCAGTCTGGTGTTGATGCACCAATCAAGCCTGGTAATGCATTACCAATGCGTAATATGCCTGTAGGTTCGACTGTTCACAACGTAGAATTAAAACCAGGTAAAGGTGCTCAAATCGCACGTTCTGCTGGTGCATACGTTCAAATCCTTGCTCGTGATGGTCAGTATGTAACATTACGTCTTCGTTCAGGCGAAGTTCGTAAAGTTGAATCTGATTGTCGTGCGACTCTAGGTGAAGTAGGCAATGCTGAGCATATGCTTCGTTCACTTGGTAAAGCAGGTGCAAATCGCTGGCGTGGTATTCGTCCGACAGTTCGTGGTGTTGCCATGAACCCGGTAGATCACCCACACGGTGGTGGTGAAGGTCGTACATCTGGTGGTCGTCATCCTGTGTCTCCATGGGGTAAACCGACTAAAGGTGCGAAGACGCGTAAGAACAAGCGTACGGATAAATTTATAGTACGTCGTCGTACTAAGTAATATTGAGGAATAGCCATGCCACGCTCTCTCAAGAAGGGTCCTTTTATAGACCTACACTTGCTGAAGAAGGTAGAGAAAGCTTTGGAAAGCGGTGAGAAAAAGCCAATTAAAACTTGGAGCCGTCGTTCAATGATCATACCTAACATGATCGGATTGACCATTGCTGTCCATAATGGTCGCCAGCACGTACCAGTTTTCGTTTCTGACGAAATGATCGGTCACAAACTAGGTGAATTTGCACCAACTCGCACTTACCGTGGCCATGCTGCGGATAAGAAAGCGAAGAAACGATAAGAGGGGAAGATAAATGCAAGCATTAGCTAAACATAAATTCGCCTCTGGTTCGGCGCAAAAAGCACGTCTAGTTGCAGATCAGATCCGCGGGTTACCTGTAGATCGCGCACTAGAAATCCTGGCGTACAGCCCGAAGAAAGCGGCTGTATTAGTTAAGAAAGTACTTGAGTCTGCTATTGCTAACGCAGAGCATAACGAAGGTGCTGACATTGATGAGCTTCGTATAACAACGATCTTTGTGGACGATGGTCCTACAATGAAACGTATTATGCCTCGTGCTAAAGGACGCGCAGACCGCATCCTTAAGCGTACAAGCCATATCACTGTTATGGTTTCAGATAGCTAGGAGTATAAGTAATGGGACAAAAAGTTCATCCTACTGGTATTCGCCTAGGTATATCTAAACCTTGGGTTTCTACCTGGTACGCGAGTTCAAAAGATTTCTCTGCACAGCTTTTTGGCGATCACAAAGTTCGTACATTCCTTACTAAGGAATTGAAAACGGCTTCTGTGTCTAAAATCGTTATTGAGCGTCCAGCAAAATCAATCCGAGTAACAATCCACACGGCTCGTCCGGGTGTTGTTATCGGTAAAAAAGGCGAAGACGTAGAAAAATTACGTCAAGCGGTAACTAAAATCGCTGGTGTACCTGCTCAGATTAATATCTCTGAAGTACGTAAACCAGAACTAGATGCACAACTAGTAGCAGACGGCATTGCCTCTCAACTAGAACGTCGTGTTATGTTCCGTCGCGCTATGAAGCGTTCGGTACAAAATGCAATGCGCATCGGTTCTAAAGGGATTAAAGTTGAAGTTAGCGGTCGTCTTGGCGGCGCTGAAATCGCACGTTCAGAATGGTATCGTGAAGGTCGTGTACCTCTACATACTCTTCGTGCTGATATCGATTACGCAACTTCTGAAGCCTTAACCACTTATGGTATCATTGGTGTTAAAGTTTGGATCTTCAAAGGCGAAGTTATTGGTGGTTTACCACTAGTACAAGAGCAAGAGAAGCCAGCTAAACGCGCACCAAAGAAAGCCAAGAAAAGTGCTAAGTAGAGGTAGCGACTAATGTTACAGCCAAAACGTACAAAATTCCGTAAAATGCACAAAGGCCGCAACCGCGGTTTAGCGCAAAACGGTAACAAAGTAAGCTTCGGTACTTTCGGATTGAAAGCAACTGGCCGTGGCCGTATGACTGCTCGTCAAATCGAAGCAGCTCGTCGTGCTATGACGCGTCACGTGAAACGTCAAGGTAAAATCTGGATTCGTGTCTTCCCTGACAAACCGATTACAGAAAAACCTCTTGAAGTTCGTATGGGTAAAGGTAAAGGTTCTGTTGAATATTGGGTTGCTGAAATTCAGCCTGGTAAAGTACTTTACGAAATGGAAGGTGTTTCAGAAGAGCTTGCTCGTGAAGCATTCGACCTTGCTGCTCGTAAATTGCCATTCAAAACAACTTTCGTAACTCGGACGGTAATGTGATGAAAGCTAGCGAACTAAAAGACAAAAGCGTAGAAGAGCTTAATGCTGAACTTCTAGGACTACTTCGTGAGCAATTTAATATGCGCATGCAAGCTAGCACTGGTCAGTTAGCTCAGACACACACGCTAAGAACAGTACGCCGCGATATCGCGCGTGTAAAAACAGTTATTAACCAGAAGGCAGGTCAATAATGAGCGATAAAATTCGTACTCTTCAAGGCCGTGTAATCAGCGACAAGATGGAAAAATCTTTCACTATCGCTATCGCACGTTATGTGAAGCACCCAATCTATGGGAAATTCATTAAACGTACGACTAAGTTACACGTACATGACGAAAATAACACAGCAAAAGCGGGTGACGTAGTTACTATCCGTGAATGCGCACCAATTTCTAAGAATAAATCTTGGACTTTAGTAGACGTTATTTCTAGTCCAAAACAAGCTTAATTTTTTAATTAAGTTAGTTTTGTAAAAAAGCCCCGGCATTAGCTGGGGCTTTTTGTATTTAAAGCACCTGCAAACAGTAAACTAGGGTGAGTGGGTCACCTGGATTAGTCTTTTATCTGAAAATACAAAGTTATCTTGGGGAGTAGTGAGAGTTTCATGTACCAGTTACTTTTTTGCTAGCAGAACCATCTACTGAATCAGAAGAAGTTAGATAATAAACTTACATATCTCAGTTAATTTAATGCCAACATGGGGTCATCTAATTCATGGTGTTACTTTTCTTTTACAGTCTTTTAGTCTGAGAACTCACTTACCTTATTTTATTACAATAATACAGTTTCAAAGTATCGAAAATAGACATCCATACACAACTTTCATTATCAGCTTATCTGGTTTTTTTATGTCTAAAACCTCAATTTATCGCCTTAAATTAATATTCTGGTATGATTAGCAAATATGCGCTTTTGAATGAATTTTTGAGGTAGTAATGACGCGTAGTTTTGAATTTCATTTGACTGATGAAGTAGCCACGGTCGCAATGGGTAATTGCGTTGCTGATATTATAGAGCAAGGTGCGGTTATTTATTTACATGGTGATTTAGGCGCTGGTAAAACAACGTTTACAAGAGGGGTAGTGCAAGGCTTTGGACATACAGGCAAAGTTAAAAGCCCAACGTATACACTTGTTGAACCTTATGAACTCGAGCGCGCAAATGTTTATCATTTTGATTTATACCGCTTAGGTGACCCTGAAGAACTAGAATACATGGGAATACGCGATTATTTTTCACCAGATGCAATTTGCGTTGTTGAGTGGCCAGAAAAAGGTGGTGAATTTATTCCTGTGCCTGATTTAGATATTACTCTAAGCTATATGGGTAACGAACGTAAAATTGTTATTAATAGCGCCAGTGAGCGTGGTGTAGCAATTGTCGAAAAACTAAATAACAAATAATAATATAGTTAAGGCAGTAATTATCAAATGAGCCGAGGTGTAGTTAAACTCTTTATTTACCTTATGGTTATTACCATAAGCTTGCCGCTGTGGGCCAAAAATACAATTAACAGTGTACGCGTATGGCCATCCCCTGACAGTACGCGTGTGGTATTTGATTTAAATGATAAGCCTGACTTTAGCTATTTCATGCTTAAAAACCCAAGCCGCTTAGTAATTGATTTAGAAAACACTAGCGAGTTAAAAATACTACCAGGTGTACCACCAAAACATCAAATAGTGAGCAAGCTACGCTACTCAAAACCTAAAAATAAGCACAGTGTTCGGTTAGTGTTTGAATTAAACGCACCAGTAAAGCCAGTTGTATTTGCTTTAGCGCCTACAGGTCCTTATAAAAACAGGCTCGTTGTTGATTTATACAATAAAAGCCAAGCTGCCACAGTTGTTTCTCCTGCTCAAACAGCCGCTAAAAACCGCCAGTTAAGCCAAGAACGCGATATTGTGATTGCAATTGATGCGGGTCATGGCGGCGAAGATCCAGGTTCAATTGGTCCCTCTGGCACGTACGAAAAAACAGTAACACTGCAAATTGCAAAACGTTTAGAGCGCATGATTGATGGCGAACGTGGGATGATTTCGCGCATGGTACGAAGCGGTGACTACTTTGTAAAACTTAATACGCGAACCAATCGTGCTCGTGAAAAAAAGGCCGACTTTTTTGTCTCTATTCATGCTGATGCATTTACGAGCCCGGGACCAAATGGTGCCTCTGTTTGGGTGTTGTCGTTAAGGCGTGCTAATTCAGAGATAGGTAAATGGATAGAAGATAAAGAAAAGCACTCTGAGCTTTTAGGTGGCGCTGCGGATGTAATGAAAGATGCCGCTAACGAAAAATACTTAGCGCAAGCATTACTTGATATGTCGATGGATCACTCTATGAAAACCGGCTTAAACGTAGCTGACGAAGTGGTTAAAGAGCTACGTAAAGTTGCTAAGTTGCATAAGAAAGATCCCCAACATGCGAGTCTTGCTGTACTTAAATCACCAGATATCCCATCAATTTTAGTAGAAACAGGGTTTATATCTAACCCACGAGAAGAAAAGCTGCTTAAAAGTGCTAACCATCAAGAGCGTTTGGCTAAAGCTATATTTACTTCAATTAAAAATTACTATTTAAAAAATCCACCTGATGACTCTTTATTTGCTAAATTAAAGTCGCAATATCCAACAAAGCACAAGGTACGCCCGGGTGAATCTTTAAGTATGTTGGCGAGTCGCTATGGCATTACAGTCACTGAATTAAAACAAGTTAATAAGCTTAGCTCTAATACTTTGTTTATTGGGCAAGAGCTCGATATACCACAAAGTTAGTCATTATTATTAGCGCAATGCTTGCTAGGAAATCTCATGAATATTGAAATATTACCCGCGCGTTTAGCTAACCAAATTGCCGCAGGCGAAGTGGTTGAGCGCCCAGCGTCGGTAGTAAAAGAGCTAGTCGAAAACAGTTTAGATGCTGGCGCTACACGTATTCAGATAGATATAGAGCGTGGCGGTCATAAGCTTATTCGTATACGTGATAACGGTTCAGGGATAAGTAAAGATGAGCTAACGCTCGCGCTTTCTCGTCACGCTACGAGTAAATTAAAATCTCTAGATGACCTTGAAAATATTTGTTCACTTGGTTTTAGGGGAGAAGCGCTTGCGTCAATTAGCTCTGTATCGCGTTTAACGCTGAGCTCAAAACCAAAAGATCAAGAAGCTGCTTGGCAAGCATTTGCAGAAGGTCGCGATATGGCCGTGCAAGTAAAGCCAGTAGCGCACCCTGATGGCACAACCATTGAAGTAAAAGATTTATTTTTTAACACCCCAGCTCGTCGTAAATTCTTGCGTACCGAAAAAACGGAATTTAGCCATATTGATGAGTTGATAAAGCGTATTGCGCTTAGTCGCTTTGATGTCTCTATTACACTAACTCACAACGAAAAAGTAGTAAGGCAGTATCGTGCGAAGACAGATCCCTCTCAGGCTATTACACGTGTAGCGCAAGTTGCAGGTAAGGCTTTTGCTGAGCAAGGTTTGCATATTCAATCAGGAGAGGGTGGCTTACAGCTGCATGGTTGGGTGCTACCTGTAGGTTCAGCTAATACGACTCAGTATACTTATGTTAATAATCGTATGATGCGCGATAAACTTATTCTGCATGCTATACGCCAGGCATTTGAAGAAGTAAGCGGAACACAAGAATTACCCGGTTTTGTCATTTATATTGATATAGACCCTCGCCAGGTTGATGTAAATGTTCATCCAGCTAAGCATGAAGTCCGTTTTCATCAAGGGCGCTTAATTCATGACTTTATATTACAGGCTATTAAGCAAGTGGTAGTGCCGCTGCAAGGTGAGTTTACGAATGAACCGCTTAGCTCTGAGGTGGAATCTGCGCCTGTGTTTATGGGGTCAGCGCATAGTAGTTCTAATGATATAAAAGCGGATGGAGTATTTGATTACCCTAAATCGCAATTACAGCCCTCTTACTCTGGAAGTGCTGGTAGTTCAGCATCAGGTACTAGAAGTGTTGGCGGTGGCGGGGCATACCGTGCTACACCAAGTACGAGCCATCATGATGTAAACGCGTTTTATCAAGGTGTGAGTGAGCAACACGCTGCGCATTTTGATAATGTAGCAAACATACCCGTAGCACAACACCAGTTAGAGTCTGCGCATAATGTTTTAAAGACAGTTTCAATCATCAGTGTTAATGAAGGTGCGTGTGTATTTAGTGTTGAGCAGCAATTGTATTGCTCACATTTCAAATATGCATTGGTAGATGATTGGCATAATCAAATTAAAGAGTCCGGAAGTTTAGAAGGGAAAGCTCTTTTGCTGCCCGTAAGAGTAAACTTATCAAAAGAAGATTGCTTACTTATAGAAGCTCAGCAATCGTGGTTTACTTTACTTGGTTTTGAACTCGTAATAGAAAAACAGTTTGTAATGGTTAAAAAATTGCCAGCGTGCTTATATTTACTTGATGTAAGTACAGCGATAGGTGAGCTACTTGATGGGTGTAAAGCAGGGCTTGAAAATATAGAGAATTGGTTAGAGTGGCAGATAAAATGTGTACCTCCCCGGTTTTATTTAAGCAATGTGTTTTTAGCGCAACAAATGCGCTTACAAAATAATCCGCAAACTATTGAACGCTTACGCGAAAAAGCAGTTAAAATAGAGCTAAATCACTATTTAATGCAATTAGATTAAGGTATCAGTGTTGAGTAATTTACCAGTCATATTTTTAATGGGTCCAACTGCTGCTGGTAAAACAGCATTGGCAATCTCACTGTGCGAGCATTTAAATACAGAAATAATCAGCGTTGATTCAGCGTTAGTGTATAAAGATATGAACATTGGTACTGCAAAACCCGATGCAGAAGAACTTGCTAAAGCTCCGCATCATCTGATCGACTTACTTGACCCGAGTGAAACATATTCAGTTGCTGATTTTAGGCGCGATGCAGTACAAAAAATTGACGAATTTCATAGACAAGGTAAAGTGCCTGTATTGGTTGGAGGTACAATGTTGTACTTTAAATCTTTAATTGATGGTTTATCGCCTTTGCCTGAAGCAGATACAGTAATAAGATCAGAGCTAGAAGCACAAGCTAAAGAATTTGGCTGGCCTCATTTATATAAAGAATTAGTTAAAGTTGACCCAAAAGCAGCCGAAAAAATAAGTGAGAATGACTCACAAAGGATTAACCGAGCTTTAGAGGTTTACAGGTTAACTGGTAAGACCATGACTGAGTTGCAAAAGCAAAAACAGCCGGCTTTACCTTATACTTTTCATCAATTTGCGATTGCACCGCAAGAACGTAGCGAATTACATCGCCGAATTGAAGAAAGGTTTAAAATAATGATTGATCAGGGGTTTGAAAATGAAGTTTCGACCCTATATCTACGTAAGGATTTACACCCCAATATGCCTTCTATTCGTTGTGTTGGTTATAGACAAATGTGGGATTACCTTGCGGGTGAAACAAGCCATGATGAAATGGTTTTTCGTGGCATCGCAGCAACACGTCAATTGGCAAAACGTCAGTTAACGTGGCTTCGTAGCTGGCCTGATGTTACTTGGTTAACAACGGGTGACGAAGAAAACTTGCATCGTGTAGTAAGTTCGCTAAGCTAGTAGTAGTTGAATATTGTTTTTTATCAAATAAGTTCAGCCACTTAATTATAATAACACCTAGAACGAAGGAACAATAACATGGCAAAAGGCCAATCGTTACAAGACCCATTTTTGAATGCACTACGACGTGAGCGCATTCCAGTATCAATCTTTTTGGTAAATGGCATAAAATTACAAGGCAAAATTCAGTCATTTGACCAATTTGTTATTTTACTAGAGAACACCGTAAATCAAATGGTTTATAAGCATGCAATTTCAACAGTTGTCCCTGCTCGCGCAGTTAACTTCCAAGCAGTTCAAGGGAGTGAAGACACTGAAGAACCAGAAGCTGGTAACTTTTAATTAGGAGCATAATGTTTGTTTGACCGCTATGAATCCGGCGAACAGGCAATTTTAGTTCATATCGACTTACCTAAAGAAGGGGATCGTGAAGATCTTCATGAATTAGAAATGTTGGTATCTTCTGCTGGTGTTAGTAGTTTGGCGGTTGTGCAAGGCAGCCGTCAAGCACCACATCCGAAACTATTCGTCGGTACCGGTAAAGCAGAAGAAATAGCTGAGATTGTCAAAATCCACAATGCAGATGTCGTAATTTTCAATCATCAACTCAGGCCGTCACAAGAGCGTAATTTAGAGCGTGTTTGTCAGTGTCGTGTGCTTGATAGAACGACGCTAATTCTTGATATTTTTGCCCAACGTGCACGTACCCATGAGGGTAAGCTGCAGGTTGAATTGGCACAACTTCGCCATATGTCGACTCGATTAATTCGGGGCTGGACCCATCTTGAACGCCAAAAAGGCGGGATTGGTTTACGTGGACCTGGTGAAACCCAACTTGAAACAGATAGACGATTACTTCGTGCCCGAATTCAAAATATCCGTGCGCGTTTAGCTAAAGTAGCAGTGCAACGCGAACAAGGTAGGCGAGCTCGTACTCGTAACGAAATACCTACGGTATCGTTAGTTGGCTATACCAATGCGGGTAAATCTACATTATTTAATCGAATTACGAATTCAGATGTATACGCGGCCGATCAGTTGTTTGCAACGCTTGACCCGACTCTACGTAAGCTTGAATTAGGTGATGTTGGTCCTGTTATCTTGGCTGATACAGTGGGCTTTATTCGTCATTTACCGCACGACTTAGTTGCTGCTTTTAAAGCAACGCTAACTGAAACTCGTGAAGCTGATTTACAGTTACATGTAATTGACGCAGCAGACTCTCGTCTTCAAGAAAATATTGAACAAGTACAATCGGTGCTTAAAGAAATTGAAGCCGATGAAGTACCACAGCTATTAATTTATAATAAAATTGATGCGCTGGATAACGTAAGCCCACGTATTGATCGAGATGACGAAGGCCAACCTATAAGAGTATGGCTTAGCGCTCAGACTGGTGAAGGGTGTGAATTACTTAGTGAGGCTATTAGTGAACTGCTTGCTAAGAAGATGTTTAACGAAACATTATTTCTTACGCCATTGTATGGTCGCCTAAGGGCTGCATTGTTTAGTTTAAATGCAGTACATGAAGAACGCTTTGATGAGCAAGGTAATTGGCTGTTAGATGTTAGAATGCCAATGGTTGAGTGGAATCGTTTAATTAAAGAATTTGGTCCTGAAATTGCTGGTTTTATCAACCGTAATTAAAAATTGACGTTTTAATGTCGGTTTTTGTATGAGAAACGCGGTAGATTTGTTAGATTTAACACAATTTCCTAATTTATTTAGATAACAATGGAGTATAGCTATGGCCTGGAATGAACCGGGTAATAATGGCAATGACAAAGATCCGTGGAATAATAAAGGCGGACGTGATCAAGGCCCACCTGATTTAGACGAGGTGTTCCGCAAGTTTAGTAACAAGTTCGGCGGCTTATTTGGCGGGAAAAAATCCGGCAATGGTAGCGGCGGTGGACTTGGCGGAGCCGGTATTTCATTCATACTTATTATCGCCGTTATTGTATGGGCGTTAAGTGGTATTTATACGGTTAAAGAAGCCGAGCGTGGTGTGGTTCTTCAATTTGGTAAATATGACCGAATTGCTGATCCTGGTCTGCGTTGGAAAATGACGTTTATTGAAACGGTAATCCCAGTAGATATTGAAGCAGTTCGTTCATTATCGGCTTCTGGTTTTATGCTTACTGAAGACGAAAACGTAGTGAGCGTTGAGTTTCAGGTGCAATACCGTGTTATTGACCCATACCTTTATGAATTTAGCGTAACTAACGCTGATAGTAGCTTAGAAGAAGCACTAGATAGTGCACTACGTTACGTTGTGGGCCATGCAAAAATGGACCAAGTATTAACTAATGGCCGTGAGGTTGTTCGTCAAAATACATGGGATGAGCTTAATAAGATTATCGAACCATATAACTTAGGTTTAATTGTTACTGACGTGAACTTTAAAGACTCTCGTCCGCCAACTGAAGTTAAAGATGCATTTGATGATGCGATTGCTGCACAAGAAGATGAAGAACGTTTCATTCGTGAAGCAGAAGCATATGCTCGTGAAATTGAACCGCGTGCTCGTGGTCAAGTAACGCGTATGACTCAAGAAGCGGAAGGTTACCAAGAGCGTATTACATTAGAAGCACAAGGTGAAGTAGCTCGTTTTGAAAAGCTATTACCTGAATATCAAGCAGCTAAAGAAGTTACTCGTGAGCGCTTATACATTGATGCAATGGAAGAAGTGTTAGGGAGTAGTTCTAAAATATTGGTTGATGTTAAAGGCGGTAATAATATGCTTTATTTACCACTTGATAAGATCATGGATAAGCAAGGGACAGCAACACGTGTTGCACTTCCAAGCTCTAGTGATATTCAAGATTTACGCAATAAAGTAAATACGTCGCGCAATAGCTCTGTTAATAGTGGCAATGACCGCTTTAACAACGACCGCTTCAATGATGGGAGATAATCATAATGAAAAACTTTAGTTTAGTAATACTATTAGCTGCCATTGTTATGTCTTTTTCATCGGTATTTGTTGTACCTGAAGGGCAAAAAGCAATTGTAATGTTATTCAGTAAAGTACAAAAAGACAGCGACGATCAAGCGATTGTATATGGCCCAGGCCTACAATTTAAGGTGCCATTTTTTAGCCAAGTACGTCGTATTGATGCACGTATTCAAACGCTAGATGGTGCGCCGGACCGCTTTGTTACTAGTGAGAAAAAAGACTTAATTGTTGATTCGTTTGTAAAATGGCGTGTTAATGACTTTAGCGCTTTTTACTTACGTGCCCGTGGCGATAAGCAATATGCTGAAACGCTACTTAAACAAAAAGTAAATAATGGTCTTCGTACAAACTTTGGTACACGTACAATTCGCGAAATTGTATCGGGTGAGCGTAGCGAGTTGATGGAAGAAGCGTTAGTACAAGCTTCTGAAAGTGCACGTGAGCTTGGTATTGAGGTGCTAGACGTACGTGTTAAGCAAATTAACCTACCACAAGAAGTGAGTAGCTCTATTTACCAACGTATGCGCGCTGAGCGTACTGCTGTTGCAAAAGAGCATCGTTCTGAAGGTCAGGAAAAAGCCGAGACTATTCGTGCGGGTGTTGATCGTCGTGTAACAGTAATGCTTGCCGATGCAGAGCGTAATGCGCGTTCTGTACGTGGTCAAGGCGATGCTGATGCCGCAGGCATCTATGCAAGCGCGTATAACAAAGACCCTGAGTTCTTTAGTTTTGTGCGTTCTCTTGAGGCTTACAAAAAGACTTTTAAAAATAAGCAAGACGTTATGGTGCTTTCACCTGATAGCGACTTCTTCCAATATATGAAAGGCGCTAAAGCTCAATAGGTTTTACGTTAATTATTTAAAAGTTAAAAAGCCTCGCATTTGCGGGGCTTTTTGTTAAACACAGTCTAGTGCTTTAAATCACTGTTATTTATGTGGTTATTAGCTAATATTTGGATATAACAAATGCGCGCAGAAAAAATAAGCTGAACAGGGGTGATCTTTACTTTAGTTTTCTGGTAAAATCTCGTCCTAATTTTCTCTAAGTGAATTTACGATGGGTAAAAACGTTGTTGTATTAGGCACCCAATGGGGTGACGAAGGAAAGGGTAAGGTAGTTGATCTCCTTACAGACAAAGCATCTTTAGTAGTTCGTTATCAAGGTGGCCACAATGCGGGTCATACTTTAGTTATCGAAGGTGAAAAGACGGTTCTACACCTTATTCCATCGGGTGTATTACGTGACAATGTTAAATGTGTGATTGGTAATGGTGTAGTTTTATCACCAGAAGCGCTAATGAGAGAAATTGGCATGCTTGAAGAACGCGGCGTACCAGTACGTGAGCGTCTTTTAATAAGTGAAGCATGTCCGCTAATCTTGCCTTTCCATGTTGCATTAGATGTAGCCCGCGAAACTGCTCGTGGCGATAAGCCAATTGGTACAACTGGCCGTGGTATCGGTCCTGCGTACGAAGATAAAGTGGCTCGCCGTGGTTTACGCGTAGGCGATTTATTTAATCCTGAATTATTTGCAGCTAAATTAAAAGAAGTTCTTGAATACCATAACTTCACTTTAGTTAACTACTACAAAGTAGACGCTGTAGATTTCCAAAAAACGTTTGATGATGCAATGGCTGTTGCTGATATCTTAAAAGCAATGGTTGTAGATGTAACTGAGCTTTTAGATCAAACGCGTTTAGCAGGCGAAAACATTTTATTTGAAGGTGCACAAGGTACGTTACTTGATATCGATCACGGTACTTACCCTTATGTAACATCTTCAAATACTACAGCTGGTGGCGTTGCTACTGGTGCAGGTTTTGGTCCATTAAACCTTGATTACGTTTTAGGTATTATTAAAGCGTACACTACACGTGTTGGTTCAGGTCCTTTCCCTACAGAGCTTTACGACGGTCTTGAGAAACAAGATCCAGTTGGTAAGCACTTAGGTGATAAAGGCCATGAGTTTGGCGCTACAACAGGTCGACTTCGTCGTACTGGTTGGTTAGATGCAGTGGCTATGCGCCGTGCGGTTCAAATCAACAGTATTTCAGGTTTTTGTTTAACTAAGCTTGATGTTTTAGATGGCTTAGAAACGCTTAAAATCTGTATTGGTTACAAGCTTGAAGATGGCACAGTTACTAACGTAACACCATTAGCAGCTGAAGGTTACGATAAAGTAACGCCAGTATACGAAGAAATGCCAGGTTGGTCAGAAAACACTGTTGGTGTAACGAGTCTTGACGGTTTACCAAAAGCTGCGATTGACTACATCAAGCGTATTGAAGAAATTACGGGTGTTCCAATTGATATTATTTCTACAGGTCCAGACCGCGTAGAAACTATGGTACTTCGCAACCCGTTTGCGTAATTACCATTAGATTAAAAAAAGCTGCCTAGTGCAGCTTTTTTTGTATATAAAATTCACCTTGGAACGATCTTTGTATATATTTTAATAAGTTTATTTTTATAAGTGGTGAGCATGCGTTTATTTTACCGTAATTGCGTATTAAGGCTTTCATTAATTCCGCTGTCTTTATTTATAGCAACCAACAGCTTAGCTACAGAAAGCCCTGCTGCTGTACCGCTGTATACAGAATCTGAGCTAATTGCGTTAATAAATAAAAATACGCATTTAGCGCGGGTAAAGGCAGATGATTGCCAGTTAGTGCAAGATATAGAAGCACGAGCCAATAAAATGGCATTGCCGTCTTATCAATTTTTATACGGCGATATGCTGGCTTATAACGTGTGCGTGGATCGTAATGTAGAGTTAGGTGTGTATTACATGCGAAAAGCGGCTGAACAAGGCTTAGCGGCAGCGCTAGAGCAGTTAGGGCGTTACTACGACACCGGGCGTTTAGTTCAGCAAGATAAAGCAATGGCAATTACGTATTTGCGTGAAGCGTCGTCGCAAGGCAATTTAAAAGCACAACTACGTTTGGTTAAATTATTTAATGATGGCTATGGCAGCCCGCGTGATTTTGAAGATGCATACCGTTGGCTGTTTAATTCTATGGTCGCAGATAAAGCGACTCATAAAAAAATTGAGCGAGCGCTGACTAAGTTAGCGCAAAAAATGCCAGATAGTGTGGTTGCGCGAGCTCGCCTTCCTATTTAATGGCCCTTAAAAAACAAAACCCTAACTTTTTAAGTTAGGGTTTTTGAGTTTTTACAGGTAGTAAAAGTGTTTAACTTTCTTCTTTAGCCTTTGTTTGCGGGTCTTTTAAGACCGACATTTTAGGCGGCTGTAATGCAACAACACGCTCGCCTTCTTGCGGCGGTTTCTCCATGTTGATTGTAAACGGTCTTAGCTTAATTGGCGTATCGTCGTCGCTGTCTTTATCACCTTTAAGAATAAACAAAGGGATAGCCTCAGGGTTCATTTCTAGGTATTGCTCCCAGCTAAACTCATCCGAGATACGTGTTGAACTAACCTTACCGCCTTTAGCTATGATACTGCTCAAACGAGCGTATGAGCCTTCGTCGCCAAACAATATTTGTCTAGATAAAAACGTTGCGCTGTCTTTATTTGCTTTAGCATGCGACGTTGATGAGCGAAGCGAAAATACATTTTTTTCATTAAGTAAATGCGAAAAGTATTGAACGCCTAGCGCATTATGATGACGGTTTGGCGATAGCGCTAAGACACTGCGAATAGTTGTTAGAGGTAAGTAGCGTTCAGCATGCTCTGATTGCGGGTTACCATAATAACAAGCTAAGCCATCCATACGTGCCATTCTGCAGTTTTCCCATGCAGGATCTGAGAGGTGAACCGGAATATTCTGCTCTTGTAAGCCACGTCCAATTGCACGCGATACATGGTTTGCACCAATAATTAATATTGTGTTTGGCGATGGTTGGCGTACACCTAATAGCTTGGCAACAGGGATGGCTGTTAAGCTTTGCAGCACAACCGTAATGATGATCACCGTAAATATAAGTGGCACCATCTTTTCAGCATCAGCAACGCCAGCTTCCATCATACTTAGTGCAAATACTGACCCAACGGCTGCGGCAACTATACCGCGTGGAGCAATCCAGGCAAGCACCAAGCGAGACTTCATTGGTAAGTCAGTACCAAAGGTCGAAATAGCAATACACAGTGGGCGTGCAACAAAAAGCACAATAGCTAAAAATATAAATACATCGCTGTCGAGCATCATCAAATCAGAAAGCTGTAAACGTGCTGCAAGTAAAATAAACAGCGTTGATATTAATATCATCGACAAGTCTTCTTTAAACTCAAGTACAGAATCTATTTCTAAATCGTCTTGGTTCGCAAGCCAAATACCAAATACAGTTACTGCTAATAAGCCTGATTCATGGCTTAAATAGTTTGATACAGAAAAACTAATAAGGACTAGTGCTAAAATTCCAAACTTATGTAATTCAAATGGCAGCCACTCGCGACGCATTAATAGGGTTGTTAGCCAACCTGCAGCAACACCAATACTTAAACCAACACCCAGGGTTTTAACTAAAGCAATAATAGTATGACTAAATACTTCGCCTTGGCCTACAAGCATTACAGCTTCAAATACCAATACAGCAAATAATGCGCCAATAGGATCTATTACAATACCTTCCCAGCGAAGTATGCGGTCTATGTCTTGTGTTGGACGCATTGAGTTTAATAGCGGTGCTATAACTGTAGGGCCAGTAACAACGAGTACTGCGCCTAGTACCGCAGCAACACGCCAATTGAGCTCAAGCAACCAGTAGGCGCTTAAGCTAATAATAATGCAGGTAGTAAGCATACCGATTGAGCAGAGATTCCTTACAACTTTTCCTATCCCTTTTAATTCTCTGAAATGCAGAGTTAAGGAACCTTCAAATAAAATGATGGCAACGCTTAGTGATACTACTGGAAACAGTAAATCACCTAAAAGTGCATCAGGG
The DNA here is from genome assembly GCF_030408075.1 of Pseudoalteromonas sp. APC 3358. NCBI lineage: Bacteria > Pseudomonadati > Pseudomonadota > Gammaproteobacteria > Alteromonadales > Pseudoalteromonadaceae > Pseudoalteromonas > Pseudoalteromonas sp. APC 3358. The sequence goes on from NZ_JASDCE010000005.1 coordinate 50,631, forward strand.
TCTAAAACACCACTAAATGGTCCAAGTAAAAGACCAGTAAGCAATAAAAAAAGAATAGCGGGTACTCTAAAAGCCCACGCGATCCATTGGGCAAGCACAGAGCAAAGTGCGATACCGGCTATGTAAATTGCTGACATAGATTAAGAATTCCTTATTTATGACGATATGTTTAGAAAGTATAACTTTTGTTAATTATTAATACAGGGGTATACACCGGAAACTGAAATATTACTAATCAATTTTAGCTGCTTATAAAAGATTAGTAGGCTTAAATTATTTAGCGAGAACTTAGCCACCTTATTTTGAAGTGTATTAATTGTTTAATTTATTGAATTTTAATAACAATATAAAGGGTATGAGTATTTCGTATTAACTTAGTTCGAATTTTAACCTTGATTTTAAAGGGGTATTTGGTGTATTATACTTCGTGTTCTAATAATTAGTCATCTAACGAAGTTTATTGAAGATAAAACAGGCTTGTTAATCTTAACGTTATTTTTAATCTTTATAATCATGTGTTAGTGATGTTTCTAGTATTAGAGCATTACAAAATATCATTTGCCGAATTCTTGGTATGGTTTTGCCAAACAAGTTTATTTAATTATTTAAGTAAATAAAGGTTTGAGTTGAACTATTACTTTCAATATTTAGCCCCCCATCGTGGCGGTTAAATCTCGGTCCTTTGGTCTTCACCCTATCTGTTGGTGTATCAGACTTTAGAGGCTCTATGTATGTTGTTAATAAAAAAGCCACACACAGCTTTTTACAGCGATGCATAAACAACACTTTTAAATTTTTTGATTAGTGCTGCTCAATATTATTGGGTTGTTGCTACTTTTACTTAACCTCAAATCTAAGCTTCTTGTTTTAGATATGGTTTTTGCGTGTGTGTAAAAAAGTGTTGCCTAAATGAAAAGAAAAATTCGAAGCTATGTTTTAAACCTAGCTACTTAGTTTTAGCTCGTCTAATTAAGATGAGCGCAGATAAAATGGAAAGTTGAGCATTTATGCAAAAGTTAAATTGGCGACGTATCGTACTTAAAGTAGGTAGTGCATTAATTGCACCAGATCAAGATGGCTGCCGTTCGCGTTACATATTAACCATCGCACAGTTCATTGTTCGTTGTCGTGCTCGTGGAATCGAGGTGATTTTAGTATCATCGGGTTCTGTAGCGGCTGGAGCGCATTTATTCCCATCAGACAAACCTCGCTCTGTGGTGATGAAAAAAGCAATGGCAGCAGCAGGCCAAACAGAAATGATCGCCATGTGGGACCGCTTTTTTGACTTTCCATCTGCGCAACTATTATTAACGCACGGCGATTTACGTGACCGCGAGCGTTACCAAAGTATTCGCGAAACAGTGTTTACTTTGCTTGAGCATGGTGTTTTTCCTATCATTAATGAAAATGATGCTGTAACTACCGACGACTTAAGAGTGGGTGATAACGACAACTTATCAGCAATGGTCGCAGCAGCAGCCGATGCCGATGCTTTATTAATATTCTCAGACGTTGATGGGTTATATGATAAAAACCCTAACTTACATGATGATGCGGTGTTACTGCCTGAAATAAAATCAATTGATGAATCTATTTATGCTATGGCAGGATGTGCTACAAGTGCTGTTGGTACTGGTGGCATGAAAACCAAAATAGAAGCGGCAGAAAAAGCAACGTCACATGGTATCGCGACTTATATTATAAACGGCTTTAAAGAAGAAACATTTACGAAACTGCTAGCTGGGGAAAATCCTGGTAGCGTATTTTTACCGTACGAAAAGCCGATGCAAGATTCTGTACATTGGATGACACACACAGCAAATGAGCAAGGTGAAGTTGTTGTTGATGGATCATTTGATGAATCCCTTGAAGGTGAAAGTGGATGTATTCGCGGTGATGAAATCATGGAAGTCCATGGTGAATTTGCTGTTGGTGATACCATTTTAGTACGTAGTGAAGACGGTACGCGTTTAGCTAAAGCGACCGCAAATTATAGTAGCTGTTTGTTAAACTTTATTGCAGACAACGAACAGAGTGAATTCAGCGAAAAAATGCAGGATTCAATTGGACCAGTTATATCTGAAAAACATATCGCATTATTGGAGAAGTCATGAGTTTAATTACGGACATTTCACGCCAGACAGCTAAAGCTGCCCATACACTTGCTTTACTCGATACCGAGACTAAAAATCAAGTACTAGTTGAAATGGCAGCGGCATTAAGAGAGCAAAAAGCATTTATAATCAAAGAAAACGAAAGTGACCTAAGCGCAGCACGCGACAATAACTTAGCAGCCTCAATGATCGACCGCTTAACGCTAAACGATGAGCGTATTGAAGCAATGGCAGAAGGTATTGAAGTAATCGTAAGCCTGGACGATCCTGTTGGTCAGCTACGTGATATTACAGAGCGTCCAAATGGCATTAAAATTCGTAAAATGCGCGTACCTCTTGGCGTTGTATGTATGATTTACGAAGCACGCCCAAATGTAACAGCAGACGCTGGCGCATTATGTTTTAAATCAGGTAATGGCGTAATTTTACGTGGCGGTAAAGAAGCACTTAAAAGTTCGCAAGCTATCGCAAGTGTAATGCACAGCGTACTTGAAAAGCATAACTTACCAGTATCACTTATTTCAGTGATTCCAGATCCAGATCGTGCACTATTAATGGAATTAATGCAGCAACGTGAAAGCATTGACTTAATAATTCCACGTGGCGGTGAAGGCTTAATTAACTTTGTTACTGAAAACAGTACGATTCCAGTAATTCAGCATTACAAAGGCGTTTGTCATCTATATGTAGATAAAGATGCAGACCTAGAAATTGCGCTTAACTTACTACTTAACGGTAAAACGCAGCGTACCGGTGTTTGTAATGCACTTGAGGGCTTAGTAGTTCATCAAGATGTTGCAGATGAGTTTTTAAATCTGTGCGCAGTTGTATTACGCCAAGAAGGTGTAAAAATAAATGCTGACAGCTTTGCAGCTAAATACTTTGATAATGCAACTGTGTTAGCCGATAACGAATTTGGTGAAGAATATCTAGACCTAGAAATCGCTATTCGCGTTGTACCAAACTTTACGGCAGCGGTTGAACACATTGCACAGTTTGGATCAAACCACACTGAAGTAATTTGCACTAAAAACGCAGCCGCTGCAGAGTTATTCCAGCGTAGTGTCGATGCTTCTGTAGTGATGGTTAATACATCATCTCGCTTTTCTGATGGCTCACAGCTGGGTCTAGGCGCAGAGATTGGTATAGCAACTTCTAAGCTTCATGCATACGGCCCTATGGGACTTGAGTCACTGACTACTGAGAAGTACTTAGTGAATGGTGAAGGCCAAGTTCGCGAGTAACCGCTAAAGCTTAATTTCATTAAAAAGCCGAGTATGGAAATACTCGGCTTTTTTGTTTTTTCAGACTACTCTGTAATTAATTTAGTTTTTCAAGCCAGTCGCTTGCAGGTTCAGGCCTGTGTAAATAATAGCCTTGAAGAATAACTTCTGGATATTCTTGCAATAAATCAAAGTGGGACTGGTTCTCTACACCTTCAGCAACTATCTCGAGTTCAAATAAACGGCCTAAGCTTACAATCATATCAATAATTAGCTTATCGTTATTATCAGTCGGTGCTTCCAATACAAAAGAACGGTCAATTTTTAGTTCTTGTATGGGTAATTGTTTAAGGTAAGTTAAACTCGAATATCCAGTACCAAAGTCATCAATTGATACCCTAATACCTAGCTTCTTGATAAAGTGAACAGCCTCAATAGCCGCTTCCATGTGATTAAGCAATGTACCTTCAATTATCTCAATAGTGAGTTGCTGAGGATTAATGCTATGTTGCTTTATTTGTTGGCTAATAAAGCTTAAAAAACGCGCTTCATGAAAGTGCCTGCCACTTACATTAATTGATAGGTTTAACTCAGGGTGAGTTTTACTAAGTTGCGTTAATATTTCAAGTGCATTTGAAGTTACCCAGCAATCTAAGTCATAAATTATATCTGACTCTTCGGCTATAGATATAAACTCACCAGGGCTAATGAAGCCTTTTTGAGGATGCTCCCATCTTAATAAAACCTCAGCCCCTTTAAGGGTTTGGCTTCGGTCAAATTGGGATTGTAAATATAGGGATAACTCATTATTTGAGATTGCTTTACGTAAATCTTGCTCTATTTCAAAACGGCGTTTTGCTTGCTCGCCAAACGAAGTATCAAAAAAGGTAACTCTATTACCGCCTTTTTCTTTTGCTTTGTAACAAGCCGCCTCACAGTTACGGATTGTTTCTATAGCACTTTCCCACTGATCTTCCCGAGGAAAAATATACGTGCCAATACTTACTGTTAAGCTAACGTCTTGTTCATCAACGACAAAGGGGTGGTTTACACTTATGATCAGTTCTTGGGCTTTATTTTCAGCCATAGCTTGGGCTCTGATCCTGCCAACGCCTTTTTCAACTGTACACAGTACTGCAAATTCATCACTGCCTAAGCGAGCAATAACATCTTTTTTATTCACCTTAGAATGAATTCGTTTAGTTAATTCTTTTAAAATGTTATCGCCAGCGAGTAGGCCTAATCCATCATTTATTGAGTGGAAGCTGTCTATGTCAATAATATAAATATAGGCATAACTATTTTCGGTACTACAAACCTGAAGTTGCTGCTCCAACTGCTTTAAAAAACCATTTCGGTTGGGCAAACCTGTAAGTTCATCATGCCATGTGAGGTAGTGAATTCTTTCTTGCGTTATCTTAACGCTAGAAATATCACTAAATACACCAATATAGTGCACGTTGGTATCTTGCTCGCCTCTTACCATACTAAGAGTTAATAACTCAGGATAAAGCTCGCCATTTTTTCGTCTGGTTACTAGCTCTCCACTCCAATATCCTGCTTGGTTTGCATGATGCCATACTTGATCAAAGCTAATACTAGGGTGGTTATTTTGTTTAATATCGTGCAACTGCATTTGCAGGGAGTCAGATTCAGAGTAACCTGTAATCCGGCAAAATGAAGGGTTTACGGCAATGATTTTTCCGTTACTGTCGGTAATAACAACGCCATCAGCGGTTCCCGTTAGGGCTTGATAAAATAATTTTTGTTTTGATGAGAGCTCTTTTAATTCTTCTTCACGCTGGCTTAGCTCTTGTATTAGTGATTCTATTTCAAGTAGCTTGTCGTGCAGGTCAAAGTTTTTTTCGATAAGCCTATCTAGCATGCCTTGAGCGGTAATATGAGTGCGAATGCGTGCTCTAACGAGCGCTAGCTTGTAAGGTTTGTGTATGTAGTCAATTGCGCCCATAGCAAAGCCTTTTTCTTCAGACTCTTCTTCGGTAAGCGCAGTTACAAATATGACGGGGATGCCTTTGGTATTTTGTTTCGCTTTGAGTATATTACATACTTCGTAGCCGTCCATGCCAGGCATCATTATGTCTAATAAAATCAAGTCAGGCCGAGTTGACTCAATAAAGATCAAAGCCTGCTCACCACTAGTAGAAATACGTACATCGTAGTCAGTTAAAAGTCCTTCTACTAATACGTGTAAATTACTAGGTTCGTCATCAACAATAAGAATTAAAGGTTTATGTTTTTTCTCTGTGGTTAATCCATTACTGTTTGCGAGGTAATTTGAATGCACTATCTGTCCTTCTCTGCGTTCTTTACAATATTAAATCTAGTTCAGGTTAGTGGTTATGCCTAATTTTTATTATCGTTTCTATACTTATCAATAAGCTCAATTACTAACGCGTAGTTAAAATGATCAATTGCTTCTTTGAGCTTAAATAGAGAGTGGCCTCTAGCATATTGATTCATTTCTAGCTGTCTAATCAAACTGCTAGGTACGGGGCGAGCCGTTAATGCTAATGAGTATATATTATCAATAACCGAGTCTTCGTTTTCTAGTTCATGTTGCTGTATATGTTCTTTTTTAAAGCTATCAGCTATCAAAAATTGTTTTACAGCAAAAAGTGTAAGTATTAATTGCTCATTAAAATGAGATAAATTAATACTTTTCTTATCTATTAAGCTTTTCTCAACACTTTGCGCACTTTGTTGCAGTAGCTCAAAGCCTAATGTGCCGGCCAAGCCTTTGAGTGTATGTACTAGTCGAATTAAGCTTTCTAACTCTCCATTTTTGATTAATATATCAGCTTTAATCGAAAAGTCATTGTAATCGTTGACAAACTGAGTAAATAATTTAGCTAACAATTCGTCATTGTTTTCTAGGTTTTCTTTTGCTAAAGGCAGGTTTATAGTGCTCAGAGATTCGCTACTTTGCAGATGCTTTTCAATACTTTCGTAAAGCGCATCAAAAATAATCGGTTTTACTAAAAAGTCATCCATACCCGCTCTAAACGCTGCTTTTTTATCATTAGGATCTGCGGCTGCCGTAATGGCAATTATGGGAGTTTTGTAGCCTCGCTCTCTTAATATGCTTGTTGCTTCAAGCCCATCCATAACTGGCATTTGAACATCCATAAAAATAATATCGATGTCATTTATCTCTACTTTATCTAATGCATCATGTCCATTATCAGCAATGATCACGGTCATATCTAATTTTGCTAAAAGGGCGGAGGCTATTTCTTGGTTAATTCTATTATCATCAACAACTAATGCATTAAAACCCGAGAATTTAGGGTGAGGCTTCAATTGCTTTTCTTTAAAATTATTTGGTGAAAGCTTTCTTAAAATTTCAACTTCACTATTTTTATTACCAATAATTATAATGTCTATATTTTCATTTTTTGCAATTGGCTCAGGAGACTCTTCATCGGTAATTAATAAAATCAGTGTCAATTTTTCATTAACGTTTTTATTTTGAGCGTACAGTTGTTGTAAAATAAAGTTATCGTTGAGCTCTTTTTTTTCTATCGACATTATTACAATACTAAATGGGCTACTAGGCTGAGACATTTTTGCAATGGCCCTTAATGGTTCTTGTGTTGTTTCTGTCGTTATATTTATATCACTTAGTAAGTCCATTAATTTTTTAATTTGCTCATTATCGGGGCTAATTAATAAGGCGTGTTTTTTAAGCTTTTGTTGCTCAGATAAAGTAAAGGGTAGAGTAAAGAAAAACTCGCTACCTTGATTAATCGTGCTCCTTACTTGTATATCTCCGCCCAGCAATTTAGTTAATTGTTTGCTTATAGTGAGTCCTAAACCGGTCCCACCATACTTTCTTGTTGTGCTTGAATCACCTTGCGAGAAAGACTGAAATATAATTTTTGATTGCTCTTCAGTCATCCCAATACCCGTGTCTTTTATACTAAAGCGAAGGTTTATTGTTTTTTCGTGTTGAGATGTCGCTTCTATAATTAATGATATTTCACCATGCTCAGTAAACTTAATTGCGTTACCTACACAGTTATTTATTATTTGACTTAAGTGCATTGGGTCGCCAATAAGTTCAAGCCCTGCATCAACGTGTAAAGTAAAGTTTAATAACAAGCCTTTTTGCTTAGCATTTGTTGAGAATAAATTTTGAACGTTAGAAACTATAGTATGTAAGGTAAAAGGGATTTGCTCTAACTGAACTTTTTCCGATTCTAGTTTAGAAAAATCTAGAATATTATTTAAAATCTGCAATAAATTTTGAGCACTTGAAAAAGCTTTATCTGCATAATGTTTTTGTCTTGAGGGAAGCTCACTGCTTTGTAAGAGTTGCAACATACCTAATATGCCATTCATTGGGGTGCGAAGTTCATGACTCATATTGGCTACAAAATCTATTTTTGTTTTATTGGCTTTATCAGTTTGCTCCATAGCACTCGTCAGGTCGGCATTCATTGCTTCCATTTGGGAATTTAATACGCGGGTTTCGTTGAGTAGCTCTTTGGTTTGCTTATTTTTTAAATATAAAGCGTTGGCTGCTTTTATTACCGACGCTATTTCAGTTTGATTTTGGCTGTTATTTGAAATAGTTACTGGCTTTTCGCTATTCATATCTTTAAGTAATAAAGTGAGCTGAGTAATTGGTTTTATAACCGATCTAAAAATAAAATAGCTTAAAAATAAAATGATTAACATAATTAAAACGGCAAATATATTTGCCTGTTCTGTATTTTTTGTTAAGTGGCTACTTAGTAGCTCTTCTGTTTTGATTAGTTTATTTTTTTCTATGTTTTTAATTTCATTAGTTAAATACAGCAATTCGTTTTCTATGCCTGTAAGCACTACATTTACAGAAAAAGTGTAGCTACGGGTGAGTAATACAAGTTGGTTATAAGCTTGTTTTAAGCTTGTTGTTTTATTGGAGAGGGATTCATTTATTACAGAGGTGCTCGTTAGTTTTTTATGTAAGTGATTTAAGTTTTGTTTTACATTTTGTGCTTCATCAAAATTAGGTTTATAGAGATAGCTTATAATTGCGTGTTTTAAATTACTTATTGTGAGTAAAACATCGTTAAAAATAACTTTATTACCATTGTTTGAAGACCCTTCTAAATCACTAATTGTTACCTGTAGGTCATCAATAGGCTGTTTGAACTGAGTAGTGTAAAGGTGTTCGCGTTTTTGTCTGTTTACGACAACTTGGCCAAATGTATCTTGGTAATTATTTAGATACTCGCCAAGGCGTATTAGTGAGTTTTGATACTCAGGGGTCTGGTTTTGAGTGTTTGTTTTTAGCTGCTCGAGATTTAGATTTGCCTTATTTAAATAAAAATTAAATTTGGTAATCGTATTTTCATTTGCATTGTCAATAAATGAAACTGCATGCCCTTGCAGGGAAATAATATCGTTTTCTAAGTGATTCACAGCTTCACTTTGAATAAGCGCGTTATGCTGCGACTTTTGCAAGTTAAGTAAGGACGTTTGCGAATAGTTAAACAAATAGCTTTGTAAAAGAAGTAATCCAATCAGCGAACACAAAGCTAATATTATTTTTGATTTAATTGAATTTATTATCATTATCGGCTAATCAACTCATACCATTTTTGTAGACTGTAGTCATAGGTTGGCATAACTGTATTCCATACTGCTACATTGCTAAAGCGTTTATAGTAACTACCACCATTACGTTGCGCACCAGCTTTAATAGCTACGTCGCCATTTGTATTTAATAAGTCTATGTTTGTTGCTTTTCCACCGTACCAGTAATCCCATTCGGCCGGCGATAAGAGTAGTTTAGAGCGTTGTGGGTTACTAATGTAATAACCTTGGCGAGCAATAAATGCACCAGGCCAGCCTGAAAGCCACCAATTCATATAATCGTAAGCTGCATCTTTTACGCTACTTTGTGTTTGTGACGATAAACACATAACACCATGCCAGCCTCGGTAGCCTTCTTTTGGCGCGGCAAAACGAATATTAATATTTTGGCTGTTTAACGCAGAGACGGCAGGCGAAAACATACTTTCTATATGGGCTCGCTTACTTCTCATAAATTCAATCGACTCAGGAACCGAGTTCCAATAGCCACTAAAGTGACCTTGGCGTTTAAAGTCGAGTAATATACTAAACAATCTATCAAGTTCTGGGCGAGTCATCGCCCCTATATTTTTAAATTTTATAAGCCCTTTACTTTGCGCTGCTAGGGCTAGGTCAAAGAGTCCAATGGTAGGCGCATTTACGATAGCTACTTTACCTCTGTTCTCGTCATCAAGCAGCCAACTCCAGCTTTCTGTTTCGTATGCTATACCGGGCTTAATAAAATCGGTGTTGTAACCAAAAGAGTCAACATTATGCACATAAGGTAAAAAGCTAATATGATCGCTTTCTTGTGCGCTTAATGTGCCATCGGGTTGAACATTTAATAATTTATAGGGAGCATCACCTGCACCAATACTTGCAGTTTCGGTTAATTTTCCCGTTTTAGTAAGTGGATTTATCTCGTTAAAGTAGGTGAGTCGTTTTTTTTCTATTGGCTGTATAGAACCTGCATCCCAAAGCACATTAATGCTGTTTGACCATTGTTCGTATAAATCAAAGGAGCTAGGGTCCATTGATGCCTTTTGCAAAACGGCAGCGCTGCCTGCGGGAGTAAATTCTATATTAATACCCAAGTCACTCATCGCTTGTTTGCGGATAGCCTCTTGGAGTGTTACATGCGTACCAAGCACTCTTAATGTGACTTTTTTTCGGGCAAAAACATAAGGCGCATGTGTTATTGCACCAGCTGTTAAACCTATAGCAGCTAGCTTTTTTAGCGTCGAACGCTTAGGTATGTCCATGTTAAGCCTAAAGTACTAATGTGTGACATTATGTATAGCTAAGAACTTGTAAAGACACAAGTTGAATGGATAAATTTAAAATTATATAGAATGAGAAATTAAAATAGTAGGGTATCAAAAAATAATAAAACAATGGAAAAATAGAAGAGTAGAGCGAATTTGAAAAGGAGTAGGAAAGTGGTGGAGCTAAGCAGGATCGAACTGCTGACCTCCTGCGTGCAAGGCAGGCGCTCTCCCAGCTGAGCTATAGCCCCACATTCCTAAGTTACATATAATGTAACTGCTTGACTGCTGAGTTCCAAGCGGGACGAACTTTAAGTTTTTTTATAAAATTGGTCAAGTATTTTTTCGTAAATTTTCACTGTTTACGTCAATTTTTGTTAGACTCGGCTTAATTCAAAACTAAAACGATAAAAAACAATGAAAAAATGTGTTCTAGCGCTTATGGTTTTACTCGCTGGCTGTGCCTCAAATGATGAGCCGCCTTTTGAAATAAATAATAAACAGTTTCACGAAAAGCAAGATGAGCAAGGCAATAAGCTTTTTGCTTATGTTGTTTCGGTAAAAGCTAAGCATCGTGAAAACTTTAACCTAGACCGTGGTCCTAACAATAGACCAAGCCGTGGTGAGGTTAAGCAGTATATAGAGAAAGAGCATTTTGAAGAGTCGAGCATTCTAAAGTTACAGCTAGAAGATCAAGCAGTTGAATTATTAAATCAAGAGCTAAAAGAGCGTGAGTATTGCGATAACAAACATGAAGTTAATGATGTTTTATGGCGAGATTTGAGCGTACAGCTAAGAGGACGTTGCTTGTAATATGTTGGCTGATAAAACTAAGTTAGCAGAGCTTTTAGTGCGCCTAGATATTACTTACGATGCAATAGAACATCCGCCGCTACATACTAGCTTAGCGGCTGATGAGTTTATGATTGAGCGTCCAGGTACTCGTCTTAAAAACCTATTTTTACGCGATAACGAAGGCAAGCGACACTTTTTAGTTATTACAGCGCACAATAAGCAACTCGATTTAAAGGCACTATCAAAGCAACAAGGGCTTTCGCGTTTAGGGTTTGCATCGAGTGAACGCTTAGCAACGTATTTAAAAGTGGCTCCTGGGTGTGTATCTATGTTGGCTCTTTTAAATGATAAGCAAAACGAAGTGAGCTTATGGGTCGATCAAGATATTTGGGGTGGTGATTTGTTTCATTGTCATCCGTTTGAAAACACCCAAACATGGTTGCTTAGTAAAGCTGATTTAGAAACATTTTTTAATCACACAAAGCATCAACCGCGCGTTGTATTTTTACCCTCAAAATAAGCCCACATAATTAACGATAAACCGCATAAGCAAACCGCGAGCAGCGTAAACATAAACGCTGTTTGCCCATGATGTTGGTATACCACACCGGGTAATAACGACCCCAATGCCCCACCACTGTAATAAAACGATACATATCCGCCATTGGTTACGCTTGGCGGGGCTTTACTTATTTTATTAACGAGCGGTGCGGCAGTTGAATGAATCACAAACATAGCACCACAAAACAAAGTAAATGCGATTAAAAATAAGCTAAACTGGTGGCTCATTAATAAAATAATACTCACACTATAAAAACTAAATACCGCAGTTAATAAATGCCAAGGCGAAGGGACTTTTTTAAGTAACCAAGGTGCAGCAATAGAGGCGAGGGCACCAACTAAATAACCACTGTAAACTAAACCTATGTCACGAGTATTGGTAATTAAAAACGTGTTTTGTAATATAAACGGTAAGTAATTAAGTAATGCAGCAAAACAAAAAAACATACAAAAGACGGCACCGTACACTTTAAGGATAGCGCCTTCTTTAAGTTGTTTAATGTAATCCAGAGGGGAGAGCTGCGACTGTGTAGCTGGGTTTGTAAAGCGAGAATGCTTAATTGTCAAAGCTAAGCAAATAAGCATAAAAGCAATTACGTAATAAAAGCTCTGCCAATTCCATAAGTCGCTAAACAAAGCTGCGAGCACACGACCAAAGTAACCACCAACTATACTGCTACCAATATATAGGGTCATATTTTTTTGAAGTGTATCAGCGCTATAACTCATGCCTATATAGCTAGTCATTGCTGTTAAAGCTGCGGGGAGCGTTAAACCTTGTAAAAATCTGACTAATAATAAAAGCTCAAAGCTAGGTACATAAATAAAAAGTAAGCAGCTAAGGCCTAAAAGCACCATTGCAATACGTAATATAAGTAGTGGATTTATTTTTGCTAAAAATAAACCATAAACGAGCGGGGCAATGGCTAAGGGCAGCATAGTTGCAGTCATTAAGCTGCCAGCTACCGCAGGTGCTACATTAAATTCGCTCGCAAAAAGGCTAAGTAGGGGCTGCGGTGCATAAAGCACAAAAAATATAAATACCGAGCAAACGAGTAGATGAGGTAAACGCATTATGTGGCTTGTGCATTTGCTGATTGGTTGCGTGGTATTGTATTAAAAATTGCTTTTAATTCATAATTAAAACCATAGCCATTGCGCTATATCATGGTTTGTTTTAACTAGTTTGCTAGATTAATGTCGATAGCGCTGTTATTTGAACTCGTTGGTGATTAAAATAGCGATAATATTAGTTTTTAGTGGAACAAAGTCATGGGTTCATTACAAGACCAATTGCTTCAAGCAGGATTAACAACATCGCATAATGCTAAAGTTGCTAAATCAGAAAAGCGTAAGCAACAAAAAAAGCAAAAGAAAGGGGCTACTAGCAACCCAAGTGATCTGCAAAAGCATATTCAACAAACCAAGCTAGAGCAGCAAAAAAAAGCTGAAGAGCTTAACCAAACACGCCAAGTGAGCTTAAAGCAGCGCGAACAAGAAGCGCGTGTTAAACAAATTTTAGAGCACCACAACCAAGACGCTATTCGTGGTGAGCGCACATTTAATTTTACTTATCAAAATAAAGTAAAAAATATCGACGTGAACGAGAAAACGCAAAAAGCGTTATCGGGCGGTCGTTTAGCTATTTGTGTACTAGAAGGGCAGTTTTACGTACTAGACGACGAACCAGCACGCAAAGTGGCTGAAGTTGACGAAAAGTATATTGTTTTTCATGTAGAGCCAGAAAACAAACCAAAAGATGAAGATGACCCATACGCAGACTTTGAAGTACCAGATGATATAGTGTGGTAATAAGTTATTAAGGGTAAGCTCATTTTTATTTGCTAAAGTATATGAAAGTGAGACAGAAACGAGTTAGCGGTTTTTGGTTAAGTTGATCGTCTAGCGTCGTTTCGTACGTATGCTTTTTATTTGATTGTTTACTACAATCAATAGAACAGTTTTTCTAACCGTCAAAAAAGAAGAGTAAATACAATGAGCAAGATGAAAACACTACTATTAGGCGCGGGTATTACTTTAGCCGCAAGCTTCTCGTTTAATGCAGCTGCTGCCGATGGCGCTGCACTTTATACCGCTAAGAATTGCCAAACTTGTCATGGCGCTGAAGGTAAAGCACCAATTATGGGTATGTACCCTAAACTAAACGGTCAAAACAAAGACTACTTAGTAGCGCAAATGAAAGATATTAAGTCAGGTGCACGTAATAACGGTATGACCATGGCAATGAAAGCAATGGTTGCAACGGTAACTGATGAAGAGTTTGAAGCAATTGCAGATTACCTAGCTAACGTAAAATAATTTACGCAGTTATACCATTTTAATGCAATTGGTATTTTAGTTTTATAAACAGCCACACAATAGTGTGGCTGTTTTGTTTGGTGTTTGCTATAAAATAGAGACTGCTTTAGACTTCTAAACATCTGTTCGTACAGGTTAATAATGTACGTTTTTAAAAGGCTTATTATGTTTGATTTACCCCAACTCGATTTAAAAAATAAAGTATCAGCACAAGAGTGGCAACTTCGTGTTGATTTAGCCGCGTGTTATAGACTGGTAGAGCACTTTCGTTGGGGGGATTTAATCTATACGCATTTATCAGCACGTTTGCCTGGCACAGATCACTACCTAGTAAATGCCTTTGGTTTAACCTTTGATGAAGTAACTGCGTCTAATTTAGTAAAGGTCGACTTAGACGGTAACATTATTGACGATACGCCATTTAGTATTAATCCAGCTGGTTTTACTATTCACAGTGCGATTCACGAGGTACGCGAAGACGCTCATTGTGTTATTCACCTTCATACTAAAGAAACAATCGCAGTCGCTACACAAAAAAATGGTTTATTACCGCTTAGCCAATATTCAATGTTTTCACTGCCATCGCTTTCTTATCATGGCTACGAAGGGCTTGCAGTAAACGACGACGAGCGAAAAGTGCTGCAAGATGATTTGGGCAGCACTAACCATATGTTATTGGTAAATCACGGTGGCTTAACAGTAGGCCCAACGGTAGGCGATGCGTTTATGCGCTTTTATGATTTACAGCGAGCGTGTGAAATTCAACTAGCGCTACAATCAAGCTCGCAAGAGGTGATTGAAGTACCGCAACCTATAATCGACAATATTTATAATCAAGCAAACGTAGTACACAGTGGCAGCACCGGCGGGCAACTTGCGTGGCCTGCAATGTTACGAAAAGCGTATCGACTTGACCCTAGTTTTGCAAAATAACCCATAGCGGTTAATAAGGAATTTTAATGAAAGTAAATCGCGTTGAAGTATTTGATATTCACTGTCCTGATAGACCTTCGTGGACACCTGTGTTTGTACGAATTCATACTGACGAAGGTATTAGTGGTGTTGGCGAAGCCGGCCTTGCATACGATTTAGGTCACAGTGCTGCAGCGGCTATGATTAAAGAAATGGCCGACGCCTTTTTAATCGGCCACGACCCATTTCAAACAGAAAAACTATGGTCACGTATGTTACGTGAAAGCTTTTGGGGTTTAGGCGGCGGACCTGTTGTATATGCTGCAATGAGCGCAATTGATACCGCACTTTGGGATATAAAAGGTAAAGCGCTTGGTTTACCTGTATACCAGTTATTAGGCGGTAAAGTTAACGACAAACTACGCACTTACGCATCGCAATTACAGTTTGACTGGGATAGCGAATTTAAAGCGCTAGTACAACCGCAAGAATATGCAGAAGCGGCTTTAAAGGCGATGGCCGAAGGTTACGATGCAGTAAAAGTAGATCCAATTCAGTACGATAAAGACGGTAATACTTATTATGACCGTACAAAAATAATTTCACGTACTGAAATGAAGCTATACCGTGCGCGCATGCAAGCTATTCGCGAAGCAGTAGGCGACGAAGTAGACATTATTTTTGAATGCCACAGTTTACCTGGCGTGACAACAGCCATTCAGTTGGGTGAAATTGCAGAAGAATTTGACTGTATGTACTTTGAAGAGCCAGTTAACTACCTAAACCATTCATTGCATGCAAAAGTAGCAGATAAAGTTAATGTGCCAATTGCTGGTGGTGAACGTTTGTATAATCGCTGGGGTGTACGTCCGTATTTAGAAGATCAAAGTATTGATGTACTACAGCCAGATATTGGTTTGTGTGGTGGCTTTACCGAAACTAAAAAAGTATGTGATTACGCAGATATCTTTGATGTGCGTATTCAGGCTCACGTATGTGGCGGGCCTGTTGCAACAGCAGCATCACTGCACTTAGAAACGGCTATCCCTAACTTTTTGATTCATGAGCACCACACTTATGCGATTAAAAAGTGGAACCGCGAGTTATGTTTACAAGACCCACAACCTAAAAATGGTTTCTTTGAAGTGTCAGAAGAGCCAGGGTTGGGTATTGAATTAAATGATGAGATTGTTATGCGGTCTCAACGCGTAGAAATAAAATAATAGTCTTTTAACCTAACTTTAGGTCATGCATTAAAAAGCCGGTAAGTGATTGGTCACTTACCGGCTTTTACTTGTTTGGGGGAGGCAAAGCTTGTTATAACTCGTTGATTTTACATTCCACGTCTTTAAGTTCAATAGTTGCTTTACTATCGAGATGGCGTATGTAGCACTGATTACCTTTAATCATCAATTCAAACTGATCGGGTGTATTGCGACTTTGCGTGTCGATAATATTATTACCATCTACATTGCTAAGGGTTACTGTGCTGCTGGTAGTAAATACATCATCAGCTAATTGAGCCTCTTGCATATGTACAAGTGTTTTAATTGCTTTGCTAACGGCTGTTTTATTTGGCTTTGCCAGTAGGGCATGTTGCAGCTTAGGTGTCGGGTCTGGGTTTTGAGATATGCAGCCATTGAGAAGAAGCGCTGAAAATACAACGATTAGTAAAAAGTACATTTTCATAAATTGGCCGTATTATCATAAAAAGAGAGTTTAATATAACTAGTTTTACTTACACTTGGTAGTAGTGCTTAGCGTTTGTATAGCTAAGGTCATGCCATGTCTTATCGTTTGAGCATAACGCCTTATGGCAGTGCCATAGATTGTTGTAGCTTGTATTTATTTGGCACACAGGGAAGTTGCTAGCAAACATAATACGCTGCTGGCCAAAGTGATTAAAAAGAAAACTAAAACACGCTGCTTGTTGCTCACTGGTGAGTTGTAGTAATTCAAAACCAGAGAATTTAATTGCTATGTTGTCATGCTGAGCAAGTAACTCAACACCTTGTCGCCAATCATTTAAATTACTTGGCAGTCCTGCATGATTAATTATAATTTGAAGCTGCGGTAGCTGCTTAGCGTAGTAAGCTATTTGTTTGGTTATTTCGCTATTTTCAATATCAAATTGAGCTTCAAAATGCAGTTGGGTATCTGATAATATTGTTAGGTTTTTAAAACTATTAGCATCTAATAAACGCTTTGCGTCAGTACCTTCGGTTATATCTCTAATGCCACACAAACTCAGATGAGCTAAAGCTTCTAACGAGTTTATAAACTGATCAGCCGATGAGTCAATTTGGTTGTAACTAATAGCCTTAAATGAAAGGCTTTTTAAATGCGAGTCTAGCCAGTTTAGCTCGTTAATAGGGGAGGTGTTATCAAACCCTGCTTCTATATGAACAAGCCCTACTAGCTCAAAGTCAGTACTTTTAACAAGTTGCTGTGCACTTACTGGCTGTTTTATTTTTTCTAAATTTGGCCACGCTGGTGGGTTAGCGCCTTGTAACCATGAGTATTGACCTTCTACTAAATTAAAAAAGTGTACGTGTGGGTCAATAATTTTTAGGCTCATTGCACATTACTCATTGGGCAGTGTAGCCACCGTCAATGCTTTGTAGGCTGCCAGTAATAAAGCTGGCATCGTCGCTTGCTAAAAAGCTCACAAGGGCAGCAACCTCATCGGCTTGACCTAATCGGTTAAGCGGTTGAAGACTTGCTTCCTCGGCAACTATTTCAGCTTTGTTTGCGCCACTTTTTGCGCAGTACGCATCTATCGCGTTATGAAATAGCGGGGTTTCTATTGTGCCAGGGCATACCGCATTTGCTCTAATATTAAAACCCGCGTAATCAAGCGCTGTTGTTTTAGCCATTGAGGCAAGGGCATGTTTTGTTAGGTTATACGCAAAAGAGTTTTGCTTACCTATAATTGCCTGATCGGAAGCGACTAATATAATAGCGCCGCCATTTTGCGCTTTCATGCTTGGCAATACGCTTTGTATCGCGGCATAAGCGCCTTTAACATTAAGCGCAAAAAGTGCATCGAGAGTTTGCTCGTCGGTGCTTTCTATATTTGCGCTTAAGTGTTTTCCAGCATTAGAAACAAGTACGTCAATACGTTTGCTTTGTTTACAGATAGCGTTGATACAGCTTTGTACCGCCGATACATCACTTACATCACACTGATGAAATATACCGATTTCGCTTAGCTCTATATCAAGGTTATGTACTTCATAGCCATTGTTTAGCAAACGCTTTACTACGGCTAAGCCAATACCTTTTGTACCACCTGTAACGACTGCAACTTTAGACATACTTACTTCCTTTATTGCTAACTAGTGAGAGTGACCACAGCCGCCTTCAGCGTGCACGTGTCCGTGAGAAACTTCTTCACTTGTTGCTTCACGTACCGATATAACTTCAACGTCAAACGTTAGTGTTTTGCCCGCAAATGGGTGGTTTAAATCACAATCTGCGTTAAAACGACCAACCTTAACAATAGTAACCTGATGACGACCTTGGTTAGAGCTAACCATTGCTGTCATACCTGGTTTCCATACTTTAACGTCGCCTTGTAGGTGCTTAAGCGGAATACGTTGAATTAAGTCATCAACACGCTCGCCGTATGATTCACTTGGCTCTAGAGTTACACTAAATTTTTCGCCAGCTTCTTTGCCTTCAAGTGCTTTTTCTAAACCAGGAAGCATGCCTTCGCTGCCATGAATGTAAGTAAGTGGCGCTTCGTTTGTGCTACTTTCAATTTGCTCGCCCGCTTCGCTAAGGGTGTAATGAAATTCAACTGCTGAATTTTTGCTAATTTGCATGCTTGTCTCTTCAAATAATAACTATGTTAGGGCGCAATTTTACGCGAAATATACTTGTTTATAAACTTAACGTGGCTGATTTAGTGTTTTTTGTAAATTTAGCAGAAAATCTTTTTTTGTTGGGGCTGCTTTTTGCTTTTCAGCCTGTGGTATAAACAGTACTAATTGAGTACCAGGCTTTAAAATGCTCGATGCAGAGAGTTTATTCCATTTTGCCAAGTCGCTATGGGGTACATCGTAAAGCTGACTTATACTCCAAAGGCTATCGCCCGACTTAACTTCGTAATCTATTTCAATGGTGGGAATCGCAATCTCTTGGTGTTCTAAATAAGGGCTAATTTTGTAATCAACTGTTAATGTGCTTGGCAGGGTTTTAGGTTGTCCAACTAATAACTTTTCTCCAACGCCTATTAAATTATTATTTTTGTTATTAAGTTGTTTTAAAGCTTTTACCGACATACTAAAACGTCTAGCAATACCGTAAAGCGTGTCGTTTTGTTTAACGATGTACTCTCCAGCAAAGTTTGATTTAAAAAACTGACTTTTTAATAAGGCCTCTTGCCCTATAGGCAGCAGTAAAGTATGCGGCCCGTTAGGTGAGCTTTGATTTTTTAAATATCCCTGATTAATCGCGTGTAACTGCTTTGAACCTATACCAGAGAGCTTAGCGATGACTGAAAAGTCGAACTGCTGGCCTATATTCATCTGTGTTGTAAATGGCTTATATGCAAGCTTTGGGCGTTTAATGCCCTTTTGTGGGTGCTTAACTAAATAGCTTAAAGCGAGTAACTTGGGTACGTAGTCGGCGGTTTTTTTTGGCAGACTGAGTGACCAGTAATCGGTGCTTTTACCGCGTTTTTTGTTTTTTTCGATTGCGCGTTTAACGCGGCCCTCACCGCTGTTATAAGCAGCCAAAGCATGTAGCCAATTACCATCAAAGCGTTTATGTAAGTAGCTTAAGTAATCAAGTGCTGCATCGGTTGAAGCAAGTACGTCTTGGCGCCCGTCGTACCATTGGTCTGACTTAACTCCAAAGTGATGCGCTGTTGCGCCAACTAACTGCCAAACACCAACAGCTTGCTGTGATGAGGCTATCGTTGGTCTAAAATCGCTTTCTACAAATGGTAGTAAAGCGAGCTCCATAGGTAGTTGCTTTTGCTCAATTTTTTTTACGATATGATACAGGTAAGGCGCTGCGCGTTTACTCACAGTTTGCAAGTAGTTAGGTTGCTTTGCGTACCAGCTGATACGCTTTTTTAACGCGCGATTTTGATAAATCGTAAAGTGTAGATTATTGGCTATGTGCACCCACAGATCGGTGGTTTTTGGTGGGCGCTTTTTTACGATTGTTTTTTTGAATTGAAGTGACGTAACGTGCTCACTAACTTGGGGCGTTTGAGCTACTTCATCATCAGTATCATAAGTATAGTCAGGCTCAAAATGAGTAAATATTTGTGGAGCTTCTTGTGGTTCTTGCTCCGTTGATTGACAACCAAATAACAAAATACCCAAACAACATAAAACCAAACTGCGCATAGTGATCACTTTTGTAAATTCCTTTTATTATTTTAACACAATCCGTTGTGTTGAGTTATTCTGCGCTTTTTGCGCGATTTAGGCCAGCTTGTAAAAAGAAGTTGCTCGATTTTATATTAAGCGCTTCTTGTTTATAAGGCTCAATAACTGATTCAGGAAACGACAGCATTAACTGCTCAATACTTTGATCTTTATTGTTTTTAACGTGCTCTGTTATGGCTGTTAAAAATGATAGAGGCTGTTTCAGCTGCTCTTTTGTTAATGTACCGCCGTGCCCAGGTAAAATAATAGTGAGCTTTTCGTCGTTAATATATTGCTTAAGCAACGTTTGCCAACTTTTAAGTTCACCGTGCCCAGGGTAAGGAAGCCAGTCAACGATATCGCCACCAATCAGCACACTGCCATTATTAGTAGTAATAGTTAAATCACCGTTAGTATGGGCTTGCTGCGGCTCAAGCGTTACCTCAAAATCACCAAGGTCGATAACTTTACGACTATCAATTACTATTTCGGGTTTGCTAAGCTGATACTCCTGCCAGCGAAAAAGTCGTTTTTTTGCAAGCTCTAACTTATTTCGCCATTTAGCTTGCTCTTCTTTGGGCACATTCGCTAATCGTTGGTAGCTCAGCTCAATGCTCTTTTCATAGGTGTCTAGCTTGTCGGTATATGCTGTTTGATAAAGGTTAAAATTTTTATTTACCTGCTGATGAACAATGAGCTTGGCATCAGGATAAAAATTTTGCATAACCGCCATACCTAGCAAGTGATCGTCATGGTAGTGGGTAGCCACTAAATAGCATAAGGGTGTTTTAAGGCGGTTCTTTAAATCTTCAGCAAGTTGTTCAACTGCAGCAAAATTGGCGCTCGTATCAACAAGTAGGGCACATTTTTCGCCTTCAATTAACACTTGGTTAGAGTCGTAAAAGCGAAGCTTGTCTTGTTGCTTTAAAAACTGAATATGAGGGTTTATTGTATTCCAAGTGACGGCAGCATAGGTGCTAGGTACTATTGATAATAAAGTGCATGCTAATAGTAAGTGCTTACATGAAGAGGCTATGTTTGAAAGTTTTAACTTCATTTATTATCTCTACGCTGATGTTTAATTACTTTAATAATAAACAAAAAGCGCAGTATGCGCTTTTTATTTTTGGTGTTTGGGGTCATTTGCCAAATACTGACTGAGTTTATCAATCATTTGGTCTTGATGCTGTTGCTCAACTGTAGCCTGTGTTTTTGCTTCTAGCAATTCGTGGCTTAAGTTTAATGCTGCCATTAGTAGGGCTTTTTGATCGTTTCTAACGGTTGAGCGTTGCTTCATTTGCTCAACTAAGTCATTTAGATTTTTAGCTGCTGCTATTAATGCATCTTCCTGCCCTTCAGGGCAAGCAAATTGCTGCTCTTTACCTAGCAACTCAACAGTGACCCGCTGGTTTTGCAGCTCAGACATTAGCTAGCCTGTTGTGCGCTTTGTAACTTATCAAGAAGACCAGATAAAGTAGTGCTGGCATCTTTTTGCTTTTCTTCA
Organism: Pseudoalteromonas sp. APC 3358; assembly: GCF_030408075.1. Classification (NCBI taxonomy): domain Bacteria; kingdom Pseudomonadati; phylum Pseudomonadota; class Gammaproteobacteria; order Alteromonadales; family Pseudoalteromonadaceae; genus Pseudoalteromonas; species Pseudoalteromonas sp. APC 3358. Next base: position 72,291 of record NZ_JASDCE010000005.1, read on the forward strand.
TTTTCTAAAGCTTCAAGTTGTAGCAATTCGTTGTCATCGCTTAGTTTAGTGTTCTGTTCTTTTAAAGTAACAACATCTGTTTGTAATTGGTTATTACGTTCGATTAAAGAATCGATCAGTTGTTCGAGTTGTTGAAGAGTAGTGTTATTCATAAAGGCGCTCATATAACTGTAATTAATGTCATGCAAATGTAAAGCAAAGTGTGTTGATTTGCCAGCATTTACGGTGGTTTTAGCTGATTTTTCTTTTGCGTTAAGGGATAATTCAGCATATGGGCTTTTTCATTCAGAAATGGTTCACTTAAACACTCTCTTATCTTGGTGTGAGTTGCCAAAGCCTAGTGCTTATGGTTCACTTACGATATTAAATTGCGTATGGCGAAAATAAATAATGCTTAGTTACAGACACTCATTTCATGCGGGTAATCCTGCCGATGTACTTAAACACTTAGTACTGGCACAAGTGCTAAATTATCAAACAATTAAAGATAAACCGCTTGATTATATAGACACACATTCAGGTGCTGGCTTTTTTGAACTTGCAGCTGCCGATGCGCAAAAAACGCAAGAGTATCAAGATGGTATTGAAAAACTTTGGCATCATAAAAGTGAGCATGCTGAGCTTAATGAATACATTGAATTAATTAAGTCATTTAACGACACTGACGAACTTGCGTTTTATCCAGGTTCACCAAAAATTGCAGAGCACTACTTACGCCGCCAAGATAAGGGTTGGTTTTTTGAACTGCACCCGCGCGATTTATTATTACTTGAAGAAAACATGCAAGGTAAGCGATCTATTCGTGTACGTGGAGAGGATGGTTTTGCAGGTTTAGTTGGTTTATTACCACCAGCATCTCGCAGAGCGTGTGTGTTAATTGACCCTCCATACGAAATTAAAGATGACTACGAAACGGTTGTAAAAACCTTAGTTAAAGCTTATCAGCGTTTTGCTACAGGTACTTACATGATTTGGTATCCGGTTGTAGATAGAGAGCGCATTGATAATATGGAGCAGGGCTTAATTGATTCAGGAATGCGCAACATTCAGTTATTTGAATTAGGCACTGAAGCGGATACTGACGTACACGGTATGACAGCATCGGGCATGATTGTAATTAATCCTCCATGGAAGCTAAAGCAAACAATGGATGCAATAATGCCTGAACTTGTTAGTTTGTTAAGTGAGCCAAGTGGTTTTTACAGAAGTGAACAACTCGTTGATGAGTAACTTTAAATAGCGCTTATAACGAATAATAAAATGCCCAGCTTTGCTGGGCATTTTATTTAAAATCAATACGAATGTGTTAGGTAATATATATAAGGGAGCTAAATATTAATTAAAATAAACCGCACTAAAAGTAGCAAGCGTATTACCGCGACTGTTTTTAAGTTTTAGTGATTCACCTGTTATTTCCCACTTTGAAGTTTTGCTAAGTACGTCAGACATAGCCGCTTCTTGGCTCATATTATCCGAGCACATCTTTTTTGTACTTGCTAGCTGACTAAGTGTAATTGTTTGCTGCTCGGTACTATAGCTTCCGCTAAAATTATTACAGCCTAAAAAGCCATTAACGCGGTGGTCTTTATTGAACTGAATGAATGGTTCTTTAGTTGTAACATTCACAGTTTGAGCATTTATTGTTATTGCTTTCCAGTAAGTATTTGTGAGTGTTACATCGGGTTTTTGAGTCGACACTTTTGAAAGCTCAATTTTATAGGGGGTAGTTAACTGTGATTCTGCAAACGGGTCATGATTTGTTGTACTTGTGTAAAGCACTTTGTCTTTATTTATAATTCTGGCGCTTAGGCTATAGCGATGTTTATCGCTAATTTTGCTGGCATCATAAATTAGCTCAACGGTAAATGGCGGGGCTTGGGTTACATCAATCACTTCTTGTGTGATTATATCGGCTTTTACGTCCATTTTAGATACATTGGAAAGCGTAACTATTAATTGCGAGCCAGGGCGAAGCATACTGCGATCTTTGTAGCTAGCTTGGATAGTTAGGCTGGTTATTGCTTCTGCAATTTCTGTGTTTTCAGTCGATTTAGTTTGCTCACCGCAGCCAGTTACTGCAAAAGCGCTAAGCGCCAATAAGCCAATCCCTGCAACTGCCTTTTTACGCGAAGATACTGCTTGATGCTTTTCCATGTTGGTTATCCTTACTCAATATTATGTCCTTAGTGTATTACCTAGTTACTTAATCATTCCTTAACTTATTTTAAACATAAAAAAAGGCGCATTAGCGCCTTTAATAATTAAAAAAACGATTATTTTTTAACAAACTTAGTTAAAATAACAATGCGCTGGCCGTCAACTCGCCCTTCAATATGTTCAGGGTTGCTGGTTAGGCCAATATTACGAACAGCTGTTCCACGTTTAGCGGTAAGGCTACTGCCTTTAACGTCTAAGTCTTTAATTAGGGTAACAGTATCGCCTGCTTGAAGTACTACACCGTTGCTATCTACATGCTTTAAATCGTCATCTTCGGCAAGTGCTTTTTTAGCCCAGGTTAGCGTGTCTTCTTCAAGGTAAATCATGTCTAGCGCATCTTGTGCCCAGCCATTATCAGGCGCTAAACGCGAAAGCATTCTGTAAGCTACAACTTGTACTGCAGGAGTTTGGCTCCACATGCTATCGTTTAAACAGTGCCAATGTGTAGGCGTTATTTCGCTGTTATTCTCGATTTGATCTTTACATGTTTGACACGTGTAAATACATTTATCTGAGTGGGTTTCAGTTACCGGTGGTACTTCATAAACAGATAAGTTCTCGGTGGCTGCACACAATTCACATTGATTATTACTACGTTCGATTAAGGCTTTTTCAATACTCATGGGGCTCTTTCTGATTCTGGTCGAGTTAACATTTGCTGCTATTATACTCCAAAACACGAGCTCTGCGCCATTAGTCCCTTAATTTTGTGTGGGTATATTACTCATATACTTATCTTCAATACTTTTTATATATCCTTGAGCGTGAAGGTTTTTAATTGCTAGGTTTATTTGGGGCAATAACCCTTTATGTTTGCTCAATAAACGAATTCTTAAAAAACCATGGGAATGCTGTGCGCCAAAGGCAATGTTTATCCCTAACTGCTTTGCCCAATAGAGCGCAGTTAACTTACCTATTAGCGCTGCTTCTACACGGTTTCTTGATAGAGCGGTCATAAGTTCTTTCTCGGATGGAAAGTCAACACGCTCAAAGGTATTGTCATTAAAGTAATAGTAACCTAGTACCGTTCCTATATTTTTGCCCTTTAAGCTATCAGCGCTTTGCCAGTTCTGGGCATTTTGAGGCAAGGTAACAATCATTTCTGTGGCATAAATAAGGGGCTCTGAAAAAACATAACGAGAGTCATTTCTCTCATCCTTTGGGAGCCATTCTAATGAAATAACATCAAAATCGATTATTTTATCTTGTAAATATTTGGTAATACGCTTTGTGGGTAGGTCGATATGAGAAGCTGCAATATTTGCATCATCGAGTGCTTTTTCAATAATTTCGGGTAATACACCAGGCTTTTCTGGATCATTTGTATAATATGGATAATGGCTACCTGACGCGCTAACATTGTATTTGAGGGGAGTAGGGTTAATGCTGGCATAGCTAAAAAATACAAATAGCAGAGGGCTCAGTACTAATAACCGAATAAAGTTAGCCAAATCTCCACCTTTTATATTAATATTTTTATATTAGTGTTGTGTAATTTTAACATTTTTGCAATGACGACTATGTTTATCTTATGCGAGTTGCATTAAAGTACACATATTATTGGCTGTTTTGCCATCTCTTATTTATAGGTTTAGAGCCAAGTGAAATTAAATAACATACCTGATGAGGTACAAAAAATAACTCAGTTTGTCGCGCGGCAACCTATTTTTGATATAGACCAGAATGTTTTCTCGTACGAACTGCTTTATCGAGACTCAGCCAACAATGCGTTTCCTGTGGGCACTTCTGATGTGCATGCGACAAGCCGCCTGTTTTTTAATGCATTAATGCTGGTAGGTTTAGATAGACTTACCGCGCATCATTTAGCTTTTATCAACTTGTCATCAGAAACTATTCTCGATAACTTTCCCAAACTTTTATTGCCAGAAAATAGTGTTATTGAAATAGTAGAGCGCACGGGCAATATTTCTGCGGTTGCTGAGCGTGTGCAAGAACTTAAAAAAGAAGGGTATGTTTTTGCACTTGATGATTACGATGGCGATCCAAAATGGGAGCCACTATTAGCACATGTTGATTACATAAAAATTGAGATAGATGATCCGGTTATTAAAACCAATATGCGCATCAAAAAAATAAAACGCGCAAATCCACATGCAAAAATAATTGTTGAACGAATAGAGACGCATGAACAATTTAATATATTAAAATTGGCAGGCTGTGATTTATTTCAGGGGTTCTTTTTTTCTCGCCCAGAAATGATTACGTATAAAGGTGTAGAGCCTTCAAAGTTAACTGTTTTTGATCTATTGCGTTTTACAGCAAAACAAAAACTTTGCTTCAAAGAAGTTCATCAACGAGTGGCCAGAGATGTAGCCATAACAGCCAGGGTTTTAAAGCTGGCTAACGCGCGTTCAGGAAAAGCAAATTTAGTTATTACTTCTATTTCACAAGCGGTTATTTATTTAGGTGAAGATACAATAAGGCAATTTGTTCGTGTATTAGCAATTAGTGAGTTGGGGGTCGAAAAACCAACCGAATTAACTAAGCTTGCTTTAACGCGGGCTCAATTTATGTCGCTTATTTTAGAGCAAAATAATAAAGAGCTGACCGAGCAAGGGTATCTAGTGGGTTTGTTCTCGGTGCTTGATGCTATTTTAGATGCTGATTTAAAAGACATAGTTAAAGAGTTTACCTTAGATGCTGCAATATCAGATGCTTTGCTACTTGAAAAAGGCACTTTAGGTGAGTGTTTATCGCTTATAAAAGAATTTGAATTAGATAATGTAGATGAAGCTATGGTCCATTTGGCCAACATAAACTCAGAGCTACACATTGGCGATATATTTAATTTTTTACTGGATGCTGTTTTATACAGTGACGACATTATTGAGGCAATAGCAGAATAAATATGCGTAATTGGTTGTCGGTTATAAGTGTAGTGGTTGCTCTTTGTTTATTGTTTCCTGGTATTACAAAACCAGTATTAACAATAGAGGGCAACATAGATAAATCAAAACTAGCGCAAGCGGGTATTGAAATGCTGGCTGAAGAGGGCGATGGTCGAACTCGCAGTATGCTAATGATGTTCTCGAACATGCTAGGGCTTGATAAGTTAGAAGGTGAGATTAGCGCCTATAACAAAACACAAAGTATTTTAGGCACAGTTAAAGAGCTTGCTAGCAATAATAATTTATTTGTAGCCGCTTTAGTGGGGTTGTTTTCTATTGTTATTCCAAGCTTAAAGCTGCTATTACAATTGCTTTATTGTTGCCTACCTTTGAATGGGTTTAAGCAAAAGCTCGGTCTGGTTATTTGTGCATTAAGTAAGTGGAGCATGGTTGATGTATTTGTTATTGCATTAATAGTGACTTACTTAGCAGGTAACGCCCATGGTAAAAGTGGCGAGCTACTTGTTATGAATGCACAATTTGGTGAAGGGTTTTGGTATTTTAGCGCATATTGTATATTTGCAATTATCGCGAGTAACTTAATTAAAACACCTGCTAAACCGCAGTCTACATAATTAAAGTATTTGTGGTTGCCGTTAGGTTACCTTACAATCATTTTAAAGTTTATTAAAAGGCATAATGTTGCAACGTTTTTACTCTAGTTTACTCATGATAACTTTACTGCTCACTTTTGTGGGTCAGGCAGTTGCGTCTGTAGCTATGGTATGCGAAATGCCACATATGCCAACTAAGACAGCAACGCATGCCCAAATGCCAATGACACAAAGTAGTGATGCAACAGCTGTCGTTAGCATGTCTGAAAATATGATGCAGATGGATTGTTGCGACGACGAAAGTACGCCACAAAATGACTGTAAATGCCCTATGAGTGGCTGCGCTGCTAACTCAATGCTTAATGTTGATACTTTATTTAGCGTTACTTTACTTGAATCTGAAAAAGTAAATGTACGTGTATTTACTACACAAATTAATATACCTCGTTCACTCTACCGCCCTCCTATGTCTGCTTAATAGCAGGATAGGTGTATGTAAAAATTGCGGTAACCCCGTTTATTGGTAACTCCTAAACACCTTTTTTGCTTCCTAATTTAAGATTTTCTTTTATTTTTAGATGGAGCAGGTGATGAACCACGCTGTAAGTATTAAAGTCGTATTATGTAGTGTTGTGTTATTTAGCACAGCTGTTAATGCGCAAAACAATCAAAATAACCTAAATACCGAAACACTAAAGCAAACTAGTAATGAGCAAACGCTTAGCTTAACGCAAGCGCTTAATTATGCGCTAACGCATGAGCCATGGCTAAAAGCGAGTGGCTACCAAGAAGATGCAGCAATAGCGCAAAGCATTGCCGCTGGCACCTTACCCGATCCTGTTTTAACGGTTGGCTTACTCAACTTACCTACTAACGGTTATGCGTTTGATCAAGAAGGGATGACGCAGCTTAAAGTTGATTTGAGCCAAAAGTTTAGCCGAGGGAATAGTTTAGCGCTTAGACAAAAAGCATTAGCACAGTCTGCTCAACAATATCCTTGGCAGCGCGCCGATCGCTTAGCACAAGTAAAAGCAATTGTGATTGAGTCGTGGTTAAACGCGTATCGTGCTCAGCGAAGTATTGCTTTAATTGAGCTAGATAAAGGGCTATTTACTCAACTTATTGACATTACCGAAGCAAGCTACGCAAGCACCTTAGGTAAAACACGTCAGCAAGATATTATTCGTGCGCAATTAGAACTCACCCGTCTTGAAGATAAGCTGGTTATGCTTGAGCAGCAATTTGAAAGTGCTAAAAACCGTTTAGCACAGTGGTTACCTATGAATATGCTTATGCAGCCTTTAAATACTGAGTTTACTAAAACCGCAGGGCTGGTTGATTTTGCGAGCCTTGAATTTGATGAGCTAATACAGTTGCTTATGACGCATCCCGCAATTATTGCGATAGATAAAACCGTAACGGCAAAGCAAACCGAAGTTGCACTCGCTAAGCAAAGCTACAAACCTCAGATGGGCGTTAATGTGGGTTATGGTTACCGAGATGATACCCCGATGGGTGAGTCGCGAGCTGATTTACTCTCTGTAGGGTTTAGTATTGATTTGCCATTGTTTACTGATAACAGACAAGATCAACAGATTAAATCGGCTATTGCGAGTGCAGAAGCTACTAAAACACAAAAGCTGGTGGCGCTTCAAAAACTCAAAGGCATGTACTTTAAGGAGTTTAGCCAACTCGCTCGTTTGCAAAAACGCGATGCGCTTTATCAAAATACGTTATTACCGCAAATGTCAGAGCAATCTCAGGCAACACTTAATGCTTATACACGCGACGACGGGGATTTTTCTGACGTGATGCGTGCGCGCATTAGTGAACTTAACGCCAAAATTGATGCACTGAATATTCAAGTAGATCAACATATTATTACCGCCCGCCTTAATTATTATGCAAGTAGCTTAGACCCCCAAGTAATGAGCGAGCAAACTGGAGAATTACACAATGAATACTAATTTAAAGTTACTTGTTGCCGCCTTAGTTGGCGCAGGCGCCTTTGGGTTAATAGGCGGCTTAGTAATGCAATTTTTACCTAGCAACTCGGCAATGAATGAACAACAAAACACTGACAAACAGCCCTTATATTGGGTAGCCCCTATGGATAGTAATTACAGGCGTGACACGCCAGGGCTTTCTCCAATGGGAATGGATTTAGTCCCTGTGTATGAAAACGCTAGCAACGCTCAGGATGGACCTGGCGCTGTAACTATTTCGCCTGCAGTCGTTAATAACTTTGGCGTAAGAACCGCCAAAGTAGAGCTTAAAACACTTCGCAGCGATATAAATACTGTGGGTTATGTGCAATATAACCAAGACCAACTTATTCACATTCATCCGCGTGTAGAAGGCTGGATTGAAAGTTTATATGTTAAAGCACAAGGCGCAGAAGTTAAAGCCGGTGAGCCTTTATATACATTGTATTCACCACAATTGGTGAACGCACAGGAAGAGCTTTTATTGGCGGTTAATCGTAATAATACCGTGTTAATTCGCGCTGCAAAGGCGCGTTTAGAGTCGTTGAATGTGTCTGATGGATTTATCGAGCGCTTACAAAAAAATAAAAAGATAATGCAAAATATTACTTTTTACGCAAAGCAAAGTGGTGTGGTAGATGAGCTAACAGTACGAGAAGGCTTTTACGTTAAACCAGGCACATCAATGATGAGTATTGCCCAGCTTGATGAAATTTGGGTAGAGGCGGAAGTGTTCGAGCGCCAATCAGAACAAGTGAGTGTTGGGTTGCCCGTTACAATGACGCTTGATTACTTAAAAGGTCAAAAGTGGGAAGGTAAGGTTGATTATATTTACCCCGCGCTTGATGCTAAAAACCGGACTCTGCGTGTAAGGCTTAGGTTTGAAAATGTAGATCATCGGTTAAAACCAAATATGTTTGCACAAGTGAGCATTCACGCTAAAGCGAGTAAGGCGCAATTTACAGTCCCTAAAGAAGCGGTAATCCGCACGCAGCATCAAAACCGTGTGGTTATTGCATTAGGTGAGGGGCGTTTTAAATCAATAGAAGTTGAAGTTGGGCAAATTAATAGTAATGAAGCGGTCATTTTGTCAGGTGTAATGACAGGTGACACGGTAGTGACTTCAGCGCAATTTTTAATAGACTCTGAATCGAGTAAAAGCTCCGACTTTAAACGAATGGAAATGCCTAGTTCTAGTATTAGCTCAGGTATGAGTTCGGATTCTGGTTCAGACTCAAATATGAACATGGATATACAGCCACAAAACGCCACGGTTAACGGCACTATTAATGCCATAGATACACAAAATCGCATTATTAATATTAGCCGAGAAGCCATTGAAAAATGGAATCGAGAACCCGCCACAATGGACTTTGTATTAGCGCCAGATATTGATATTAGTCAGTTTGAAAATGCCCAGTATATTAATTTTACTTTTAGCATTATTAACGATGAATTTGTAATTACTAAAGCGCAAAACGCAGAGCCGATTGATCATTCTACTATGCAACATAGTTCTCACTAGGAGCCATTATGATAACTGCCATTATTCGCTGGTCTGTTAGCAATCGCTTTTTTGTGTTGTTGCTTACATTAATTTTACTGGGTGGAGGGTTGTTTGCTGTAAAAAATACTCCAGTGGATGCCTTGCCTGACTTATCTGATGTTCAGGTCATTATAAAAACCACTTACCCGGGGCAAGCGCCGCAAGTAGTGCAAGACCAAGTTACATTTCCGCTCACCACAGCAATGCTTTCTGTGCCGGGTGCACAAACTGTAAGGGGTTTTTCGTTTTTTGGAGACTCGTACGTTTACGTTATTTTTGACGAAAAAACCGATTTGTATTGGGCGCGTAGCCGAGTACAAGAATACCTAAGCCAAGTAGCGAGTAGATTACCCGATAGCGCTACGCCAGAGCTTGGCCCTGATGCAACAGGCGTAGGTTGGATTTACTTATACGCACTAATTGATAAAACAAATAAACACGATATTAGTCAGCTACGAAGCTTACAAGATTGGTTTTTAAAGTTTGAGCTACAAACTGTGCCCGGTGTATCTGAAGTGGCTGCTGTTGGTGGCATGGTTAAGCAATACCAAGTCAATGTAGAGCCCGATAAATTACGCGCATATGGTATTCCGCTTAGCCTCATTCAAACCGCTATTCAACAAGGCAACCAAGAGATGGGCGCCTCAGTAGTTGAAATGGCTGAAGCAGAATACATGGTAACAAGCACAGGCTACATTAAGAGTGTTGCCGACTTGGAAGCTATTCCGCTTGGTGTAAACGCCAACGGTACTGCGCTGCAATTACGTGATGTAGCCGATATTAGAGTCGGACCGCAAATGCGCCGTGGTATTGCAGAACTGAATGGTGAAGGCGAGGTAACCGGCGGCATTGTTATTATGCGCTATGGCGAAAATGCACAAAAAACCATTGAGCTCGTAAAAGCAAAATTAGAATCGCTTAAAAAGGGATTGCCAGAGGGCGTTGAAATAGTCCCTGTGTACGATCGCTCCAACTTAATAAATAACGCGGTAGATAATTTAACAAGTAAGCTAATTGAAGAGCTTATTGTAGTTGCCTTAGTGTGTGTGGTGTTTTTGTTTCATGTGCGCTCATCGCTGGTGGCGATTATTACGTTACCGCTTGGAATTTTAACGGCATTTATAATTATGTATTGGCAGGGGATTAACGCCAACATTATGTCTTTAGGAGGAATTGCAATAGCGATAGGCGCAATGACCGACGGCGCTATCGTCATGATTGAAAATATGCATAAACATATGGAAAAAACGCCCCTTACCAACGAAAACCGCTGGGAAGTTGTGGCTAAATCGGCGAGTGAAGTGGGTCCTGCATTATTTTTTAGTTTATTAATTATTACCGTCAGCTTTATGCCGGTATTTATTTTAGAAGCGCAAGAAGGACGTATGTTTGCGCCACTCGCTTACACTAAAACCTATGCTATGGCAGCGTCTGCTGGGCTTGCGATTACCTTAGTGCCGGTATTGATGGGTTACTTTATTAGAGGTAAAGTTATTTCGGAGCAAAAAAATCCAGTTAACCGATTACTCGTCGCAGCGTATCGACCACTACTTAACTGGGTGCTTAAATTTCCAAAAATGACACTGGTACTCGCGGTGGTTGTTTCTGTTATTGGCTTTTACCCGGTAAATAAAATAGGCAGTGAATTTATTCCGCCACTCGATGAGGGCGATTTAATGTATATGCCCACAACGTATCCGGGTTTATCGGTAGGTAAAGCGCGCGAAATACTACAGCAAACCGACAAGTTAATTGCCACAGTACCCGAGGTTAAAACAGTATTTGGTAAAGTTGGGCGAGCAGAAACTGCAACAGATCCTGCGCCGCTTACAATGATAGAGACGTTTATTCAGTTAAAACCAAAAGACGAATGGCGCGAGGGTATGACTCTTGAAAAACTTAAAAAAGAACTCGACGGTTTGGTTAAGTTTCCTGGGCTTACAAATGCGTGGGTAATGCCAATTAAAACGCGTATTGATATGCTCGCAACCGGTATTAAAACTCCCGTGGGCATTAAAGTTGCGGGACCAAAGTTGAGTGAAATTCAAAAAATTGGTCAGCAAATAGAAGTGCTATTAAAAGATGTGCAAGGCACCGCATCGGTTTACTCAGAGCGAGTAGCCGGTGGACGTTATATAAAAGTAGATATAAATCGTGAAAAAGCTGCGCGTTATAGTTTAAACATTAGCGACGTACAGCAGGTTGTATCTACTGCAATAGGGGGTACAAACGTAACACAAACGGTAGAAGGGCAAGAGCGTTACCCTGTTAATTTACGTTATCCGCAAGCATACAGAGACTCGCCAGAAGAGTTAATGTTGTTACCTATTGTAACGCCTACAGGGCAGCGTATAGCACTTGGTGATGTAGCCGATGTATTTATTGAAGATGGACCGCCTGGTATAAAAAGCGAAAATGCACGTTTAAACGGTTGGAGTTTTATTGATATAGATGGCGTTGATATTGGTACTTACGTTGAGCACGCTCAGCAAGTGCTCGATAAAGACCTAATACTACCTGCTGGCTACTCAATTACGTGGGCTGGGCAGTATGAATACATGCAGCGCGCTAAAGACAAACTGACTTATGTATTACCTCTTACATTAGCGATTATTATTGTATTGCTTTACCTTAATTTTAGAAGCTTTGCTGAGGTCACTATTATTATGGCTACGTTGCCACTGGCAATGATTGGTGGCGTATGGCTAATGTATTTAGAGGGCTTTAACTTTTCAGTTGCAGTAGGTGTGGGCTTTATTGCCTTAGCCGGTGTTGCGGTAGAAATAGGGGTCATTATGTTGGTGTATTTAAACCAAGCCTATCAAGAAAAATGCCTCGAAGCAGAGCAAGCCGGAAAACCGCTTAGCTTAGTGCAATTACAGCAAGCTATTATTGAAGGGGCAGGGCTTCGAGTACGCCCGGTTATGATGACTGTCGCGACAATTATTATCGGTTTATTACCTGTACTTTATGGTACAGGCACCGGAAGCGAAGTAATGAGCCGAATAGCAGCGCCTATGGTTGGCGGTATGGGCAGTGCAATTGTACTCACCTTACTTGTTATTCCTGCTGTTTACTTGCTGTGGCGCAAACAAGGACTTAAATAATATAAAACAACAAGACGATAGAGCAATGCTGTTACTACTCACGCATTGCTCTATAAAAATTACCTATAATTTGTAAGTTGTTCTATTAAATAGCTAGTTATTACTCATATTCAAATTAACTAACTGTTTTTAAATAGCTTTTTAATTGGCACGCTTTACGCAGTGTATTACCTATAAAGTCAACTAAGTAAGGAATGCACATGCAAGTTAAAACAATTAAAGAGGTATACGATTGGACCGTTTTGTTTCATACGCAAATGGCGGCTAATTTTTATAGCGTAAAGGATTTACTCGATGAACATAATGCAATGCTGGTGGACTACTACCTAAATTACGAAAAAAAACTCGCCGAAGATTTAGTCGGGTTTAAAGCGATAACCGAAATAAATACGCTCGATACGTACAGTTATGAATACTTTGCTAAAAATCCTGAGCTAATTACTTTTGAAGACATTAGTAAAGATCAGCAATTCGATGAAGAAGTCATTCAAGGGTATTTAGCACAGCAACATCAAAAAGTGATTGAGTTATATGAATACTTACTTGAACGCGCCGAAACCGAAAGTGGGCAAGAAAAGCTTCAACAAATACTAGAGCTTGAAAAGCAAGGTATAAAGCAAATGATGCAAAGTACTAATCGTCATATGGATATGTAGCTTTATAAAAGAGCGGGATTACTGAGTTTATCTCGCTCTTATTAGCTTTAAGGTGATTATTTAAAATAGCTGATGCTTGCATCGGCTTATTTTATGTCTGCGTTAAATAATCTGCAGAGCATTTTGATGGACTAAAATGGTATGCGTGTCAGTTGTATGGCACGCATAAATGGAGGTTAAACTTCTTCCGTATCTACAATTAAATCACTTGTAATTGATTCCAATGCTTCAATAACTTCGTCTTTATCCATACCATTTGGCAAAGTAACGGTAGCAACAGCGCTAAAAATAGGCACTCCCCAATTAGGTGCACTTTGTTGTCTTGAATTTAAGTGAGTAATATTAGCGCCTTTATGACGTATTACACTTGCCAGTTCTTGAACAATACCAGGACGGTCGTTACCTGTTATAACTAGATTAATTTGCTCTAGTGTTGATGGTTCAATCTCTGTGTTTCCGGTTTCAATACGAACGTCTAACTTAGGTAACTTATTTAAAGCACTTTGTAATGATTGAAAATGCTCCTCAGCAACTTCAAGTTGAATAATACCTGCAAAATGACCTAATAAATGGCTTAAGTTACTACTAAGCCAGTTGCCATGATTTTGTAATACGACTGATGAGATGCTCTCTACTAAACCAGGGCGATCTTTCCCTAAAATAGTTATAACCAACTGCTTCATAAATAATTCTCTTTTTAAGCCCAAAGAAAGTAAATGCATAGGCATTAAGTATGTTGTCTAATTTAAATTGTGTGTTGTTGCACTTTTTATAAATCTTTGATTATAAATTAAAAAATGAATATAGTTGTGTTGACTATACGCAGTATTAATAGTCATTATTATTTACTAAGTACTCTTTTAGTATTGACCTCGATAAATACTTTGTCCAATTATTTTATAATTTAGTTCACTTATAAATCACCTATTTGAAGCTAATTTAGACTTTTCCCTCGTTAGTTTTATTTAAAGCTGTTTTAGAGTGCTTATTATTACTGCTGTAACATTACTGTCATCTTGATGAAATATAATTTATGCAACGTTAAGATTTAAGGGTGTTTTGATGACTTCAAATCCGAATAAGCCGACTTTTAATACGGATCGAAGCCGTCTATTTAAAGATCGGTTTGCCAAGTTTGGCATAACCGCAGGTGGGATAATGGTATTGGTAGCACTGCTATTAATATTCTTTTACCTTCTTTATGTAGTACAGCCAATTTTTGAATCAGCAAAAGTAGAAAAACGCGATAGCTTTCATGTTGCTAATTCACAGCAAATAGCAGGCTTAGGTGTAGAAGAGCAAACTGAAGTTGCTTATTTACTAAGTCAGCAAGGTCAGGTTGATTTTTACAGTGTTGAGTCAGGTAGTTTTGGTAAAAAACTCAAAACACTTAATGCAGATTTACCAAGTGATGCAACAAGCTTTGCAACAAGCGCGCCTTTTCAAGGGCATTATGCGTTTGGTTTAGAAGATGGCACCGTAATGGTTGTTGCACCTAAATTTTTAGTTACCTTTCCAAACAACGAGCGTAAATTAACACCTCGCTTAGGTTTTCCTCTAGGGGAAATGGCTTTAGAAGTAGATGAACAAGGTGCAGCTATTAAACGCTTTGCATTTAGTCACTATGAAGACAAAACAGCGGTTGTAGCTCTTACAGAAGATAAGCGTGTATTATTTAGTAGCTTTATTGCTGAAGAGAATATGTTTACCGGTGAAGTAGAATGGGTTGTTGAGCGTACAGAACTTGATGTTAATGGACGTGTAGACGAATTATTAATGTCGCCAGATACAACACGTACTTTTGTACGTTCTGCTAATCAAGTGTATGTATACGATACGCGTGACCCAAGTGATGTAGAGCAAATTCAGTTGCTTTCGGCTAACGAAGAAAATGCAAATATTGTATCTGCACAACTGCTAGCGGGCGCAAATTCACTCATGCTTGCTAATGATAACGGTGAGGTTTCGCAGTGGTTTGAAGTAAACACTGACACAGGCCGTGAATATCAAAAAATTCGCTCATTTGAAACAACTAAGCAAAGTAAATTAAATGTATTTACTGAGTTTTACCGTCGTACTTTTTTTACTACCGGCGATAATGGTGAGCTAGGTGTGTACTACACAACCAGCGAAGCAAAACTTTGGCAGGGGAAAGTAAGTGAAGGCGCAATAGAAAACTTTGCAATTGCACCACGTTCAAATGCTGCGTTAATTTTAGCGGATAATAAGCTAACAGTATTAGACATTCATAACGAGCACCCAGAAGTTACGTGGTCAGCACTTTGGCAAGAAGTGTGGTACGAAGGTTACCCAGAGCCAGGTTATATTTGGCAGTCAACATCAGCCAGTGACGACTTTGAATCTAAGTTTTCACTTGTGCCAATTTCGTTCGGTACATTAAAAGCAGCACTTTATGCAATGTTGTTTGCTGTACCAATCGCGCTTTCGGCGGCTATTTACACGGCATACTTTATGTCGAGCAAATTACGTAAAGTGGTTAAGCCTACCGTTGAAATAATGGAAGCATTACCAACCGTTATTTTAGGTTTTTTAGCGGGTCTTTGGTTAGCCCCATTAATAGAAGAGCACTTACCTGCCATTGTTGGGTTACTCATATTATTACCTTTAGGTATGTTAGCGACAGGTTTAGCCTGGACTAAATTACCAACAAAAATACGCCATAGAATTCCTGATGGTTCGCATTCAATCATCCTTATTCCGGTCGTTTTACTTATTGGTTGGTTTTCGTTTGCTATGAGCGAATTTGTTGAACTTTGGATGTTTGACGGCAATGTACGTCAGTATTTAACAAATGAGCTGGGTATGACATTCGATCAACGTAACTCGCTTGTTGTAGGTATTGCGATGGGTTTTGCGGTTATTCCTACTATATTCTCAATTGCAGAAGACGCGGTATTTAGTGTTCCAAAGCATTTATCAAATGGCTCATTAGCATTAGGTGCAACGCAGTGGCAAACACTAATACGTGTTGTATTACTAACAGCAAGCCCAGGTATCTTCTCTGCGGTAATGATGGGACTTGGCCGAGCAGTTGGTGAAACCATGATTGTACTTATGGCAACCGGTAATACACCGATTATGGATTGGAGCATTTTCCAAGGTATGCGTACGCTTGCAGCAAATATTGCAGTTGAAATGCCAGAGTCAGAAGTAGGTAGTTCGCACTATAGAATATTATTCTTAGCAGCCTTTGTATTATTCATATTCACATTCATTTTTAACACAGTCGCTGAGTTTGTTCGCCAGCAACTGCGTGAAAAATACAGCTCAATGTAAGCGGAGAGACATGACATGGTAAAGCAGTGGTTTAAGTCTGGTTCTCCTTGGATTTGGATGACCGGTGGTGCAGTGAGCATCAGTTTGATTTCAGTTTTAGGCTTATTAGCAATGATAGCCTGGAAAGGGTTAAGCTTTTTCTGGCCTTCAGAAGTTGTACAGTTTGAACTTGAAGGGTCGATTGCAAAGCAAACCGTTATTGGCGAAGTTTATGACCGTGAATTAGTACCAAAAACGCGTTTAGCCGCGACAGGTATTGATGTTAGCGGGTTTGAAAAAGAAGAAATAGAGCGCTTACTTATTAAAACAGGTAACCGCGAATATGTAGATTTAGATTTTCGTTGGATATTAGAAACCGACATAACAAATAAAACAGCACCAGCGGCGCTTGCAGTATTTGAGCGTAGTAAAAACGGTAACTTTTATGGTTATGTGCAAAACGTTATTAAAGACGGTCAACCGGTTAATGGCGATAAAATAGAAGCGCTACATGAGCTTGTTGAGCGTGCAGTTGATTTAAATGACGAAGCACTTGATTTGCAAAATGGCGACATTGGGCATATTAACTACGCACTTGAACGCTTACGTTTAAAAGAAAAAGGCTACTTACTTGATAACGCTCTCACTGATGAACGTGTTGCTGAGCTTGCTCAAGCACGTGCTGAATTACGTGCAGAGTATGGTGTACTCGAAAAAGATTTATTTGCACTACGCAAACAAGCTAAACGTGACCACGTAACTGTAAAAGATATGCGCGGTGAAGTTGTTACAATTCCTATGTATCAAGTACTTGATGTTTGGTTTCCAAACGATATGGGCTTTTTTGCAAAGCTAGGCCACTACTTTGTGCAACTAGGTAAGTTTGTATCCGATGATCCACGTGAAGCAAATACAGAAGGCGGTGTTTTCCCTGCTATATTTGGTACTGTATTTATGGTTATGCTGATGGCTGTAATTGTGACGCCGTTTGGCGTTGTTGCTGCAATTTACTTACACGAGTACGCCGCAAAAAATGCAATCACTAAAATGATTCGTATCGCAGTGATTAACTTGGCCGGTGTTCCTTCAATTGTATACGGTGTATTTGGCCTCGGCTTTTTTGTATACATGTTAGGTGGTAGCTTAGACCAATTATTTTATCCAGAATCGTCGCCAACGCCAGTATTTGGTACGCCAGGTGTAATGTGGTCTGCATTAACGCTCGCCATACTAACGCTGCCAGTTGTTATTGTATCGACTGAAGAAGGTTTATCTCGTATTCCAAGTACCGTACGTGATGGTTCACTAGCGCTTGGCGCAACAAAAGTTGAAACGTTATGGCGCATAATTATTCCAATGGCAAGCCCTGCAATTATGACAGGTTTAATACTGGCAGTTGCACGTGCTGCAGGTGAAGTTGCACCGTTAATGCTAGTAGGCGTTGTAAAAATGGCCCCTACATTACCACTTGATGGCAACTTCCCGTATTTTCACTTAGATAGAAAGTTCATGCACTTAGGCTTTCATATATACGATGTTGGCTTCCAAAGCCCTAATGTTGAAGCGGCACGCCCGCTGGTATACGCAACGGCCTTTTTATTGGTGTCGGTGATTATTACCCTAAACATAACAGCCATTGGTATACGTAACCATTTACGTGAAAAGTACAGATCGCTTGAACACTAATTAGTAAAGATTTTATAGGTAACAAAAATGATTACAGTCGCTCCAAAAGTAAACCAAGCTAATATAGGCCAGAAGTTAGACCTAGAAAATTTAACGGATGACCAAAAAGCGCTAGAGATTAAAGATCTCGATCTTTACTACGGTGATAAGCAAGCGCTTAATAAAGTAAATATGAACATTCCAAAAGGCCAAGTAACTGCGTTTATTGGACCATCGGGCTGTGGTAAATCAACTCTATTACGTTGTATTAATCGCATGAACGATTTGGTTGATATTTGTCGTATTGAAGGTGAAATATTACTTCACGGTCAAAATATTTACGATAAGAGCGTAGATGTAGCAGCACTTCGTCGTAATGTAGGTATGGTGTTTCAGCGTCCAAACCCATTTCCTAAATCAATTTATGAAAATGTGGTTTATGGCCTACGCTTACAAGGCATTAAAGAGAAGCGTAAGTTAGACGAAGTGGTAGAGCAATCACTTCGTGGTGCTGCTTTATGGGATGAAGTAAAAGATAGATTACACGATAGCGCGTTTGGCTTGTCGGGTGGTCAGCAACAGCGTTTAGTTATTGCTCGCTCAATTGCAATTGAGCCAGAAGTTCTTTTATTAGATGAACCTACATCAGCACTTGACCCTATTTCTACTTTGGTAATCGAAGAGCTAATAAACGATTTAAAAAACCAATTTACCGTTGTTATTGTTACACATAACATGCAACAAGCAGCACGTGTATCTGATCAAACAGCCTTTATGTATATGGGCGAATTGATTGAGTACTCAGACACAAATACCTTATTTACTACACCAACGAAGAAAAAGACCGAAGATTATATTACCGGTCGTTACGGTTAATTAGCTCGTTGTAGCGTGTTGTGCAAGATTAAGAGAGAAGGTAACTATGGAACATAATATTAATAAACATATTTCTGGGCGTTTTAACCAAGAACTAGAAAATGTACGTAATCATGTATTAAGTATGGGTGGCTTAGTTGAGCAGCAGTTAAATAGTGCGCTTGATGCGGTGAGTCGTAACGATGCAGAGCTTGCTCAAAAGGTACGTCAGAACGATTATAAAGTGAATGCAATGGAAGTAAGCATTGATGAAGAGTGTACGCGTATTATTGCTCGTCGTCAGCCTGCAGCAAGTGACCTGCGTTTAGTGATTGCAATTGCTAAAACAATCGCTGATTTAGAGCGTATTGGCGATGAAGCTGAGCGAATTGCTAAAGTTGCACTAGACTCATTTACCAAAGATCAGCAAGATTTATTAGTAAATATTGAAAATATGGGCCGCCAGGTTTTAAAAATGCTACACGACGTACTAGATGCATTTGCGCGTATGGATGTGCAACGTGCATTTCAAGTACATAAAGAAGATGCAAAAGTTGACCGCGAATATGAAGCCATCACACGTCAAATAATGACTTACATGATGGAAGATCCACGCTCAATACCTAAAATCATGGACTTAGTCTGGTCTGTTCGCTCATTAGAGCGTATTGGTGATCGCTGTCAGAACATTGCTGAATACATTATTTATTTTGTTAATGGCAAAGATATTCGCCATACATCTCAAGAAGATATAGAAAAATCACTATGATTTTTTACCCATCATGCTTTTCTATTAAAGCGGCTTAGTGTCGCTTTGTGTATTGCAAGCTTTAGTGAAGTAATAAAAAGCGTTCACAATCTTGGTTAATACTGTAAAATTCATGCTGCAAAGCATATCAATTTGATTAAAGGGTCAGTTATGCCTACAAACGCGTTTTTAGGAGTATTTGCAAAATCTCCTATCAAACCAATGGAAGAACACATCAAGAAGGTTCATCAAGCAAGTAAAGCTTTGATACCTTTTTTTAATCACGTATTTAAAGAAGAGTGGGTACAAGCAGAAGAGCTTCGCATCACTATTCGCAATTTAGAACGTGAAGCTGATGATATGAAAAGAGATATACGTTTACAATTACCGCGTGGTTTATTCATGCCGGTAGAGCGTACAGATCTTCTCGAACTAGTAACTCAACAAGATAAAATTGCCAATAAAGCAAAAGATATTGCAGGGCGAGTGATTGGTCGTGAAATGACCATTCCAAAAGTTATGCAAGCTGATTTCTTAGCTTACTTAACCCGTTGTGTAGATGCGACTAAACAAGCATCTAAAGCAATTAACGAATTAGAAGAATTGCTAGAAACGGGTTTTAAAGGTCGAGAAGTCACCTTAGTAGAAAAAATGTTAGTTGAATTGGATGCCATAGAACAAGACACGGACGAAATGCAGATAAAAGTACGCCGCCAGCTACGTGATGTAGAGGGTGAGTTAAATCCAATTGATGTTATGTTTTTGTACAAAATCATTGAATGGGTTGGCGAGCTTGCAGATATTGCAGAGCGCGTAGGATCACGTCTTGAGCTGATGTTAGCTCGTTAATTTAAAATCAGTTCAAACACGAAAGATTAAGGTTTTACAATGGATATCATTGCATCTTACGGCACGGTATTAATTTTAATTGCCGCAGCAGTCGGCTTTTTTATGGCTTATGGTATTGGCGCGAACGACGTAGCGAACGCCATGGGCACATCTGTAGGTTCAAAAGCGCTAACAATCAAACAAGCTATTTTTATAGCGATGATTTTTGAATTTGCAGGCGCTTACTTAGCAGGTGGTGAGGTTACATCAACAATTCGTAAAGGAATTATCGATGCCGCACCATTTGCAGACATTCCTGAACTTATGGTTCTGGGTATGATTTCGTCTTTATTTGCAGCGGGTGCTTGGTTATTAATGGCCTCGTTCTTGGGTTGGCCAGTATCAACGACTCACTCAATCATTGGTGCAATCATTGGTTTTGCGTTAGTTGCTGTTGGTACTGAGGCGATTCAATGGGATAAAGTAGGTGGTATTGTTGGTAGTTGGATTATAACGCCCGCCATATCAGGCTTTATTGCATACTTAATATTTATGAGTGCACAAAAACTTATTTTTAATACAGATGCACCACTAAAAAATGCTAAACGCTATGTACCACTTTATATGGGTTTAGCAGGTTTTATAATGGCCTTGGTTACAATTAAAAAAGGCTTAAAGCATGTTGGTGTTGATTTAGGTGCAGCCGAAGGGTACGCCTTAGCAATAGCTGTAGCAGTTGTCGTTGCTATAATTGGTAAAATTGCTATTTCTCGTTTAAATATCGATCCAAAAGCAGATAAACAAATGCAATTCAACAATGTTGAAAAAGTGTTTGCTGTTCTTATGGTATTAACAGCATGTTGTATGGCCTTTGCACATGGTTCTAACGATGTTGCTAATGCAATCGGTCCACTAGCTGCTGTTGTAAACATTGTTGAAAACAATGGTGAAATTGCTAAAAAAGCGGCTATTGCTTGGTGGATTCTACCTCTAGGTGGTTTTGGTATTGTTGCGGGTCTTGCTATTTTGGGCAAAAAAGTAATTAAAACGATTGGTGAAGGCATTACACATTTAACGCCTAGCCGTGGTTTTGCTGCTGAACTAGCCGCTGCTTCTACCGTTGTTATTGCATCAGGTACTGGTATGCCAATCTCTACTACTCAAACCTTAGTGGGTGCGGTATTAGGTGTAGGTATGGCACGTGGAATTGGTGCACTTAACATGGGTGTTATCAGAAACATTGTAGTTTCTTGGGTAATTACATTGCCAGTTGGCGCTGCCCTTGCTATTGTTATTTTCTACGTACTAAGAACCGCATTTGGGGTTTAACAAAAAAGTACTCAAAGACTTTTAGCTTGAAAAGATCTCAATGCCCTAGGTGTTGGGGTCTTTTTATTTGTGGAAAGAAAAAATGACCAATCTTCCAAGTATCAAACAGCTACAGTATTTATTAGCTGTTCATCAACATCAGCACTTTGGCAGAGCTGCCAGTGCCTGTTTTATAGGGCAATCTACTTTAAGCAGTGCTATTCAAAATCTTGAAGAAACGTTGGGTTGCCAGCTTATTGAACGCGAAAATCGCAGCCTTATGTTTACCAGTATTGGTGAAGAAGTTGTTGAGCGCTCTCGTAAAATAATTAACGATACAATTAGTTTAAAAGAGCTCACTAAAAGCTTTTTAACACCGCTGAGTGGTAAATTAACAGTGGGTGTTATACCTACAATTGCTAGCTTTATAGCGGCTCCTCTGTATCACTTTTGTAAAGAAACCTTTTGTGATTTAGAGTTGGTATTAATAGAAGATACGAGTGATAAGCTACTGGATAAACTTGAGCATGGGCATATTGATTTAGCGCTACTTGCACTGCCATACGAAACCGATAAATTTCATACACAAGTATTGGCAAAAGATCAGTTTAGTTTAGTGCACCATAAGGACTACAGCGCTGCAAAGGGCGTAGTCGACTTTAATCTATTACCAGAGGCTAGCGTATTCTTACTCGAGCGTGAGCACTGTATGACAGGCCATGCGCTTAGTGCATGTCATTTAAACCGTGCTAGTTGTATTAACCCATTTGAAGCAGCAAGCTTGCATACATTATTGAGTATGGTTGAGCATCAGCTCGGGGTGACTTTTTTACCACAAATGGCGATTAACGCCGGAATTTTAGATAATAAAAATATGGTGGCAACACCATCACAAAGCGATGCATATAGAGATATTGGCATATTGTGGCGGAAAACTACGGGGCGGATCCGCGACTTTAAGTTATTTAGTCAACAGCTTGAGATATTTTTAAAGCGCCAATGTAGTTTAGATTTTTCTAAATAAGAATAGGAAATGAATGAAAGCAGCTTATAAAGGCTGCTTTTGATTTTTAAGATGGCTTTCAAAAGGCTCAAGTTCGGGTAAAAATAGTAAATAAATCCATACCACTAAGTTAAAGTAAGGCACGCAGCCTAATACAGTAAAAACCTTAACTGGGTAGCCTTTAATATTTGCGTAACGATAACACTGATACGCGATTGCAAAATGTATAATCAGTAATAACATAACTAGCTGTGTCATACCTTTCTCCTTAAAAGCTTAAATAGCTTTGAAACCCACTATAAATATCAGTACTATGCCGCCAAAAGGTAATGTCATGTTTTTAAAGTGAAATGCATTAAAATGCACGACATTTCTTATTTGATACTGAAAGTATAGGCAAGAAAGGTAATATTGGTAGTAACAAATTGTTTAATTTTGTTTATTTTGGGCTAGCTTGTTGTTGGTAAAACGTTTTATTTTTTGAAATTTTTTCAAGTTCATCTTTTACTTTTTCAACAGGTACTGGGCGTGCAATAAAGTAGCCTTGTCCATAATCAACACCTATCTCTTTTAGTGCAAAAAATATCTCTTCGTTTTCGACGTACTCAGCTACAGAACGCTTATCGAGAGACCGACTAATATCATTTATTGCTTTTACTAACGCTAAGTCTATAGGGTCATTAAGCATGTCGCTTACAAATGAGCCATCAATTTTTACATGCTGTGCTGGAAGCTGCTTTAAATAGTTAAATGTACTAAAGCCAGTTCCAAAATCGTCAATAGAAAAATGACAGCCTAAGCTATTAAGCTTCTCGATCATTTTACGAGTCGCTTTTAAATTGTTAATACTTGCTGATTCAGTTATTTCAAAAATTATCCGCGAAGGGGGCACGTTATACTTTTCAAGATTTGATTCAATTAATGGCAGTAAGCGTTCATCTAAAAATGATTGTGCTGACAAATTGATAGCAACTTGGTTTAACTCTGGGTGCTTAGACACACAAGCAATGGCATTACGTATAACGCATTGATCCATCAAAAATGTGTCGTTAAGCATCTCTAAAGAGGGAATAAATTGATTTGGGTATACAAGTTCACCTTTGAGTTTTAAGCGTAAGAGCGCTTCAAAATAAGCAACTTTACACTCTTTAAAATCCCAAATAGGTTGGTAATGCAGTTCAATATTATCTTGCTGCAGTGCTTGTCGAATTTCGTGACCCCATTCAAGCCCAGTTTGAAGCGTATTGTTTTGAGCGTCCTCTTTTGAGTAGCAATGTACTAAGTTACGCCCTAAATTTTTGGCAATATACAAAGCAATATCGGCTTGTTTTAAACATTCATTAGGATCATTGTTTTGTGTCGTAATTTGAGTTAAACCGATAGAGCAGCTAATTGTGTATATCTGATCTTCTGATTTAAAAGCATGTTTTTCTATTGCGCTGCACACACCTTCAGCAATAAGGTGTGCATCCAGTAAATTCATATCGGTAAGTATGACTGCAAACTCATCGCCGCCTATTCGGCACACCAAATGGTCTTCGCCAATATTTGCTTTAAATAATTGCGCCACTTCTTTTAATACTATGTCACCTTGGTGGTGACCTTTGCTGTCGTTTATTATTTTAAAGTGATCGAGGTCAATATAAATAACAGCATGCTCTATGCCATCATACGTGTATTTATCTTGGCATATTTTATTAAGCTGTTGATCAAAGTAATAACGGTTATGTAAACCAGTTAATGGGTCATGGTGTGCTAAATGACGTAGTTGGATCTCTGCTTGTTTACGTTCGTGTATGTTGTCGATAGTGGCGGTTATGGTCGCGTTATTACGACTATTTTTGATTAGCTGTAATCTGCATTCGACCCAAATTAAATTGCCATTTTTATGGGTGAGCTTTACTTCTATTTGTTGCTGTTGCTCGCCACCATGTAAAATGTCATTAATAGTATAATTTAGTCTTCCTTTATCTTCGTTATTACAATAAGCGCTTAGTGGGGTTTGTAGTGATGATTTAACACCAAAACCGCTTAATGTCTCCCATGCAGGGTTAATAAAACGAATATGCCCTTGCTGATCAAGCTCTAAAACAACCGTATTTAAATGCAATAAAATACGCTGATGAGCCGAAAATAACTCTTTGTAACGCACTTCGCTCACGCTTAGCTGCTCTACTTTGTAAGCAAACTCAGCATAACTCACCATAAAATCTTCACGTCGTGCGGCGTGGTCACACACTTTATTTAAAAATGAAGGGTCGTATGGGGCTCTAATAAAATCGGTAACACCAGACAGCAAAAGCTGCTCAGCGTAATCAGCATCATCACTTTCTATAATCGTAACAATAGCTTGTTTAGAATTGTGCTGTAGGATTTCTTCAACGAGTACACTCGAGCTCTCTGCACTTGATGTAGTGGCATCGAGTAGCACAATTGAAAACTGCTGTTGATTGTAAGCGTTTAGTGCTGCTTTAGCTGAGGTAACGTGAGTAATAGCAAAGTTTAACTTTAACTGTTCACTTATTTTGTCGGCCGTATTTTGAAGTGGCTCTAATAGCAATAAATTTAGCCGGCTACTTTTTTCTAAGTGCGTAGATAAAACATTCGCAAGCACCTGAGGAAGCATGTCTTTATGTTCAAACGGCAGTACAGCATCTATCCCGTAGCTTCGGGCTGTTGTTTCGGCAATACGCTCACAGTAAATTGGCGGAATAAGTAAAATTGGGGTGTTTTTTGGTGTTTTTAATAATCCTGAGCGGATCATCCTCGAAAAGCGCCAGCCGTCAATTTTTCCAACATTAATGCCCGTTATTATAATATCAACAGGGTGTTGTTTTAAAAGCTTTAAAGCTTGTTGGCTATCTTGCGCATCAATAAAGGTAAATACATTTAAGCTATCTAAAGTGCCTTTAATCGCGCGACGTTCAGCACTACTTGCGTTTAATATTAGCAATTTAAGCTGGTTTGGCACGTGTTGAACACCCCTAATATAACTTATAATAATTCAGCCGAACAAGAATAGTGACATTTAACCATAAGAACAAGAAAATTTAATGAGAAACACGCAAACAAGACATTATAAGTTTGGCTGATTTCTTGAGCTTAATACCCGATACATATACACTTGGCGCGATTTTAAATGATGTGGATTACTAATTATGCGCGTGGCTGACTTTAGCTTTGACTTACCTGATGAATTAATAGCTCGTTTTCCTAAAGCGGACAGAACTAGCAGCCGTTTACTTACTTTAGATGGCCCAAGCGGAACTCTAGAACATAAAGTGTTTAGCGACATACTTGATTTAGTAAACGAAGGCGATTTGTTAGTCTTTAACAATACACGCGTTATTCCAGCACGTATGTTTGGTCAAAAAACCTCTGGCGGCAAAGTTGAAGTGCTTGT
Organism: Pseudoalteromonas sp. APC 3358; assembly: GCF_030408075.1. Lineage (NCBI taxonomy): Bacteria > Pseudomonadati > Pseudomonadota > Gammaproteobacteria > Alteromonadales > Pseudoalteromonadaceae > Pseudoalteromonas > Pseudoalteromonas sp. APC 3358. The sequence continues at coordinate 98,351 of NZ_JASDCE010000005.1, forward strand.
AGAGCGATTGCTAGATGAACATCGCGTACTTGCGCACGTACGCGCGAGCAAGTCGCTTAAGGTTGGTAACGAAGTTATTCTTGAAGGCAAAGCCAAGGCAATAATGGTTGCACGCCACGATACATTATTTGAGCTTGAGTTTGATCATAGCCAAAACGTGCTAGATATACTTAATGATATTGGTCATATGCCACTGCCTCCTTATCTTGACCGACCTGATACCGAAGCTGATCGCGAACGTTACCAAACTGTTTATGGAGAAAAGCCAGGTGCAGTTGCTGCGCCAACAGCGGGCTTACATTTTGACGATAAGTTAATGACGGCACTAAAAGATAAAGGTGTAAACATGGCTTTTGTTACTTTGCACGTTGGCGCCGGTACTTTTCAGCCAGTACGAGTGGATAGTGTTGATGAGCATGTAATGCACTCCGAGTACATTGAAGTACCCGATGATGTAGTTGCTGCCGTTGCACAAACCAAAGCAAGTGGCGGGCGCGTAATTGCGGTTGGCACAACATCAGTACGCTCATTAGAGTCGGCAGCTAAAGTTCACGGCGGCAAATTAGATACGTATTTTGGTGATACCGATATATTTATTTTTCCGGGTTACCAATTTAATGTTGTTGATGCCATGGTCACTAATTTTCACTTACCAGAATCAACGCTTATAATGCTAGTCAGCGCTTTTAGCGGACAAGACAATATTATGGGTGCATACAATACGGCAATTGAACAAAAATACCGATTTTTTAGTTACGGTGATGCGATGTTTTTAACACGTAAGTAACCATTTATTATTTAATACTCAGTAAAAAATACTAAAAACCCCAGCAACGAAGCTGGGGTTTTTGTTTAGCATAATAAGCAAACCTGAATTTATCGCAGCTAATAGTATTAATGAGGCAAAAAGGGTAGAATCGAGCGGTTAAATTATAGCTTGTTGGACTGTTTTTCTGACATTGAGGATGATATGAAATTTGAATTAGATTGTACTGACGGAAAAGCGCGCCGCGGCCGCTTGATTTTTGACCGTGGTGTAATAGAAACACCTGCATTTATGCCTGTTGGTACCTATGGTACTGTAAAAGGTATGACGCCAGATGAAGTAAAAGCCACTGGTGCGCAAATATGTTTAGGTAATACCTTTCATTTAATGCTTCGCCCAGGTACTGAAATCATTAAGCAACATGGTGATTTACACGACTTTATGAATTGGGATTTTCCAATTTTAACAGACTCAGGCGGTTTTCAAGTCTTTAGCTTAGGCGCAATGCGTAAAATCACTGAAGAAGGCGTGTTATTTCAATCTCCAGTAAATGGTGATGAAATCATGATGTCGCCTGAAAAGTCGATGGAAGTACAGCGCGACTTAGGCTCAGACATCGTTATGATTTTTGACGAGTGTACGCCATATCCAGCAACTGAAAAAGAAGCTAAAGATTCTATGGAGTTATCTCTTCGTTGGGCTAAGCGCTCAAAAGAAGGGCATGGCAACAATCCATCTGCTTTGTTTGGTATTATTCAAGGTGGTATGTACCCAGAATTACGTGCACAATCGCAAGCAGGCTTAGAAGAAATTGGCTTTGATGGCTATGCATTAGGTGGTCTATCAGTAGGCGAGCCTAAAAACGAAATGATGAATATTCTTGATCATTGTGCGTTTAAAATGCCAGAAGACAAACCACGCTACCTTATGGGTGTAGGCAAGCCAGAGGATTTAGTTGAGTCTGTTCGCCGTGGTATTGATATGTTTGACTGTGTTATGCCAACACGTAATGCGCGTAACGGCCATTTATTCATTACCACGGGTGTAGTTAAAATACGTAACGCAGTACATAAAACAGACACAGGGCCACTTGACCCTGAGTGTGATTGTCATACGTGTGGAAACTATTCACGAGCTTATTTGCATCACCTTGATAAATGTAACGAAATTTTAGGTGCGCGACTAAACACAATTCATAACTTACGTTACTATCAACGTGTTATGGAAGGTTTACGTAATGCAATTAGCGAAGGTAAATTAGAAGAATTTGTACAAGATTTTTATGCTCGCCGAGGCCAAGACGTGCCAGAGCTAGTAGATATAAAAAATTAAACTTTAAAATTAAAGAGGAAGTATCATGAGTTTATTTATTTCAAATGCACACGCAGCAGCTGGTCAACCTGCGGCAAGCGGTGGTTGGGAAATGCTAATAATGTTAGCTATTTTCGGTTTGGTTTTTTACTTTTTAATCTACCGCCCGCAAGCTAAGCGCGTTAAAGAGCACAAAAGCTTAATGAGTATGATGGCTAAAGGCGATGAAGTACTTACCCAAGGTGGTTTAGTGGGTAAAATTGTGAAGATTTCTGAAGAGAAAGATTTCATCGTTATCTCTTTAAACGAGCAGGCAGAAGTAACAGTACAAAAATCTGCAGTATCTGCAGTATTGCCAAAAGGCACAATGAAGTCGCTATAAAAATAATAAGGACGACCCCGTGTTAAACAAGTTTCCAGTTTGGAAGTATTTACTTGTTTTAGCTGTGGTAGCCATTGGCCTTTTATATGCCTCTCCAAACTTGTATGGTCGCGATCCGGCTATACAAGTTTCAGGTGCTAAAGGCGCTGATGTCGATCTCAGTGTTGTAGACAAAGTAAACGCAATCCTTGAAAAAAATAATGTAACCGCTAAATCGACAATACTTGAAGATGGGCAAATTTTAGTTCGTTTAAAAAATGTTGAAGAACAGCTTAAAGCGCATGACTTACTGCGTGATTCGCTGAGCGACGATTACATTTCTGCTATTAATATGGCACCTGCTCAACCAGCTTGGTTAAAAGCGGTTGGTGGTAACCCTATGAAGCTAGGTCTTGATTTAAGTGGTGGCGTACATTTCACCATGGAAATCGACATGGCAACAGCGGTTGATAACCAGCTTGAGCAAATGGAACAAGATTTTCGTAGCGACCTGCGCGAAGAAAAACTACGTTACCGTAGTGTTCGCCGCGTAGCAGGCTCCGATCGTATGCGTGTAGAAATGCGTACTGAAGAAGACAAAAATGCAGCAGAGAGCTTCTTAGAAACTCGCTACCCGCTAAATGTCTACATTGATGACAGCAGTAACGATAAAGCATTTTTTGCGACAATGAGTGAGCAAAAACTCAAAGAAATTCGTGACTACGCTATCAAGCAAAATGAAACGATTATTCGTAACCGTATCAACCAAATTGGTGTTGCAGAACCTAACGTACAACGCCAAGGCGCTGAGCGTATTATTGTTCAACTACCAGGTATTCAAGACACAGCACGCGCTAAAGAAATTTTAGGCGCAACAGCAACACTTGAATTTCGCGAAGTAGACGAAAACGCTGATATTAGCGCAGCTGCTCAAGGTCGTATCCCTGCGGGTACTGAAATGATCATGAGCCGCGACGGTTACCCTGTTGTACTTAAAAAGCGTATTATTCTAGAAGGCAGCCATATAACTGGCGCGCAATCTGGCGCTGATGAATATCAACGCCCGCAAGTGAGTATTACGCTAGATAGCAAAGGTGGGGCAAAAATGAATGCCTTTACCAAGCGTGCTATTGGTAAGCGTATGGCAACGGTATTTATTGAATACAAGCCATCAGGTAAAAAAGATGCAGACGGTAAAGCGCTTCCGCCTATTAAGGTTGAAGAAGTTATTAACGTAGCAACAATTCAAGCACGTCTTGATCGCTCGTTCCGTATTACAGGTATCGATAACCCAGCTGAAGCACATAACTTAAGTTTGCTACTTCGTGCAGGTGCGCTTGTAGCACCAATTCAAATTGTTGAAGAGCGCACTGTAGGTCCAAGCTTAGGTCAAGAAAATATTGAAGCGGGTATGACTGCGGTTGCACTTGGTTTTGCGTTTGTACTTGTGTTTATGCTTGTGTACTACAAAGGCTTTGGTATGGTTGCAAACCTTGCGCTTGCGGCTAACTTAGTACTGATTGTTGGTGTTATGTCTTTAATTCCAGGCGCGACACTGACGCTACCTGGTATTGCAGGTATTGTATTAACCGTAGGTATGGCAGTTGATGCTAACGTACTTATTTTTGAACGTATTCGTGAAGAGCTGGCCGATGGCCGCAGCCCTCAACAAGCGATTCATTTCGGTTACGATAGCGCATTTAGCACTATATTTGATGCTAACATCACCACGTTAATCGCTGCCATTATACTGTTTGCAGTAGGCACAGGTCCGATTGCGGGCTTTGCAGTGACACTTGCGATTGGTATTTTAACTTCAATGTTTACAGCCATTGTTGGTACCCGTGCGGTAATCAACTTATTTGTTGGTGGTAAACGTATTGATAAACTTTCGATTTAAGGAGCTGACATGCAAATTTTAAGTTTGGGTAGTAGAACCCTTCGTTTCATGTCTCTTCGTAAAGTGGCTATGGGTTTTTCGACGTTATTAATTTTAGCGTCGTTTGCATCAGTTTTTGTTAAAGGTCTAAATTTTGGTTTAGATTTTACCGGCGGTACTGCGGTAGAAGTTGGTTTTTCACAGCCAGCAGACCTTAAAAAAGTACGTGCTGCGCTAGCTGATAATGGTTTTGCTGATGCATCAGTACAACTATTTGGTTCAAGCCAAGAGATTTTAGTTCGCTTAGCACCGCGCGGTAGTGATGTTAAAGCTGAAGTAATTGGTAACCAAGTAATCGATGCGCTTAAAAAAGCTGATGACAGCGTAGTAATGCGCCGTATTGAGTTTGTGGGCCCAAGTGTAGGTGAAGACTTAAAAGAGCAGGGTGGCCTTGCCATGTTAACTGCACTTATTTGTATCTTAATCTACGTTGCATTTCGTTTTGAATGGCGCTTTGCTGTGGGTGCGGTAGGTGCACTACTACACGATGTTATTATTACTGTGGGTTTATTTTCGATATTAGGTTTAGAGTTTGATTTAACTATATTAGCGGCAATTCTTGCGGTAATAGGTTATTCACTTAACGATACGATTGTTGTATCTGACCGTATACGTGAAAACTTCCGTAAAGTGCGCATTGACGATACTGTAGAAATTATTGATATTTCACTTACACAAACACTTAACCGTACACTTGTAACATCAATCACGACTATTTTAGTATTGATTGCTTTGTTTGCATGGGGCGGACAAACCATTCATGGCTTTGCAACTGCATTGCTGTTTGGTGTGTTTATTGGTACTTATTCTTCGATTTATGTTGCGAGCTCTGTTGCTATAGCAATGGGCGTAAGCAAAGAAGACTTAATACCTGAAGTAATTGAAAAAGAAGGTGCAGACCTAGACGCAATGCCGTAGTAGAGTCTCATTAAATAAAAACCGCTCCTATGAGCGGTTTTTTTATACCTGCAATTTATTAATTGTTCAGGCGTCTAAGTTTTCATTAGCGGATGTAACAGTGCAAGCTTACGAAAACAGTGCTAACTTTGTAGTGTGAATCGGTAGGACCTTTTTGCAATAATATATAAATCGCCATAGGTTAAGTCACCGGCCACTGAGGCTAAAATAAGCCAAGTGTTATCGCTCTATTATCTATTTATTCATGTGCTCAAGGGATGCTTTAGAAGTGTTTAGCCTTTCAGTCAATAATAGGTAATTTAAACAAAGCAGGTAATTATTATGTTACCAATAAAAGTTTCTATCAGTGTATTTAGTTTGTTTATAAGTTTTGCACTCATGGCGCAAGAGCAAATAATTAATGTTGCTCAAAAGCAAGATACCCAAAACGCACGAGAAGAGTACCTCAATGAGTTATTAGTACGCGCACTTGAAAGTGTTAACTACCCCGGTGTTATCCGAATGACCCCCATATCAGAACTGCAAAAGCGTAAGTTAATAAACCTAGATGATAACGAATTAGATATGTATTGGAGTATGAGCAGTCCAGAGCGAGAGGCGCTTGCTTTGGCGATAAAAATACCACTATTTAAAGGCTATATAGGTAAGCGAGCTTTATTAACTAATAAGCAAAACTTGGCGCGCTTTAAAAAGGTAAAAAATATTGAGCAGCTAGCTACGTTTTCGGCTGTACAAGGGCACAACTGGCCAGATACAAGAATAATGTCCTATAACGGATTACATGTAAGGCCGCTTACTAACTACCAAGCGATGTTCACTTTAACGAGCCGTGGTCGAATAGATTACTTTCCTCGCTCGTTTATTGAGGTTAACTCTGAACTTATTGAAAACAAACAAAGTAATTTAGTAATCGTGCCTAATTTATACATAAGTTATCCAACCGGTATTTATTACTTTGTGACTAAGAGTAAACCTGAATTAGCAAAGGCTGTTGAAGAGGGATTAATAATGATGCAGGAAAGCGGTGAGTTTGACGCATTATTTAATGAATACTTCGCAAAGGATTTAAATACACTACCTTATACAAAAGGCAAAACGATAGAGATTAAGCTCGATAACCCTTATTTTTAGGCACAAAAAAAGGAGCCTGAGCTCCTTTTTAGCATGCTATTAATAGCATCAAATTAGCGAAGTAACGACTCAGTTAGTACTGGACGAATTTCACGAATAATTGCTTGAGTCAATTTTGGTGAACCACAGATAATATTGCCGCTGTGGTTATAGTTATTACCACCAGCGAAATCTACAACCATACCGCCCGCTTCTTTAACCATAAGTTCGCCTGCAGCAGAGTTCCAAGGTTTTAAACCAATTTCAAAAAATCCATCAACACGGCCAGCTGCAACGTATGCCATATCTAAAGCAGAACAACCTGCGCGGCGAATGTCTGCAGTGTGTACAAATAATGCTTTAAACGCTTCAGTGTATGCATCCATGTGGTTTTTGTTTTTGAAAGGGAAACCAGTAGCAAGTACAGTGCCTGCAAGAACCGTAGTTTTGCTAACACGTAGACGTTTGCTGTTTAACTGAGTGCCTTGACCGCGAGATGCAGTGAAAAGCTCACCACGAATTGGATCATAAATAACAGCTTGGTCTAAACGACCTTTAACTTTAAGTGCGATAGAAACCGCGTAATGAGGGATACCTTTGATGAAGTTAGTTGTTCCATCGATAGGATCTACAATCCATTGGTAATCATCATCCTTGCCTTTATGCTCACCTAATTCTTCACCAACAATAGAGTGAGTAGGGTAAGACTGTAAAATAGTGTCACGAATTACGGCTTCGGCTTCTTTATCAATGTTAGTTACTAAGTCGTTAGCGCCTTTTTGTTGCACTTCAACTTTTGATAAATCTTCACTTGCGCGAAGTAAAATTTTGCCTGCGTTGCGCGCAGCGCGAACCGCAATGTTTAACATTGGATGCATGGTATTACCTTTGGGTTGTAAAAGAACGTTTATATATTTCAGCCGGCGTATTTTAGCGACTTTTGACATAAAGTAAACAATAAACCCCAAATACTTATGTTTGTTTTTTATACAAGATTGAAAAGTGTCTATATTTTTAAAAAATAATAATGAGCAATTAATAAGTCATTATGTTCCTTTGTGTGTTAATTAAATTTAATTAATTTTAAATAACGCTTTACCTAAAGTTAGCTTGAGGTTTTATCGTGATCCTAACTTAATTGATAGGACAACATTATGTATTTAGAGCACGTAAACTTAGTCGCGAGTGATATAGGCAGCATGCTTAAATTTTATCGCGCTGTATTTCCACATTGGTCGATTAGAAGTGAGGGCAGAGGCGATTGGCATGGAAAACCAAGACGCTGGGTACACTTTGGAGATGACACGCATTACATTGCGATAAGCGACCATGGTGAGGGTGAAAACAGAAACTTATCGGGCCATCAAATTGGTTTTGCACACTTTGCTTATGTAACTAATAATTTAAGCGCAGTAGTAATGCGCTTAAATAAAGTGGGTTTTACAGTAGGCAAGCAAGGTAGCGAGAATCCTTTCAGAAAGAATGTTTACTTTATTGATCCCGCCGGGTTTGAGGTGGAATTTGTAGAGTATTTAAGTGACATACCAAGCGAGCGAAATAACGATTTATAATAAAATACCAAGCAGCACGCTAAAGTGCTGCTACTCAATTATAGTTAGCGGCTATTATTACCCGTGCCAAACTGGGTTTTTAGCTCATTTGCAAAGCTCATAAATTTTTCTTTAATTGTGCGCTTTATTTTTACTTCAACCGATCCCATAACTGCCTTTCCTTCAATATGAATAGTAGGACCTTGGCGTTTGTTAAGCGACACCGATTTATTTTCAAGACTACTTAAAATACAAAACATTTTAGACACTACATTTACATGCTCTGGTACGTAAATCTCATCGCTACCAAAAATACAGTTAACGTGAATAGTTACATTTTGATGCGCAAAAATGGCATCAGTAAAATCAAGTACCACCGATCCCATAAAGTTACTTAAATATATATTTTTTGGCACGACCCACTGACCGCTTCGTTCGTTAGAGCCTAAAATACTACGTAATGTAAAATCATCATCACTGTTTTGCTGTGCACTATAATGTGGTTTAAATTGCGATTGTTTTTCTGCTTTATATTGCTGATCGGTATTAAGTGTTAAGTCTTCTACTAAGGCTAAAAGAGCGTCGTTATTAGGTGCATCCATCGCGCTATCGAGTCGTCTCTCAAATGCATCAACAGAAATAACCCCATGACTGTAATTATAAATTAATTGATCAATTACTTGTTCGCGTACTTGCTCTATTGGGCGGTCTTCAACTTTTACAGACATGGGGCATTCCTTATTATATTTACTATTGATACTGCTCTTGATGTTTATATGCAAAGCACGCACCAAATATAATCACCCTAATTATCAGTAGGTTAATTTATAATGATGTTTTTTATTTTGTTATATTAACGATAGATTAACCAAAAATGCAATTATCTAGCTATTTTCACTATTTGAGAAAGTTTTACCGAGTAGCCTGTAAATAGTTACACAACTATAGATAATGCCTCACTCCAAAATAAACTCAACCCATTGAAATCTAAGTATAAATAAAGTTGGCCCAAAGCTCGCATTAGTTAAAGTGTCTTTAATCAAAAGGAGAAAGATTATGAAAACATTTAACAAGTCTATTATCGCAGCTCTAGTTCTTGGTACTACGGCTATGGGTGCCCAAGCAAACAGCTGGGAAAACGAAAGTAAAGATGCTTGGATTGATGGTAAGGCAGAAACAGTTCTACTTATGAACACTAATCTAAACAACTTTGACATTAACACTGATGTAAAAAATGGCAAAGTAGTACTTACAGGTAAAGTTAATAGCGAGCTTGATAAAGAGCTAGCAGAAGAACTTGTACTTAGCCTAGATGGTGTATCTGATGTTGATAACAGCCTTACTGTTGTTAAAAGCATGGATACCAAAGATAAAAGCAATGACATGATGGACGATGATGATAACGACCTAACGGACGCTAAAATCACCACTGTAATCACAACTCGCTTCCTGTTTGACTCAGAAGTTGGTGGTACAGACATCGATGTTGATACCGACAATGGTATTGTAACTCTGAACGGTTCAGTAGAGTCTGAAGCTGAAAAACAACTAGCAGTTAAAATTGCTAAAAATGCTGAAGATGTTCGTGACGTAGTTGATAAACTAGCTATTGTTGCTGAATAATACAGTATAGTTAAGGCCCACTAACACTGGGCTTTACGCCTTTTTAATGCTTAATTTAAATGGAGTTTAGTCATGGATATTATTCGTATAATACTTTCGGTTTTATTACCGCCATTAGGTGTGTTTTTGCAAGTTGGCTTAGGTATGCATTTTTGGTTAAATATTTTATTAACACTGCTAGGTTATTTCCCAGGTTTAATACATGCAATCTACATTATTGCGAAAAAATAATGACAGATTATATATTGTGTAAGCCGACTACTGAGGCCTAATGATACAAGTGCCCCAGTACTGTTCGGCTCACAATATTAGTTTTTAAAGTAAATATTTTTTATCAAAATCTAATTTTTAATTTACTCAAACTAAGTGATTTATTTCTTGTAACTCACTCCCAAAATTCCCTCAGCCAAAGCATTGTTTACTTCAATTAAGCTTTCTAACTAACTGCAGTGTTCTGATTCTGTATTGATGCCAGTTAGGAAATCTTTAACATTAGTTTGTTTATATATCTACAATACGCGATTAATTACTCTATTATTTAGTGACAATATTACCATCACTTCTAGTGTTATCATTACACCAAGCTTTTACGCATATTGAGGTAGCTAATTGAATATTCGACTTATACTGTCAGGCGTTGTGTCATTCGTTTTTTATTTTAGCTGGGCCTACTGGGCGAACAGTTCGGCAGATATTGCTAAATCGGTCACGCTTCAAGCTGCATTAGTACAAGGTTTGTATAGTGGATTTGTAACGCTGTTTTTTACTTTTATTTTAGAAAAGGTCGTCAACAAGTATAAGTCTAGTTATGTAACGCTTGCGTTTGTAACTCCAATTATTTGTATGTTTCATTCTAAAACACCACAAAACGTAGCAATACGACAAAGCTTCAATAATGCAATTAACTCTAGCGCCTCGTATTTAGGTAACAAAAAAATAGCAGGTGTACTTTTTGCGCCTATTATTCCGATTACTGTTCAATCGAGCTTAGTGATTATGGTGAATGTAATTAATCAGACACCTAATTTGGCACTTACAGTAGCCCCAAGCATATTTTTTACAGCCTTGTATGCCTACACATATATGTTAGCTTTACTTAAAAAAGTAGAGCGTTAAATATAAAAGACTACATGTGGGAGGAAGGTTTTTATAATTTAATGCAGAGAATATCATGGGAAATATCTTGTATTTTATGTTTATACCCACCTAAAAGATTACTATTTAAGCAGTTAGCTTACTGATTGTTAAAATAAAGGTGTTTGGTAGTGACAAGCACCTAAAAAGTTTTTATACTGCAACCCGCTTTAGTCGCTCTGTGACTGAACGCTTCAAAAATTAACTGCCTAGCAGTTATATAAAAGTTGGCCCCTTAGCTCAGTTGGTTAGAGCACACGACTCATAATCGTTAGGTCCCCAGTTCGAGTCTGGGAGGGGCCACCACTTTTACAAGCTTTCCAAGTAAATACCTACTAACAGAAATTACCCTGTGCTACCTCTGTGCTACTTTCCAGTATAATTATATTTAAAGTATTTAAGCAAGATTTAAGTATAGAGCTCCTATTATTCATATGGCTCCGTTTAATGGGAGATTTAGTCTTCCATATCAATTATTAAAATTTTGTTTATATGTATATCTAGAAATTTACCAAATGAACACCCTAAGAATGCTCTTATTAAACCAGTTCAATTAGCTCACCTTTGATGGTAATCTCAGTATGCATCTATATTTATTAAAATGGACATCGTCTTGGAAAAGATAATAGCGACAGAGATTGAACCTCAAGGTATCGATAACGAATTACTTAGTTTTCTCGAAAGTAACAAAGACAGTCTTAATATTGAAGACGCTATTCTTTATTATGGATTTCCTGTTTTCAAGGATTATGAGGATCACTCTGTAAAATCTAAAATAGCCCTCCTATCGAAAAATCATGGAATAGTGCTTATTTCTACTACAACAGCTTCATCTGTTGAAGGTGATGATGAAAATTTAAGTCAGGTCTATAATTTCATAGAGGCTGCTATTAAAAAAAGCAAGATGCTGAGAATTAATAAGAGAAAACTTGCTGTTGATATCGAAAGCTATTTATTCTGTAGTCAGGATGTTGAATTCGAAGGTGATAGTGAAATACTAACTTCTTTGACTGGAATAAATGACGTACTTTCAGATCTTCATCTTGAAGAGCCTATTTCAGAAGAACATTTTAGTGAAGTTAGATCAATAATAGAAGGTGCTAAGGCACTTAGTAAGTCAATTAAGCGTAATAAGATTTCAGAAGATCCGAGATCAAAGTTAAACATCTTAATAAAGTTAGAAAACGAAATTGCTAACTTTGATATTGAGCAAAGGAAAATAGCTATTAGCTTAATTAATGGCCCTCAAAGAATTAGAGGTTTAGCGGGGTCTGGTAAAACGATTGTACTTGCTATGAAAGTTGCCCATATACACTTACAACATCCGGCCAAAAAGATACTATTTACTTTTTATACAAAAAGTTTGTATGGATTAATAGTAGAAATGATCGGTAAATTTTATCGTCACTTTGCTGGCTCAGAGCCTAATTGGGAGATGATAGATATTCACCATGCATGGGGGGGAAAGTCTATTGATGGTGTCTGTTATAATGCGTGTATAGATAATGATATAAACCCTCTTTCTTTCCCTCAGGCTAAAGCCCTTAACAGTCAAGATCCATTTAATGAAGTCTGTAAGCATGTTCTATTACGGCCAGTAAAAAGTAAATATGATTACATATTAATAGATGAAGCACAGGATTTACCGAATAGTTTTTTCAAATTATGTTTTGAATTATCAAAAGGTGATGAAGCTAAGTTTAAGAATATTATATGGGGTTATGATGAATTGCAGTCTATTTTTAACGTTTATCAAAGAACTCCTGAGGAACTGTTTGGGCATGATGAAAGTGGTCAACCAAAAATAGATCTTAAAGAGCTAAGTAAAAGTTTAGGGTTTGGGCAAACAAATGACCTAATACTATATAAATGCTACAGAAACCCTTTAGAAGTTCTCATCACTGCGCATGCATTAGGCTTTGGATTATATAGCCAGTCGCCAGTACAAACACTTGAGAATGAAGCTCATTGGAATGATGTTGGTTATCGCTTAGAAGATGGATTCGACTTAACAGTTGGAGATGAAACCGTTATTACAAGAGATAGGCAAAACAGTCCGTTATCAATTTATGAACAGCAAACTCCTGATGAGCTAATAGAGTTATATCAAGCAAGTGACCTTAAAAAAGAATGTATGTGGATTGCGAACAGTATTGAGAGCTCAATTAATCAAGGTCTCAAGCCTCATGACATTATGGTAATTTCAATGGATGATAGAAATGCGAAGGCATACTTTTCAGAGTTATCCAAAATACTTTCTTTTAGGGGGATACGTTCGAATAATTTGCTTACATCTTCCTCAGCTGCTCCACCTTTCAAGTTAGAAGATATGGTTACCTTCACTACAGTTCATAGAGCTAAAGGTAATGAATCAATAGAGGTATACGCAATTGGTCTTGATGCTCTTTTCCCTATACGAAATACTCGGAGTGGTAGAAATAAAATATTCACCGCATTTACTAGAACTAAGGCTTGGTTAAAAGTTAGTGGGATAGGTAGTAGAGTTGAAGGATTCTTTTCTGAAATTAAGCAAAGCATAGCCAATAGTCCGAGTTTACGGTTCACAGTTCCTGATACTGAAAAGATAAAAAGGGACCATGATGAAAAACCTCAGCAAATATTAAAAATCCAAGAGGCTTATAGTGAGCTAATAGAGCAAGGCTATACAAAAGAGCAGTTGCAAATAGAATTTGGATTTGATTTCAAAGGTGCAGTTTCCGATGATTCGTCAAAGCTTTAATCAAAGCATTAAGGCGACTATCGCTTTAGCTGATAAATATGGGTTATTGCTGCAAGCCGGTGCCAGTAACTCTTTTACTGCTCCTGCAGAAGTAAAGCATATGACCCGTCGGGCTAAATCTTATAAGGAGGTCTATGATGCTATTGTTTCTTATCAATCATTCAATTTAATGCTAACCGATAAAGCAGTGTTTCAGTTTACGGAAACAGAGCCTGAACGTGACGTGAGATTAGCTTATTATCCAAATCCATATAGATTTACTGGGTATCTATCAGAGCGTAGAGATGCTTTGGAGTTACTCCAAAATGATGAAATTTCTGAAATCGAATATGAACAGCTCACATCAGAGGCTGATTTTATGAGTGATATTCCAGTAATTCGCTACGATTTATCTTTAGATCAACACTGTAAATTTTATCATCCAGCTGCTCATTTTCATATTGGGTTTCATGCTGAAAATCGATGGCCTGTAGATCGGATCTTAACTCCGAAAGCATTTTTCTTTAAAACTTTGTGTAATTATTATCCAGATAAATGGAAAGAGCCAGAAAATTATGTAGGAAATAAACTTGAAAACCCTTTAGATAGATTATATCGATTAGAACTGAGTAAAAACTGCCCTTCAATTTCGGTTAATAGTCCCGATCATTTTGCTCAAATCGAGGCTGAAAGGTTGCACTTTAAATAGATTATATTTTTGTGCTGCTCATGCTCATGCTCATGCTCATGCTCATACTTCTGATTATTAAATACTGGTTTAACTTGAAAATCTAAACTGCATGGTTGCAGCATCAAAAGGCTTTAAAGCTTCGGGAAAAAGTTATTACTTTAAATAAACCTCAGTAATTTCAGCTCTAAAATGACCTAGCTCTTGTGATACAGCTTCGAGAGCTATTTGCCTACTAAGCCCCAAACCTTTTAGCTCATCCATTCTCTCTTGTGCGTAACTATGCCTAAGGCCATGACCGCCATTAGAAAAAAAGAGTGTGCGACTCGATGCTTTTGAGAATGAGCATGACCATTTATGACCACCACCAATATCATAACGTTGCAAGTAGTTAATTTCTCTATCACGAACAGTTATAGGCTTTGCTAAGCGCCTTTGTTCTAGCTGTGTAGCTAGTGCGTTAGGTATTAGTACATCACGGATTAGGCCGCCTTTGCCTTTCACTGTATAAACACTACCTTCTCGACCAAGCCATTTGCTGACTAGCGCTGGACGGCTATCTGCTTTTCGCTCTGATACTCTGGCAATTGTTAAAAGTTCATGGGCTCTTAATCCTGCTGCGTAGGCTATTTGTGTAGATAAATTATAATTTCTAGTTTGATGTTCACTGATTGCAAGAGCTTGGGCTGGAGTGTAGGCGCGAGACTTTTCGATTATCTCTTTCTCGGATTTTATTACAGTCAGCGTTTCTTTAGGGCCAAGTTTGCCGTTGAGTTTAAACATAGCTTGAATTGCTTGTCGTTCCATATCCAGCGTTTTTTGGCCTGCAAACTCACTGCGGTAATCAAGATACTTATAAGCGTCTTGAATACTCATGCCTTGTACACCATTAATCCCAATATCCTTTGACCATCTAGCTATTTTTATAAGTGCCGTTTTATAATTACGAGCAGTGCCAAGCGATTTAATAACTTTGTGCTTGTATAAGTTTTTAGCTAGCTTCTTCGCTTGCGTTTCAGGCTTTGCGAACTTAGGCATTTTTATCAATCCATCGTTTTACAGTGCTCCAATGTGTTTTTACTCCTTTACGTAAAAGCCAACGTTGTAAACAAGCAATACTTGTTGCTTCTTTATGAAGCGCTAGTAGCTTGTGTTTATGAATATCGAGCTTTGATGGCTTGAATCGTTTTTTACTGATTAGCTTTTTTTCGTTTTTCAGGCGCAATGCTTCAGCCTTAGCATTAAAGGACATAGTAACTCTCCAAGGGATTTGTAAGATAGACTGGCTATTAAAGCTCAGCGGCTAACGCCTATTCGCCCCCGTTCAACGCATAGCGTTTGGCTCGGACTGATCTCGCCATTAATTATTTTTGATACGTAAAAGCATCAATATGATTTTCACAGTGAAGTGAAACTTGTAAACCTCGTTACTACGTTTTGAAGGCAGCTGAACAGCGCCTGTATTTTTCTTTGCTCGTTAAGAGCTAACTAGCTTTTAGATTAGCACTTTTTCAAACCATTTCAATCTGCAAATAAAAGTATGCGTATAACGCCTTATATCCCCAGACCCCGCTATGTGTAAGCCGATTTTAGGCTTCTACATAGCGGGGTCTGGGCAAAGCCCAGTAAAAAGGAGGCGAATTGCTCATGATGCCTCATTTTGAAATGGTTTGAATTACAGTGGAGGGAAGTTTGGCATGCCAAACTTAATACCTACTTACTACAGAAATATAAAATTTTTTCTGCGAGTTCATCTTCTATGCAATACAAAAATGCAGTAGGCACTTCTAAAATATGAGCTAATGCTTTAACTGTTTTGAAGTCAGGAGCATGAACACCCTTTTCATATTGGTTCATTCTGGCCGATGCTGCGAACTCATCCATACCAGCTAAGATCCCTAGTTTTTTTTGAGATAGCCCTTTTGCTTTTCTTGCTTCTTTTAATCGTTTTGGAAAAGGTGAGTCATCATTAGTTTTCATTAATATCTATTCTTAACTTGAAAACTAAGAGTTTCTTAGCTTTAATGTGTTTTAGATACTAAGTAATGCTTAGCTTTTGAGGTGGTATATGATTTGGAAAACATTAAAGGTTATTGGTTCGGTAGCCGTGGCTGTTATCTTAGACGTTGACGATAAGTCAGAGGAGGATCGCTTTATTGATGAGTACAGTGATGGGATGGGAAGTGTAAATCATTGTGGGGACGACTACGCTGAACAGGAGGCCAGAGATGCACATGCCCGTGGAGAGCTCTATAAGTGAAAAGTAATATGATTAAGCCTGAAAATAAGCCATATCTGCCTGTGCTTGCAGTATTATCAGTACAGCTTTATGGTTGCCAGAAAAGCTCTCAACAATTAGCGCTATTAACCAGCCAACTAAATAACATATCGGAACCTAGGTTAATTAGTTCATTGCTTACCTTAGATTTTATGCTTCATCATTATATAAATGATAAGGGGGAGGTTTGGGATATCCAAAAAGAAAGTTATCAGATGTTTTGTAATCGCTCGGAGGCTTTAAATATTGTGAATAGTGGTTACTCTGAAAAAGACGTTCAGCACTTTTTCCAATGGATTGTTATGCTTTCCAATTGGGATCATGATTTAAACTTGCCAATCACCTACAGTTTTCATTAAATTTTTAGCTTGAGTTTGGCATGCCAAACTTTAAGCACTCTGTTTTGAGCAAAAATTTAGCCTTATATTATTCGATAAAGTGCTAATTTCCTTCTAAGACCCTTACTTATATCTAACTTTAGATCATCAGACTTACTTTGTATTACCATCTTTTACTATTTTAAAAAAAAGCATCGAAAAATTGACCCCCCCCTTTTTGAGAGTCAGGTTAAGAAATATGTGGAGAATAGGTTATTCCAATAACTAATAGGAATAATAATGAAGATCAAACAACAATTTTATACGCTAGAAGAAGTCGCTGATGCAATGCGTATTTCAAAACAGACTTTATACAATAAGCTTTGCGATAATCGAAAAGGTAAATCAGAGCACCTGCTACCACCATATATTAAACAAGGTGGGAAAACTTTATTCCCAATAAGTGAGTTTCATAACTGGATAAAAGAGCAACCACTGATAAAAAGTGAATCGGTGATGCACCAATGAGTACTGATGATCAGATTGAAGAGATTGTAAAATATTGTCCTTATAAGATGAAAACAGTTGGTTTTTATCCTGCATTTTTAATTGACCCGTGTGTTTTACCTCTTAAAGAAACAGATTTATCTGAGGTTAAGAGCTTCGGAAAATACGCAACAGTCATATTGAAAAGTTCGAAGCCTTTGCCGCATGGGCACTATGCGAGATTGATTATTACTTACCTAACAACTGAAATTGCCAGAAGACCAGAACTCCCATCTCATGTAATTGCTAATTCGGTAAGTGATCTGTTTAAGCAAGTTACTGGGCAAAAGGAAATATCAGGTGGTACATACGCAAACTTCATGCTAGCCCTTGAGAGAGTATTTGATATTACCTTTACTATTGAACCAACTGCAAAGTCTAAAGATAAATTGAGAAGAAGAGGCTTTTTTGCAGAAGCTGATAACTTACTGGGTGATCATCATTTAGGCAACTACAACGCAAAATACAAGGAAGTTCTCTATACCCCATCGAATAGCTTTAAAACACTTGTAGCCTATCAGAAGAGTATTATTTCTATCGACTTACGTTTTCTTAAGCTTGCAAGGAGTAAGGACATTGTTCTTGCTCATGATTTATACATCTACTTGGTTCGCCGAGGTTATGAAAAGGGTGGAGTTAGTTTCGTGCCGTGGGTCACTCTTCATAAAGATATATTTCCATATCTTAAAATGCTTGAACTCAGTAGATTTAAACGACGCTTTACACGTGCTTTAGATCTCATTCTTACATGCCATCCAAATGCAGGAGTTTCAATCGCCAGCTCAGATCTAGGTATTCTTATCGCTCCCAGTAATAACTTTCTCCGTGGAAAGAAATTAGATACCTCATGAGTAACGAAAAGCCTCACTGTATACTGAATAAGATATGTATAAGTAATAAATAGTAACGTCACTCATGGACAAAAGTTTGTCACTGGTGAACGATTTTATGTCACTGACGGCCAAATGTTTGTCACTGGCGTACAGATGTTTGTCACTGATGAACAGTAACACCTTTGCAGCCCTTTATTATCAGTAGATACAGCGTGCTACTTAATAGCTTTAATAACTAAAAAACAAAAAAACTTAATTTATTAGGCAACGAATTGTGAATAAAAATTATGTGTATGAAAAGAGCCGGCTTACATAAAAGACGTTTAGTCTTATATAGACTTACTTTGAGTTTGAATCACTTGCGAATAACTACTTAAGTGACATAATGAATAGAGATGATTAAGGTTTTATATGACACCAGAAGAACTAGAACAACAGGCTATATCCTTTGCAAAAAGCAATAGAACACGTATAGCTCGCGATCTAACAGATAAAAACAAGTTCCCATCAGACATAAGGCCAGTTTCTGTTTTCATGGCTGGTTCACCTGGTGCAGGTAAAACTGAAGCTTCAAAAGCCTTTTTGGAAGAAATTGGTGCTGATAATGTATTAAGGCTTGATCCTGATGAACTGAGAGAGCTTATACCTGGTTATACAGGTAATAACTCGTATTTATTTCATCGTGCTGTATCTTTTATTGTTGAGCGAACACTTGACCATGCGTTTAAAAACAAGCAGTCTTTTTTGTTAGATGGAACTTTGGCTAGTTATGATGTTGCAAAAAAGAATATTGAACGCTCTACCCGCAAAGGAAGGCAAGTACTAATTCTATTTGTATATCAAAAACCAGAGCTCGCTTGGGAGTTCGTTGAGGCAAGAGAAAAGCTAGAAGGACGTAGAATTCTACCTAATACTTTTATTGATCAGTTCTTTGCTTCTCAGAAGGTTATAAGGGAACTTAAGTTAAAGTTTGGTAGTCAAATTCAAGTGGATTTATTAGTTAAAAATAATAAGGGCAAAACACGTTTTTACCACGATAACGTTCAGGCAATAGAACATCATTTAGATGAAAAATTCACTAGAGAAGATCTGGAGAGCCTGATAGAATCACCATCCAGCTCAAAAAACGAGCTTTAGGAGTGTTTATGTTTTCAAATTTAATTAAGCCAAAGCCAACGCAAAACTCTAAGCTTTCAGATTTTGTGTTAGATTCTAGCTCAAGCGAGAAGAAGCGAGTTTATAGTCAAGTTATTGAGCGCGCTATTACCTCTCAAGTGCAGCTTGTCAATAAAGCGTCTGCAACTCAAAGATAATCAACAAAAAGTCCCACTAAGGGACTTTTTAGATTTAAAGTAAACTGATTCAGCATAAACTTTAATTTAGCAAAGTACTCATAAGCTCAATTTTTTGTTCTTTAGTTAAGTTCGCGAGCAAAATTTTCATTTCAGTCATTTTATTTTCTGGCTCTGGCTCGATCAAACCTGCATATTTGGCAATTGTTTCGGTTACTTTTTCTGCGGGCTCTTTAAGCTCCTCAGCAGTTAAAATTAAATAACCAGCAGTTACGTCGCTTTTATCTGTTATATGGTTCAGCAGGCGTTTTAGGAGGTACCCTGATACACCACTACTCTCAGCCATAGATGTAAATGTTCTGCGTAAATCATGCGAAGTGATTTTTACTCCTGCAATTTGGCATACATGTTTCAACGTTTTTTTAGGATCAGTTAAGTAGCCCTTTTTACTGTTTGTCCCAAAAACATAGTCAGATACCTTGTATTCTTTTCGTCGATTAAATATCTCAGCTAATCGATCTGTAATAGGAAACTCGACGTCCAAGCCATTTTTTGTATCCTCTAAAATGAATATCCTATCTTCAAGGTGTACTTGTGACCATGGGAGTTGCAGTAGCTCAGATCTCCTCAAGCCAGAAAAGGTTAAAAACTCTAAGTAATCACAAAAACCGACACGACTATTTTGACGATATTTAGCAGCTTCATTTCTAACTTCATATAATGCGTCTATGAATGGTTTTAGTTGTGAACGACGCAGTCTTGTTGTTTTACGCTTTACATTATTCCAGCTTCGTTTTTCAGAAAGTGCATCTACAGGGTTTTCTGGAAATAATGAGCGACCTTCTGAAGACTTGTATTCAGCTTTAGCAAAGTTAAATAAAGCACGCATTAGGCGCATGGTATAATTTGCCTGAGCAGGGCTTCTTGAGGTTATTTCTCGCTGGCGCTTTAAAATCATTGTTTGATTTATATCGGCTAGGCGCTTGTTATGCCAGTCTGGCAGGTAGCAGTTTATTTTTTGCTGATAACCACTTTCAGTTATAGGCTTTAGATCTCTAGATTCGATATATGAATCAAAGGCTTCTTTCAAGGTAATTGAAGCCGCTCTAAATTGGCGCTTAAGATCGTTTGGGTTTATACCCTCAGCAATATCTGCCATTACTTTTTTGGCCATTCGCCTTGCATCATCAAGTGTAATTGATGGGAAGTATCCAAGAGTGACATTAATAGGGGTATCTCTTCCTGGTATCTTTTTATAAACTCTAAATGATTTCTTACCAGCTACGGTTACATCTAAAATTAGTCCTGCCAATAGGTTGTCGTAATAGCGAGTGCGTTTACTGTTTGATTCTATCTTTTCAAGCGATAATTCTGTGAAGCGAAATTTTGTGTCTGACATATGGTGCTACCTCTGTGCTACTTTGAACGTAAAATTTAACGTTTTGAAATACATAATGATTTATGCATCAGAGGTGGGTTTTATTCAATAACCCTATGATATAGCTATGAAAATTAGTAAATAGTTATATCAAAAAGTAACTCGTAGTAAGTCCTTGTTTTGCAACTCATAATCGTTAGGTCCCCAGTTCGAGTCTGGGAGGGGCCACCACTTTTGCAAACTTTCCAAAAAATACCTACTCAAATTATTTGAAGCTACATGAACTTAATATCGTGTAATTTATTATTCTTTATTTACCTCTAATAATAAATATAATTTAAATAAAGTTAATCCATAGATTAAGCTAAGCTTTCTTAAATTTGAAAGAGTGCGAATGCACTATTAAATTCCAGCGTTAGATCGGACGCTATTCATGCTCTGTTTTGTAAATGACAATGAGCTGCACCTGATTTTAGAATACAAAAAAAGCCCCTATTGGGGCTTTTTACTTACTAGTGTTTACTTTTATTGCTCAAAACTACAAGAGTTAACTAATTTTTACGGTATATCTCATGCTCAATATCGTAAATATTTACGCTTAAACTGTCTGATGCTCTGCAGTATGTTTTTAAGCATGAAAGTAGCAGTTCGCTTAACATTTGTTTTTGCTCAATTGAGCGTCCCGCTAAAATATGTACCGCGATATGTATAAACCCTGATTTTCCTGCGCCAAGTTGATATTGCTGATAAGCAATAGCGCGTGTTTTGATGGTTTCTAATTCAAATAAGTTACTTTCGAAAGCGGTAGTGTGAATTTTTTCTACCAGTACTTGTGGTAAAACAGGGAGGTCTTCTGAGTGTTCAATAATAATGTGCGGCATTTAGGCGTTTCCTATTATGAGTTACTGCATGAGCGAGAGTTAATTGTATCAAATACAACAGGGTTCGCTAAACCCTGAGCTATCTAAAATCTTTACTTTAAACTAATTTAGTCGTATTTATTTTTGATGTTAGTATAAAAACAAACAGGTGAACCTTCGCTTAGTAACGTAGGTGCTAAGTTACTTATATATTAATTAAGGATAAGTATGAAATTACCACAAAAATTTAAACGTTTAGCTTTACTTACAGGTGCAGTTGTTACATTAAGTGCTTGCTCTGACGATGTTGCATCGGTAAGTCTGGGATTATTTACAACTAAAGATGTTGTGGTTAATTCGCAGCAAGATCCAATCCTTAAAGGTGTTACTTGTCATATTAGTCATATAGAGGCTAATTTGGACTTTTCTGATCCGTCTGATATGTCTATAGCATGTCGTCAAACAGGTCCTATTACAGCGCAGCAGCTACAAAAAATAGACCGTAGCAAGTCGGGCGAGGTGATATTCAAATCATCTAAAAGTATATTATTTAAATCACTAAAAGTGCGCCGTATTTACGATGCTGAGAATCGTACTTTATTGTACTTATCGTATTCAACTAAAGAATCCAGTGGTAGCCACCACCATGCACTATCAACAGTGCCGCTATACAATACTCAAGCGTGGGATTGGGCGCTTACACAAAAAAACTAAACTAGCACTAAAACTTATAAGAGCACCTTATGTTAGCTTTATTTAAATCGGCACCTTTATTGGAAGATCAAGAGCAGCAATGGCTTATTGATACATTTATTTGGGCTGTAGAAAATTTTGATGCAGAGTTTTTTACAAAGCACACTCAAATAATACTGCCAACGGCCACTTTTTTCCCTGATTCGGTATCGAGCATTGAGGAAATGGCGAGTAATGTTTTTACCCGCGTTACTAATTACGCGGGTATGAACGCATGGCCTATTCAATTAATCGCACCTCAGCAGTTACAACCGCAAGTTTTTCCGCACTTTGAATTTAGTGATGAAATACGTGGCGAAGGCAGCCATCTAATTGTGCCGCCAAGCCATAAGGTCAGTATCTCTTTTAATCCTAATCAGATTAATCAGCCACAAGATTTAGTGGCTAGTTATGCGGGTACTCTGGCCACCATACTTATTCATCACGTTGGGGTGCTACCGCCAGGCGGTAGGGAGTATTTACCACAAGCTGCCGATGCACTTGCCTGTTTTTTAGGGTTTGGTGTGATGATGAGCAACACGGTGTATCAGTTTAAAGGCGGTTGTGGCTCTTGTTATAATCCATACGCTAACCGTGAAGCTAAGTTAAGTGAAACACATACGGTATTTATGCATGCCCTGATTAGCTACTTTAAAAACGATAAAGTGTCTAAAAAGCATTTAAAGCCGCATTTACGTGGTCAGTTTAAAAAAGCACAAAAAGAAATTAAAGCATTGGTAAATAACTCGGCTAACCCGCTGTTATTAGCTTATTCGCCAAACTAGCAAGGATCTGCGTGGAATACTTAGATGAATTTTTACTGATTGTTATTGCTCATTTTTTTGCAGTAGCAAGCCCAGGGCCCGACTTTGCCGTAGTACTTAAGCAAAGTGTGCAACAAGGAAGGCGCAATGCATTGTGGACAAGCGCCGGTGTTGGCGCTGCTATTTTACTGCACGTTGCCTATTGCGTTTTAGGTGTTGCGCTTATTTTAACGCAATCGCCTAGTTTATTTATGGCGCTTAAGTATCTTGCCGGTGCATATTTAGCTTATTTAGGCGTACAAGCACTCAGAGCTGCAAAACCTCCAGCAAGTAATGAAGGCGAGGCTGCAAAAGATGTTGAAAACAAAACCGTCCAAGAAGAATCCGTTTGGCTTGCTTTTAGGCGCGGCTTTTTCACAAATGCATTAAACCCAAAAGCCACGTTATTTTTTATGTCGTTATTTACACTCGTGATTAGCCCAACAACACCGACTAGCGTACAGGTCGGTTACGGTGTGTACATGGCATTGGCTACTTGGGCGTGGTTTTCAATGCTTTCAATAATACTTTCTAGAAATAATGTAAGGGGTTTTTTCCAACAACGCGGTTATTGGTTTGACCGTGGAATTGGCGTTATTTTAATTGCCCTTGCAGTACGTGTTGTTATTTAACTTATTTAAAAAGTACAGGAGATAAAATGCCGTTATATAATTTCTCGTTTGGCTCTAATATGTCATCTAATCGTTTGTTAGCGCGCTTACCTAATGTAAAGCGTGTAGGAACAGCGGTACTTAAAGGTTACGAGCTAACTTTTGATATGCTATTTAAAGATGGCTCTGGCAAATGCAGTATTTGCCCAAGCGATAAAGAAGACGCGCTGGTTTACGGCGTTATTTATGAGCTTAATGAAGATGAAAAAGTTATTTTAGATGGTATTGAGGGCGTAGGTTACGACTGCGTAGATATAGCCCCAACGCTTCTAACGGGTGAGACTGTAACTGCACATTGTTATATAGCTAATACCCACAACAGCGATGTACTCCCATACGATTGGTACATAAAACACGTTCATCGCGGATCACTTGAAGCGGGCGTACCAAAAGAATACAGTGATGCGATATTAAATCGCGCACAAAAAAGCGATACCAATCAAGAGCGCGCAGCAATTGAATTTGCAGTTCATCAAAAATAATAAAATAGGATTGATATGAAATTAACCAAACTTGCCGCAATTGCACTACTAGCAGGCACTTCGTTTAGTAGCTGGGCACAAGTTGATACCAACAAAATTGATGACGTTATTAAAGCGTCAATGGCGCGTTTTGACGTACCCGGTATGGCAGTCGCCATTGTTGAAAACGATAAAGTAATATTTGCTAAAGGCTTTGGTGTAACTAACCTCGATACCAACAAAAAAGTAAACAAAGACACCTTGTTTGGTATTGCTTCAAACACGAAAGCGTTTACAACAGCAGCGCTTGCCAAGTTGGTTGATGAGGGGAAGTTAAGCTGGGATGACCGCGTAATTGATCATTTACCAGAGTTTAGATTATACGACTCATACGTAACACGCGAAATGCGTATTCGTGATTTATTAAGTCACCGCAGTGGGCTAGGGCTTGGGCAGGGCGATTTAATGATTTGGCCAAGTACCGATAAGTCAGTTGATGAAATTTTAGCGGGATTACAGTATTTAAAACCAGCGAGCAGTTTTCGTAGTAAATACGCTTATAACAACCTGATGTTTGTTACCGCTGGTGAGGTGGTTGCACGTGTGTCGGGTATCAGCTGGAACGATTATATCGAAAAAAATATATTACAGCCGCTGCACATGGATAACTCACGCGCGGGATTTTCACGTATTCCAAAAAGTAATAAAAATTGGGCGACAGGTCATATTCCTATGGATGGCACGCTTCATCCATTTTTTGTGAATTACTTAGAAGATTTTAGAGGCGCAGGTGCCATTGCTTCAAGTGTAAGCGACATGAGCCAATGGCTTCGTACGCAATTAGCGGGCGGTAAAATGCCAAGTGGCGAGCAGTTGTTTAGCGAAAAGCAACAAGCGCAAATGTGGCACCCACATATTACGTCTATGGCGTCTAAAAGTGCGTTTGAATCGTATCATCAGCAGTTTAGGGGTTATGGGTTAGGTTGGAGTATTGAAGACTACCACGGCTTTAAAAAGCTAGGTCATGGAGGTGGTATTTTAGGGATGGTATCGCAAGTTACTTTATTGCCTGAGAAAAAACTCGGTATTGTTATTTTATCTAATCAACAAGCTTTCGGTGCGCTTTCGGCAGTAACCCATGAAGTACTTGAAGATGCACTTGAGCTCGAAGATAAAGACTGGGTAGAGGATTTAGCTAAAAGTCATTTTGAAGGTAAACAACAGGCGTACGCTAATGCAAAACCAGAAGCACCCGCTGACTACCAACCACAATTACCAAATATTAACTATACCGGTACATTACATGATGATTGGTATGGCGATGTAATTATTGAACAGCTTGATAGTAAGTTACATATTGATTTTACGCATACCAAGCGCTTAAAAGGCACTCTTGAGCATTACACTGGTAATACATTTATAGTTAAGTGGGATGAAAAGCTGCTTGAAGCGGATGCGTTTATTCGTTTTGAAATGAGCTCACAAAACCGTGTAAACAGCGCTAAAATGCGTGCAGTATCAACACAAGTTACCGACTTTAGCTTTGATTTTAGAAACCTACATTTAAAAGCAAAATAGCTAATAACATTAGTATTTAAAGTACCGATATTTAAAGTATCGATATAAACCAAAGTCGCAAAGCCACCCGTCGGTGGCTTTGTTATATTAAGCATTCAATTTACTTTGGTTAGGAGCACTTTATGCGTACAGCAGTTATTTCACATCCTCATTGCCGTAAGCATAAAATGATAGACGACCATCCTGAGTGCCCAGAGCGCTTAGATGCAATTACCGACAGGTTATTAGCCAGCGGTGTAGATGTTGGCTTAACACACCTGCAGGCACCTAAGGCCGAGCGTGAGCATTATTTACTTGCTCACGATGAGGCTTTAGTTAAGCACGTAGAAACTACACTACCAACCGAAGGACTCGCTAATTTAGATGGCGATACGTGGCTGTGCCCCGATTCGTTTAAAGCGATAGAGCGGGCAGTAGGTGCAGGGTTGTTAGCTGTTGATGAAATACTTGCCGATAAACTCGATGCTGCTTTTTGCTCAGTTCGCCCGCCTGGGCATCATGCAAATAAAGATTCATCATCCGGGTTTTGTGTATTTAATAACTTAGCTATTGCCGTTAAGTATGCACAAAGCAAAGGGGTTAAGCGTATTGCGATTGCTGACTTTGATGTACACCACGGTAATGGCACGCAAGACATTTTTATCGATGACGAAAACGTGCTGCTTTGTTCGTTATTTCAGTATCCGTTTTACCCAAATACAGCGGTTAAAAATAATAGTCATATAGTTAATTCACCTCTGCCAATTGCTAGTAATGGCGACGACCTAAAAGAGGTGTTTACTGGGCAATGGTTACCAAAATTAAAAGCGTTTAAGCCTGAATTACTTTTTATAAGCGCAGGGTTTGATGCACACCTAGAAGATGATATGGCGAGCTTAAAGTTTGTAGAGGATGACTACATTTGGCTTACCGAGCAACTATGTGGTGTTGCTAAAGAGGGCGGCTGCAAAGGTGTTATTTCGTATTTAGAAGGTGGCTATGCGCTATCAGCTTTAGGTCGCAGTGCTGTAGCGCATATAAAAGTGCTTACTGATATCTAAATAAAGAGAGTGTTTATAGCCCTAATAAATCAAACGCTTGCGCTGTGCTTAGGGTTTTGATTTTACCAAGGCAGCATTGTCCTTCATTTAATAAGTAAGCTGTAACAAGCTGTGCTAGTTGCTCGCCATTCAATTCAGGGCAAGCAGTGCCTTGTAAATTAAGGTAGTCACCTTGCTTATTAAGTACTCGCACATCGCTTAGTTCACTTTGCATAACGCTGTGTAAGCACTCTTGTTGCTCTTGTTGGTTATGGGCTATCTCAAGCTCATTATAAATAACCAATAACTGTGGGTAGCTGTTTAACATAGCCCGTTAGCCTACGGTTACTTCATAAGACGTAAATTTACGAATATTAATAACGCCTTTTTCAAAAATTAAGTACTGGCCTTTAATACCTTGTAAAACACCACTTACAACAGGGTCTTTATCAAAGTTAAATGAGCTGATTTTTGTTGGGTATTCGGTTACTGGAAAGTTTAAATCAACCACATCTTCATCAAGTTGTTCTATTGCTGTTGCGCCAAATAATTCACTGAGCTCGTTTAGCTTTTCACTAATTTGTGGGATCAGCTCGGCTGCAGCTGCTTTTAAGTCAATTGCTTCGTTTTGACCTTTTAGCATATTGCGCCAATTCGTTTTATCGGCAATAAATTCAGCCAATGCAACTTCCACTAAACCTGATTGCAGGCGAGTTTGCACTTTAAAAATAGGTAATGCCTGAGTCGCGCCTTGATCAACCCAACGAGTCGGTATTTGTGTGTGGCGGGTAATACCTACTTTTAACCCAGAGGTGTTAGCGAGATATACATAGTGCGGGATCATGCAGTTTTCTTCGCCCCACTGTGGCTCTCGGCAAGTACCTTGATCGTAGTGGCAGGTTTCTGGTTTCATAATACACATATCGCAACTAGCGAGCTTGCGCATGCATACAAAACAGTGACCTTGAGAATAGCTTTTTTTGGTTTTTTTACCGCAGTTAGAACATAAAATAGTGCCACTAAAGGTAAGCGTAAGCTCCTTACCTATAAATGCATTTAAGTCTACTAGGTGTTCACCTACAGGTAAGTGATATTGTACTGGTTCGGTTAAGCTCGATTTTAATTTACGCAGTGTGCCTTGCATCTTTACTTGGCCCCTAAAGATGTTAAAGAGAGGAGTCTAACATTTTTAAGCTATATTGGCTTTTTAAGAAGTGTAAATAGTCGGTGTAAGGCAGTGCTTTTGCGTATAAATAACCTTGGGCGCAATCAGCATTCATATCTTTGAGCAAGTGATGGATTTCTTGGGTTTCTACCCCCTCAATTGTTATTGATAAATTGAGGTTATGCGCCATATCAATGGCTGTTTGTACAATAACCTGGTGAGTAGGGTTATTAGGTAAATCAAAAACAAATGACTTATCTATTTTAAGTTCACTAAAGTGATAATTGACTAAGTAGCTAAGTGACGCATAGCCTGTCCCAAAGTCATCCAGTACTACTTTAATACCTAATGCGGTTAGCTCATCAACTAACTTTATAAGTGCATCTTGGCTATCTACGAAGGCTGATTCGGTTAGTTCAAATTTAAGTAACTGTGCCGGCACTTGGTATTTAATTAAAATATTTTCTACTTTTTCGGCTAAGTTATTTATAGTTAAGTTTTTAGCGCTTAAATTTACGCTAATTGTGTGCTCGTTATAGCCATTTTTTGTAAGCTTGACTATGTCTTTACAGGCTTGCTCTATTACCCACAGTGTTAGCTCGTTAATAATGCCTGTGTGCT
The DNA here is from genome assembly GCF_030408075.1 of Pseudoalteromonas sp. APC 3358. Lineage (NCBI taxonomy): Bacteria > Pseudomonadati > Pseudomonadota > Gammaproteobacteria > Alteromonadales > Pseudoalteromonadaceae > Pseudoalteromonas > Pseudoalteromonas sp. APC 3358. Next base: position 127,024 of record NZ_JASDCE010000005.1, read on the forward strand.
CAGCAAGTATTATTAGTTCTTCAATTGATAAGTTGCTGTAAGTTGGGTCGGGCCAACGTAATAAAGCTTCAGCACCACTTACGTGGTTACTTAATAAGTTTATTTGAGGTTGGTAATAAAGTGCCAGTTGATTTGTTTTGATGGCTTGTTGCAGCTTAGCGGCTAGAGCAACGTCCATCATTAGATTATTACCGTTTGACGATGACCCAACTTGATTAACGCTACCTTTTGCTTTTTTAAGCGCTAAATATCCACGCTTTAACCAATATTCAAAGTCGTTACTCTTACCTGCACTACTAATACCTATACTGTAACTAAGCTGCAGGTTTAGCCCTTTAATTTCATATTGTTTTGGTAGGCTGCTAATTATTTTAGTCAGTAGTGCTTCTAGCATTTCTTGGTTTTGTGTTTTAGTAGAAATACAGGCAAATACGCCACTGCTTAAATCGGCTAAGCGTGGGCTGGTGTTTAAATCTGTTTCGAGGTTTGTAAATTCGCGTTCATGGCTGAGTTCTAATTCAAGCTCTTTGGCTACATGCTTTATAAGTGTGTAGCCCTGAGAAGAGGTAATAATTGTATTGAGCGAATTAAAGTGACGTATTTTTATTAAACATAAAGTTGTTGAGCGGTTTTGGCTTTGTAGCGCCATAAATGCTTGTTTTAGCTTGGAGCTATTAAGTAACTTTGTTTGTTGTGTGTGCGTGGCATGGTAAAGCGCACGTTCGCGCTGATACCTTACTCGGTCAGCTAACGCCATTGCCATTAAAATAACTTCGCACAAAATAGCCATTAAAAAGGCATGGCGGGAGGTAAAGCTATAAGCCAAAAAGCCGGTGAGCTCCATAGGCTGTATTACCGCACCAAATATCAGCGGTATCCACGAGAGTACATAAAACTTAGCCCACCTAAAGCCGCTACGTAGCTTGTTATAAATTAAAATAATACAAACAACGTATAAAAGTGCCATTACACAAAAAAACAACGGGGCTGCAATGTACTCAGGAATAAATAAACTAGCTATAGCCATTACTGACATAAACAAAAGCAGTTTTACGCTCATTTTGTATCGCCAGCAATTGTCCTTGTGATAGCGTAAAAACATAGTACAAAAGGCGAGAGTGAAAAATGATATTGCGTAGTTAAAAAATATGACTTTTTCGTGAATATATAACTGCCATTGCACTGGCCATAAATAAAATCCAAAACCAAGCACTGCACCCAATAAGGTTAACGCACTAATGATATAGCCAATATAAATTAAATAAACACGGTCTTTTATGCCAAAATAAAGCACCAAGTTATAAAGCGCAGCCATCAATAGCACGCCTACAAAAATACCCCAGATCCCAGTTTGAGAGCGCACTAAGTCAATAAACTCTTTATCACGATATAAGTTTACAGGTGTTTTACTTATGCCGACTGTGTCTATTTTCATTACTAGGCGCTGTGACGATTTTCTTTCTACTAAAAAACGAATATGCGGTACGCTGTATTCAAACAAAGAGAGGGCTTCTTCTTTATCGCCGAGTTTGTATGTTTCAATTAGTTTGTTGTTTTTATCGAGGCGATACACCGTAAGGTGATCGACCATAGGGTTGTCAAAATGTGCCACAACATTTTGCTTGTTAAGGCTTTTATTTTCTAAATCAAGAAACAACCAATAGTTTTGCTGGCTAAAACTCCATGGAACATCTGAAAATGGTTGATGAGTAAGTAATTCAGGTTGGTTAATGATGGTATCGAATGTTTTAGTTTTGGTTTCGTCAATATAGTAGGCGTAATCGAGGTACATTGGAGCCGTTTTATCAATTGTATATCGTGTAGGCACGACAAGGTTTGATGCCAATGTACTGATTATAAAAAATATAAATATCAGTATGGCAACAGCAATTGCATGGTAACGTAAAGTTCTTAGTTCCAACGTTAATTTACTTTTAAAAAACCTTTTAATTAGTGTAGCACTAAAAAAGCGCAGATAAACTGCGCTTTTGTAGTTAAATTAACTGGTTATACCAATGAATAGGTATTACAGGCTATTGCTCGCGTGCAATAGCACGGTAAGCTATATCAGTACGATATTCCATACCATCCCAGCTAATTTGTTTAACAAGCTCATAGGCGCGCTGCTGCGCTTCTGTAACAGTGTTACCAAGTGCTGTTGCGCATAATACGCGACCGCCTGCGGTTACAACGTCATTGCCACTTTGCTTAGTACCCGCATGAAACACTTTTTCACCCGCAGGGTAATCAACTTTTAGCCCCGAAATTGCATCACCTTTAGGGTAATCACCAGGGTAACCTTTAGCTGCAAGTACAACACCAACGGCTGCGCGTGGGTCAAACTTAATCGTTGTTTTATCAAGTTCTACACGGTTAGCAGCTTCAATCAATTCAACTAGGTCTGATTGTAAACGTAGCATCATTGGTTGAGTTTCAGGGTCGCCAAAGCGACAGTTGTACTCAATTACTTTAGGGGTACCTGTTTCGTCAATCATCAAACCTGCGTATAAAAAGCCGGTGTACGGATGGCCTTCGCTTGCCATGCCTTCTACCGTAGGGTAGATCACTTCGTTCATAATACGCTGGTGGATTTCATCCGTAACAACTGGCGCAGGTGAGTATGCACCCATGCCACCCGTGTTAGGACCGGCATCGCCATTGTAAGCGCGTTTATGGTCTTGACTGGTAGCAAATGGTAATACGTTTTTGCCATCAACCATTACAATGAAAGACGCTTCTTCACCCTCTAAAAATTCTTCAATAACAACACGGCTTCCCGCATCGCCAAAAGCATTACCCGCAAGCATATCGCGAATAGCATCTTCGGCATCGGCTTCCGTCATTGCTACAATTACGCCTTTACCTGCAGCTAAACCATCTGCTTTTACAACAATTGGCGCGCCTTTTTCTTTTAAATAAGCTAGGGCTGGGTCAATTTGTTCAAACGTTTGATAATCGCCTGATGGGATATTGTGGCGCGCTAAAAAATCTTTAGTAAACGATTTAGAGCCTTCAAGCTGGGCTGCGCCTGCCGTTGGGCCAAAAATAGCCATGTTATGTTCACGAAACTTATCAACAACACCCAGTACTAACGGTATTTCTGGACCTACAATAGTAAGCTCTACCTTGTTTTGCTGTGCAAAACTAAGTAAACCATCTAAGTCGTCAACGTTTATTGCTACGTTTTCAAGTTTTGGTTCAAGTGCAGTACCTGCATTACCAGGGGCTACAAATACAGTATTTACTTTGGTGTTTTGAGCGGCTTTAAACGCAAGTGCGTGTTCGCGGCCGCCGCTGCCAATGACTAAAACATTCATGGCGAAAATTCCTATTTAAAGCGGTTTCTTAAATTTCAGCGTCATGCGGTCGCTTTCACCAATGGCTTTATATTTGTCAGCATCTTGTTCGCCGAGTCTTAAGCTTGGTGGTAGCGTCCATACACCTTTAGGGTGATCGGCTGTATCTTTTGGATTTGCATTTATTTCACTGCTTGCTACTAATTCAAACCCAGCTTGTTTAGCAAGGTCTACTACGTAGCTCTGCTTCATATAACCTGATGTTTTTTGATCTTCGTCAGCACGCTCTTCAGCTAAACGGTGTTCAACTAAACCTAATGTACCACCTGGTTTAAGGGCTTTATAAAAAGCTTGGAATGCACTTAATGCACCGCTTTTATCTTTGCCCATATACCAGTTATGCACATTACGGAAAGTTAAAACCATATCGGCACTGCCAGCTGGCGCAATATCTAAATGTGTTACAGGTGCAAACTCAGTAATTTTAACGCTACTAAAGCGCTCATCTTCAGCTACTTTTTGTTTAAAGCCCGCAAGAGAGCGTTGGTAGTAGCCAACTGATGAATCAGCAGGAAAGTGCGCGGCATAATAAGTACCTTGCTCTTTTAGTGCTGGCGCTAAAATTTCACTATACCAACCACCGCCTGGCGCAATTTCAACAACTGTCATAGTTGGTTTAAAGCCAAAAAATGCAAGTGTTTGAGCCGGGTGACGATATTCGTCACGAACGCTGTTTTTAGCGCTACGTTCGCTTGATTGAAGTGCATGCTCAAGGCTCGATTCGTGGTTATGGCTAAGCGCCATAGTCGATGTCATCGTTAGTGTGGCTACAAGTAGCGATTTTAGCGCAAATTTCATTGTTTGTTCCTTCACATTATAATTTTAAATAGGTTATTGAATAATCAGAATACGTGAATTTATAGCAAACAAAAAGGGTTAAACCAACGTTTAACCCTTTGTGTGATTAGTGGCGGAAATGGCGCATACCAGTAAGTACCATTGCCATGCCAGCTTCATCAGCAGCTGCAATCACTTCTTCATCACGCATTGAGCCACCTGGCTGAATTACCGCAGTAATACCAGCGGCTGCTGCTGCGTCAATTCCATCACGGAATGGGAAGAATGCATCAGACGCCATAACTGAACCTTTAACTTCAAGGTTTTCGTCGGCAGCTTTTATGCCTGCAATTTTAGCTGAGTATACGCGGCTCATTTGGCCTGCGCCTACACCAATGGTCATACCGTCACGGGCATAAACAATTGCGTTTGATTTAACAAACTTAGCTACTTTCCAACAAAATAGTAAATCTTTAAGTTCTTGCTCTGTAGGTTGGCGCTTAGAAACAACTTTTAAGTCGCCTTGCGTTACCATGCCTAAATCGCGGTCTTGAACTAAAATACCGCCGTTAACGCGTTTAATATCTTGGCCAGCTGCTTTACCTGTCCACTGTCCACATTCTAATAAACGAACGTTCTTTTTAGCTTCAACAATTTTTGCAGCGTCGCTCGAAATACTAGGTGCGATAATTACTTCAACAAACTGACGATCAACAATTGCTTGTGCAGTTGCGGCATCTAGCTCTCGGTTAAAGGCAATAATGCCACCAAATGCTGATGTAGGGTCTGTTTTAAAAGCGCGCTCGTATGCTTGTAGAATATTGTCCCCAATTGAAACACCACACGGGTTAGCATGTTTTACAATTACGCACGCAGGTACGTCAAATTCTTTAACACATTCAAGTGCTGCATCGGTATCTGCAATGTTGTTAAACGAAAGGGCCTTACCTTGCAATTGAGTTGCTGTTGCAACTGATGCTTCAGCAATGTCACTTTCAACATAAAAAGCAGCATCTTGATGTGAGTTTTCACCGTAACGCATATCTTGCTTTTTAGTGAACTGCATATTGATAGTACGTGGGAATTTAGTCTCTACAGCAGCTTCCTCGGTGTAATCAGGAACCATTTTACCGAAGTAGTTAGCAATCATGCCATCGTATGCGGCAGTGTGCTCGTAAGCTGCAATCGCTAAGTCAAAACGTGTTTTATATGTAGTAGAGCCATTATTGTTTTGCATTTCACTAATAACACGGTCGTAGTCACTCGCGTTTACCACGATTGTTACGTCTTTGTGGTTTTTAGCGGCTGCACGAACCATTGTAGGGCCGCCAATATCAATATTTTCAATAGCATCTTCAAGGCTGCAGTTTTCTTGAGCGACTGTATTCGCAAAGGGGTATAAGTTAACTACAACTATGTCGATAGCAGAAATGTTGTTATCTGCCATTACGCTTTCATCTTGTCCGCGACGGGCTAATATGCCGCCGTGAATTTTTGGGTGAAGAGTTTTTACGCGACCATCCATGATTTCAGGGTGGCCTGTGTGATCTGATACTTCAGTCACTTTTATGCCGTTATCAGCAAGTAGTTTACATGTGCCGCCAGTTGATAATATATCAACGCCTTGCGCTTCTAGTGCGCGGGCAAATTCAACAATACCGGTTTTATCAGACACACTTAATAGTGCGCGACGAATGGGACGATGAGTATCCATTGTAGTTTGATTTCCTCAGTTAATGAGCTAGCTTAGAAGCGGGCATTTTAACTGATTACAACTCAAAAAACGACTTATAAAGCGCCGATGAGGGTGAGCATTTTGCAACTCGGCTATTAAACTACGGGCATAAAAAAAGCACCCTAGGGTGCTTTTTTAATAATTAGCTGTGATAAATCACAGCCAGCATATTAGTTCATGCCGTATTTTTTAAGCTTTTTACGTAAAGTACCACGGTTGATACCTAGTAAAATTGCTGCACGAGTTTGGTTACCACGTGTATATGTCATTACTTCTTCAAGTAATGGCGCTTCTAGCTCTGAAAGAACAAGGTCGTAAACGTCTTGCACATCTTGACCGTTAAGCTGCTTTAAATAGTGGTGAACAGCTTTTTTTACTGCATCACGCAATGGCTGCGGTTTCTCGTGTGACTGAACATGAGGGTTAGTGATAAATGGAGAAGTCACGTTTTGTTCGAACATTATTAAGTCTCTTTCTTTCTTAGTTAGCTGCTAGTGTTTTAAAGTATTGCTCTAATGCGACGACCTGTGCTTGTGGGTTGTCGAGCGCATTAAATACTCGCCTAAACTGACCATCACTGTCATGGGTTTGCAAATACCAAGATACATGTTTGCGAGCAATTCGCGCTCCCATTGGCTCACCGTAAAACAGATGGAGGTTTGTTAAATGCTCCATTAAAATACTGCGCACCTCTGCAATAGCAGGCGGCTGTAAGTGTTCCCCAGTTCGCAAATAGTGGTCTATCTCCCTAAATATCCAAGGGCGACCTTGGGCGGCTCGGCCAATCATAATGGCATCTGCACCCGTATAGTCTAAAACCTGTTTTGCTTTTTCTGGTGATGTAATATCACCATTGGCAACAACAGGAATCGACACTGAACGTTTTATATCCCTAATCGTGGCGTACTCAGCATCACCTTTGTACATACATGCGCGCGTACGCCCATGTACAGCAAGTGATGCAATGCCATAACGTTCAGCTATTCTCGCAATCTCTACACCATTACGGTTATCCGGATCCCATCCTGTACGGATTTTAAGTGTCACAGGTATATCAACAGCATTAACGACTGCATCAATAATCTCTTCCACAAGTTCAGGAAACTGTAATAAGGCAGAGCCTGCGAGTTTCTTGTTCACTTTTTTTGCTGGGCACCCCATATTGATATCTATGATCTGTGCACCGTTAGCAACATTGAATTGTGCGGCCTGCGCCATAAGCTCAGGATCTGCTCCTGCAATTTGCACAGCGCGTATACCCGACTCACCGCTGTGATCCATACGGTTCATCGACTTTTCCGTTTTCCAAACCTTAGGATTAGACGATAGCATTTCAGAAACAGCTAGCCCTGCGCCTAAACGACGGCAAAGTTGTCTAAATGGTCTGTCTGTAATGCCAGCCATTGGCGCGACAATTACATTATTCTCAAGTTGGTATTTACCGATACGCACTATATTCAATAGGCCTCTTTTCAAGGGGCGCTAAGTTTACGGTTTTTTTCACAAAAATCAAAGGCTATAAATTGAACAAAAGTAACTTTTTTTTGCCCTTTTCGTATTGACATTTGATAACCACATGACAAGTAGGTTGATTTGTTTGAAATTTATACAAGTTTTATTTTTTACACAATAATCAGAAAACTTTTAATATGTAAAAAAATAGTAAAGCCTGTTAAATACAGGCTTTACATGCAGGTTTTGAGTTAATGCTCTAAATTTGGTTATGCAGTTTATTACGCTTTTTTAGTGCCACTTACTCGAGTCCAATCACCTTCAACGGCAATGTCATCTAGTTCAATAAACGGTGCATAAATATCAGCAACTGATTGTGCTTGTTCTTCTAAAATACCCGACATTGCAATCTTGCCGCCAGGCTTTAATAAACCTAAAATTACACTGTGCAATTCGCGAAGTGGCTGGGCTAATATATTTGCCACTACTATGTCGGCGGTAAACTCAGGTTGGTTTTCTGGAAGGTATACTTCAAGTTTGTCTGCAACGCCATTACGGTTAGCATTATCTAAACTTGCCTCAAGCGCTTGAGGATCAATATCAATCCCAATCATGCGCTCTGCGCCTAGTTTTATAGCTGCAATACCTAAAATGCCTGAGCCACAACCAAAATCAACAACCGTTTTACCTGTTAGATCTTGGCTTTCTAACCACTTAAGACATAAGGCCGTTGTTGCATGTGTGCCCGTACCAAAAGCAAGGCCAGGGTCAAGCAGTACATTTACTGCATCAGGATCTGGAATGTCGCGCCAGCTTGGACAAATCCATAGCCTTTCACCAAATTGAATAGGGTGGAAGTTATCCATCCATTCACGTTCCCAGTCTTTATCCTCAAGCTGCTCTATTTTGTATACTAAATTGTCCTTTAGTTCATCATGGCGTTTCAATAACGCAACGACTTCATTCATATCGTGATTAGCTTCAAACAAGCCAATTACTGTTGTATCAGCCCAAAATACAACGGTGCCAATTTTGGGTTCGTAAATAGGGGTGTCTTTTGCGTCAATAAAGGTTACTGAAGCACTACCCGCTTCCATTAATAGGTCACTTACTGCATCTGCTGTTGCAGCATTGGCGTTAATACGAATTTGGATCCAAGCCATGATTATTTCCTTCAAATAGAAAAAAGGCCGCTATAGCGGCCTTTTTAGTTTATATAGTAGCGCTAAATTATTTAGCGTCTAAAAAGCTTTTCAGTAAATCTGAGCGAGAAGGGTGGCGTAATTTACGCAGCGCTTTCGCTTCTATTTGACGAATACGTTCACGTGTTACGTCAAACTGTTTACCTACTTCTTCTAAGGTGTGGTCGGTATTCATATCAATACCAAAACGCATACGTAGTACTTTAGCTTCACGGGCTGTTAGGCCTGCAAGTACATCGTTAGTTGCGCCACGAAGAGACTCCATTGTTGCCGAATCAATTGGCGAATCAATAGTTGTATCTTCGATAAAGTCACCTAAGTGAGAATCTTCATCATCACCGATTGGTGTTTCCATTGAAATTGGCTCTTTAGCAATCTTAAGTACCTTACGGATTTTATCCTCAGGCATCATCATGCGTTCTGCTAATTCTTCTGGATTTGGCTCACGACCCATTTCTTGTAACATTTGACGAGAAATACGGTTAAGTTTATTAATCGTTTCAATCATATGCACTGGAATACGGATTGTTCTTGCTTGGTCAGCAATAGAGCGGGTGATTGCTTGACGTATCCACCACGTAGCATAAGTAGAGAACTTATAACCACGGCGATATTCAAACTTATCAACTGCTTTCATCAGACCAATGTTACCTTCTTGAATTAAATCCAAGAATTGTAAGCCACGGTTTGTATATTTTTTAGCAATTGAGATTACAAGACGTAAGTTAGCTTCAACCATTTCTTTTTTCGCACGGCGTGCTTTCGCTTCACCAATGCTCATTCGACGGTTAATGTCTTTAATACGCTCAATGCTTAAACCTGTTGTTTGTTCAATAACAGATAGTTTATTAATGCTACGAATGATTTCTGGCTTAACTTCTTCAAGTTTAGCTGAGTATTTTTCGTTACCTGAAATTTCTAAATCAACCCATGAAGCGTCAGTTTCGTTATTAGCAAAATGCTTAACGAATGTTTTCTTCGGTAATTTAGCAATTTGTACAGCTTGTTTCATGATTAGACGTTCTTGAACGCGAACGCGATCCATCATTTCACGCATGTTATTTACCATGCGGTCAAACTGTTTAGGTATTAATTTAAAGGTTCTGAAAAGCTCACCAATTTCAAAAATGGCTGCTTGTGATTCAGGATGCGAACGACCTTTAGCTTCAAACGTATCACGTGCTTTATTGTATAAATCACGTAAATTTTCAAAATGAATGCGCGCTTCTTCAGGATCTGGCCCTGTGTCTACTTCTTCTTCATCTTCGTCATCGCTATCAGCATCATCTTTGTCATCTTTATCGTCATCAAGTTGCTTAGCACTTAATTCTGAACCGATATTAGTTGCTGAAATTGGCGCTGTATCTTCATTAGGATCGATAAATCCAACGATGATATCGCTTAAACGCATTTCTTCAGCTTCAAACTTATCCCACTGCTCTAGCAGGTAAGTGATTGCTTCAGGGTACTCTGCAACAGAAATCTGTACTTGGTTAATGCCTTCTTCGATACGTTTAGCGATTACAATTTCGCCTTCACGTGTAAGAAGTTCAACAGTACCCATTTCACGCATGTACATACGAACCGGATCCGTTGTACGGCCGATTTCTTTTTCTACAGTCGCAAGGGCTGCAGCGGCAGCTTCAGCTGCGTCTTCGTCTGTCGTTGTTTCTTGCATCATTAATTCATCAGCATCAGGCGCGTTTTCGCTAACCTTGATACCCATATCATTAATCATGCTTATGATATCTTCTACTTGATCTGAGTCTATAATGTCTTGTGGAAGGTGATCATTTACTTCTGCAAAAGTTAAGTAGCCTTGCTCTTTACCTTTTTGAATCAGAAGTTTTAATTGTGACTGAGGAGTTGGATCCATAGAGATTGTTTCTTCCACTCTGATAAGTTGATACAACAGGCGCCATCATGTAGTTTGCATTAAAGCCAACTAGAATAATGTGACGCAGTGAATAGCACAGTATAACAGTTTAAATCAATTTTGACTAGCTGTTAGTGGCTTTTAACGCTGTCATTAACAAATGACACTCAAGTCTTTCGTCGCTACTAAGGCCTTGAGTCTTGTCCTTTATTAATAGGGTCTCGAGTCGATAATTTAAACACTGATCTTCAATAAACTTGAAAGTATTTTTAAAAACCGTCTCTAAACGCTCTTCATTTATGTCGTGTTGCCACGTTGCAAGCTTGATTAAGGGCTCGTAATCTTCAGTTCCTCTAAAAAATTCGAGTAGTTGCGCTGTGGTAATGCTTTCTTTTTCTAAAGCTTGCTCTTGTAAGCGTAATAATAGCCCTATACCAGCAATATTCATTTGTGCGAGTTCAGGTAAATATGGCACATTTTTAGCTAAGTTAGGATGTTGAATTAAAATACCAATCGCTTGACGCATTGGTGTTATTTTAAACTTACGTTCAATCGAATGCTGTTGCTTTGGGGTTTTTAAACGGTTATTTAATTGCTCACGTGTTCTTCCGATTAAACGCCCTAATTGTTCAAGAATGTTTTCTTGATAAAATTCACTTGGGATTTTTTCAATGAGTGGAAGTGCTGCACTGAGTAATTTAGCTTTTCCTGAGTCGAGTGTTAAATCAACTTCTTGGCTTAATTTATTAAACAATACTTTGGTAAAGTCATCTGCTTGGCTTAGGCGCAATTCGAATTGCTCCTTACCTTCTTTTTGTACAAGAGAGTCAGGGTCTTCGCCATCGGGTAAAAAAGTAAATTGCAGTGCTTTACCATCATTTAAATAAGGAAGTGCGTTTTCAAGCGCCCTCCAAGCTGCATCACGGCCAGCTCTGTCGCCATCGTAACAACAGATTACTTTATCTGTTGTTCTAAACAGCGTATGCATGTGCTCGCTTGTTGTTGCGGTACCTAGTGATGCAACGGCATATTCAATCCCTTGCTCGGCTAAGGCAACAACATCCATGTAACCTTCCACAACCATTACATGCTCAAGTTTTTTATGGGCTTGCTTTGCTTCATAAAGTCCGTAAAGCTCAAAGCCTTTATGAAAAATTCGGGTCTCTGGCGAGTTTAAATATTTTGGCCCTTGGTCGGCTTGCATTACACGCCCACCAAATGCAATAACGCGTCCGCGTTTATCGCGAATAGGGAACATTAATCGGTCGCGGAAAAAATCAAATTGTCTGCCCGGTGTTTTTTCTGAAGCTAGCTTTAATTCAACTAATTGCTCTTTTTGTTCTTTATTACGGCCAAGCTGAAGACATAATCCATCCCATTCGCTGGGGGCGTAGCCAATCATAAACTTTTTAACTGTCTCACCACTTAAACCACGGCCTTTTACATATTCAATAACGGCGGCAGAATTACTGTGGTGTTTTAATTGGTGCTGATAAAAGCGCGCAGTATGAAGCATTAAATCGTAATCAGAGCGCTTTTGCGCAGCAGTACGTTCTGGTGCTGAGTTTGTGCCTTGTTCTCGAGGTACTTCTAAGTTAAGCATGCTTGCTATTTCTTCAATAGCATCTACAAACTCAAGCTTTTCATACTCCATTACAAACGAAATAGCATTACCATTAGCGCCACAACCAAAGCAATGATAAAACTGTTTGTCTTGCGATACGGTAAATGAGGGCGATTTTTCGTTATGGAATGGGCAACAAGCTTGATAATCCTTACCTGCTTTTTTTAGACCTACTTTTGAGTCTATCAGGTCGACAATATCGGTTCTGGCAAGTAAATCGTCTATAAAGTTACGTGGGATCTTTCCAGCCATTAGTAAAATACAGTCCTGAAATAATAAGAAGAATAACGAATATGAAATTTACTTTTTTATACTTGCTTGATGCAAAGTATAGCGTGCTTTAACTTACCAAAATGATAACAAAATAAATAGGGAAGCTATAAAAAATTTCATTTTAAAGTAACCTAGTAGGTGTACTTTTTATTAAAGTTAAAAACAAAGAAACCGAGCGCAAGGCTCGGTTCACTTCAATCATACTTTAATGTATGTGGGAGTATTAGGCAGTTAATCGTTGCTTAATTAAACCAGAGATTTTGCCCATATCGGCACGACCTTCGGCTTTGCTTTTGATTATACCCATTACTTTACCCATGTCTTGCATACCTGCTGCGTTAGTATCAGCAATAGCCGCATCAATGAGAGCAATGATTTCTTCTTCACTCAATTTTTGAGGTAAGAAAGTTTCAAGTGCCACTATTTCATTGGCTTCAATATCAGCTAAATCATCACGCCCAGCATCTTTGTACTGAGTGTAAGAGTCACGACGTTGTTTAACAAGCTTCACTATAACGGAGGTAATACCTGCGTCGTCTAGTTCTATGCGCTCGTCAATTTCACGTTGCTTGATTGCAGCAAGTACCATACGAATAGGGTTAAGACGTTGTTTGTCTTTAGCTCTCATCGCATCTTTTTGCGCATCTTTTAGCGTTATTAAAAGGCTCATTTATACAAGACCTAATATATTAGTATAATTTAACGCGACGTGCGTTATCACGAGAAAGTTTTTTCATGTGACGTTTTACTGCAGCAGCTTTTTTACGCTTACGCTCAGCTGTTGGTTTTTCATAGTGCTCGCGACGACGAACTTCTGAAAGGATTCCTGCTTTTTCACATGAACGCTTGAAGCGACGAAGTGCTACGTCAAACGGTTCGTTCTCTCTTACTTTAATTACTGGCATTAAAAATTCACCTACCTAAATTATGAGCGTTGCTCAAGTTGATCAAACATTGATCAAGTGGTTCAAAAATGGTGCGGTATTGTAATCCGAAGCAACACCACATGTAAAGGACAATATTAACAGAAACGCATCATGTAAAACAGTATTAATTTGCTTGGCGCTGGTAGAGTTTGCAAAACACTTGGCCTGCCTTTTTTTCTTTAATTAACAACCAGTTGCTCGGGTTCTTGAAGGTGGTTAACTCTGTTTCTACTTCAACATAAATTAATGCATCATCGCTTAACCATTGGTTTTTTTCTAATAAATCGCAGGTTGTTTGCGCTAAATCTTTACGAAATGGTGGGTCAACAAATACAAGATTAAACGCTTCGTTTGTGTTTTTTTGCTCTAAAAAGGAGAGTGAATTAGTATGTTTAACGTATGCGTTGTCGAGTTTTAAAGTGCTAATGTTTTGTTCTAATTGCTTGGCAGCTGACGAGTCGAGCTCGATAAATGTGGCGTTTTTAGCAAATCGAGATAGCGCTTCAAATCCTAACCCACCAGAACCTGCAAAACAATCAAGTACATTTGTGTCACGCGTATCTTGCATTAGCCAATTAAATACAGTTTCTTTAATTCGATCGGTAGTAGGTCTTAAGCCTTCTACATTTTTAACAGGGAGTTTTCGGCCTCGAAATTGGCCACTAATCACTCTAATAAAGCCATCACTGGGCTTGTTAGTAGCTTTATTTTGCGTTGTTTTTTTTCTCATTTAGCTCACTAAAAAATGGTATATGGTATCTAGCTCAGATAATATTATGGGTGATTACGTGTAGCTTCATTTTTCAACCGTATTAAAAGTGTTACTATTGAACACTTACGTTTTGAATGGTTGTATTTATTAGCAACTATTGCTGGGCATTGCCAAGCTATTTCAAATTTTAGTTTATCAGATTTTTATAAGTGGTTATTAGCAAGTATGACAAAAAAAAGTAAATTCATGTCGTGGCTCGGTTTTGGCAAGTCAGATAAAAAAGAAGCAGAGCAAAAAGCAGCCGCTGATAAACAACAAGCATTAGCGCAAGAAGAAGCGCAGAAGCTAGAGCAAGAAAAGCTTGCACAGCAAGCTGAAGTTGAACGTTTACGAGCCGAGGCGGAAACAGAGCGTTTAGAGCTAGAGCGTATTGCTGCTGAACAAATTGAAGCCAAACGTTTAGAGCAAGAAAAGCTAGCACAGGAGCAAGCTGAAGCTGAACGTTCAAAAGCAGAAGCCGAAACAGAGCGCTTAGAGCAGGAGCGTATTGCTGCTGAACAAATTGAAGCTAAACGTTTAGAGCAAGAAAAGCTAGCACAGGAGCAAGCTGAAGCTGAACGTTTAAAAGCAGAGGCCGAAACAGAGCGCTTAGAGCAGGAGCGTATTGCTTCTGAACAAATTGAAGCAAAACGTTTAGAGCAAGAGCGTGCTGAAAACGCAGAAAAGATTGCCATTGAGCAGGCCAATGCTGAATTGCTTGCAAAACAACAAGCTGATGCAGAAGCGCAAAGACAAGAACATGCACAACGTTTAGCCGATCAAGAAACGCAGATGCTGTTAGAGCAAGAGCGATTGGCTGCAGAAAAAATAGAGGCTGAGCGACTAGAGCAAATACGCCTTGAAAAAAAGGATGAAGCTGTAAAGGCTGAAAAGCTTGCAATAGAGCAAGCGAATGCTGAGTTATTAGCAAAAGAACAAGCAGATGCTGAAGCACAAAGACAAGATCAAGCAAAACGTTTAGCAGAACAAGAAGCGCAAATGCGTTTAGAGCAAGAACGTATTGCTGCTGACAAAGCAGAAAGCGAACGTTTAGAACAAGAACGTATTGCGGCTGAAAAAGCAGAAAATGAACGTTTAGAGCAAGAGCGCATTGCTTTAGAAAAAGCAGAAAACGAGCGTTTAGAGCAAGAGCGCATTGCGGCTGAAAAAGCAGAAAACGAGCGTTTAGGACAAGAGCGCATTGCTTTAGAAAAAGCAGAAAATGAACGTTTAGAGCAAGAACGCATTGCTTTAGAAAAAGCAGAAAATGAGCGTTTAGAGCAAGAGCGCATTGCGGCTGAAAAAGCAGAAAAAGAACGCTTAGAGCAAGAACGCATTGCTGCTGAAAAAGCAGGAAATGAGCTTTTAGAACAAGAACGTATCACAGCAGAACTTGCAATTGAAGAAGCTAAAAAAGCAGAAAAGCCGAAAAAAGAAGGGTTTTTCTCTCGCCTCAAAAAGGGCTTGTTAAAAACTCGCGTTAATATAGGTTCTGGCTTTGCATCTATTTTTAGTGGTAAAAAAATAGATGATGAATTATTTGAAGATCTTGAAACACAGCTGCTCACCGCCGATTTAGGCGTTGATACCACCATGAAGTTGATTGATAGCTTAACTGATGCTGCAAACCGTAAGCAGTTAAAAGATGGTGATGCGCTTTATGAGTTAATGAAACAAGAAATGGCGGCGATGCTAAAAACGGCTGAACAGCCTTTAGTAATTACCAAAGATAAAAAGCCATTTGTTATTTTAATGGTGGGCGTAAATGGCGTTGGTAAAACAACGACTATTGGTAAGATGGCTAAGCAATTTCAAAGCGAAGGTAAGTCGGTTATGCTGGCTGCTGGCGATACGTTTAGAGCGGCTGCTGTTGAGCAACTTCAGGTTTGGGGTGAACGTAACAGCATTCCTGTTATTGCACAGCATACGGGTGCAGATAGTGCATCGGTTGTTTTTGATGCATTCCAAGCTGCAAAAGCACGTAATATAGATGTGTTAATTGCAGATACAGCGGGTCGCTTGCAAAATAAAGATAACTTAATGCAGGAGCTTGAAAAAATAGCTCGTGTTATGAAAAAAATTGATCCTGATGCGCCGCACGAAGTGATGCTAACCATTGATGCTGGCACAGGTCAAAATGCAATTAGCCAAGTGAACTTATTTAATCAATGCGTTGGCTTAACTGGTATTACGCTTTCAAAACTTGATGGGACTGCAAAGGGTGGTGTTATTTTTGCGGTTGCAGATAAGTTTAATATTCCAATTCGTTACATTGGTGTTGGTGAAGGTATTGATGATTTACGCGCTTTTAAAAGCGATGACTTTATTGATGCGTTATTTAGCCAAGATGAGGACGACGTTTAATTTACCAAAAGAGGGAGCTTGCTCCCTCTTTAATTGCGAGGAATACCAATTTTATTAGTAAACTAATTGAATTGGCATAATAAAAAGATGATAAATTTTCAGCAAGTAAGTAAGACTTATCCTGGAGGGCACCGCGCCCTCGAAAAAGTTAATTTTCATGTTAAACCGGGTGAACTTGCCTTTTTAACCGGCCACAGTGGTGCGGGTAAAAGTACATTGCTTAAGTTAATTAGCTTAATGGAACGTCCATCGGCAGGCACTGTATTTATCAACGGTGTTGATTTAAATAAAGTAAACTCGCGTCAAATTCCTTATGCTCGCCGTGATATAGGTATTATTTTTCAAAACCACCGTTTACTAGAGCGCTATACTATTTTTGATAACGTGGCACTGCCTCTTATTATTGAGGGTACTCACCATAAGCAAATAGCTAAACGTGTTCATGGTGCGCTTGATAAAGTAGGCCTGATAGACAAAATAAAATGTCATCCGTCTATGCTCTCTGGAGGCGAGCAGCAACGTGTTGGTATTGCCAGAGCAATTGTAAACTCTCCGCCAATTCTGTTAGCCGATGAGCCTACAGGTAACCTAGACCCTGAGCTTTCAATGGAAATCCTAAAGCTGTTTGAGGACTTTAATAAACACGGCACCACTGTTCTTATAGCGACGCATGACTTAGGTTTGGTTGCACGTATGAAGTACCGCAGTCTAACCTTAAAAGATGGCCGCATGCTTCAAGATCCGCTCGCTGAGGGAGCACTATGAGTTTACTTTTTAAAAGTCGTCAAAATAGTAACGACAAGCAAAAAAAATCAGTATTAGCTGGCGGTTACTTTTTCATTATTAATATTTTTCGCCAAGGTGTTCATAGCTTAGGTGAAATGTGGCGTACGCCGCTTGCATCTATGATGACTATTGCTGTACTTGGTTTGAGCCTAACGTTACCTGCAACACTTTATCTCGTTGTTAAAAACGTACAGCAAGTAAGTAGTGGTTTTGAAGAAGCGAGTGAAATATCGTTGTTTGTAAAAGAAAGTATGAACGAGCAAGAAACGCAAACATTAGTAAAGCGTTTAGCACTTTATCCAGAAGTGGAAAGCGTTGAATTTATTTCAAAGCAAAAAGCACTAACAGAATTTAAAGACGTATCTGGCTTTGGGCAAGCTTTAGAGTATTTAGATAAAAACCCATTACCTGATGTGGTACTTGTTACTCCTACAAAACGTCATAGACACCCAAATGCCGCTAAAGTACTGCTAACTAAATTAGAAAGTGAACGTGAAGTTGATTTTGGTAAGCTCGATATAGCGTGGCTAGAGCGTTTAAATGCATTACTAGATTTACTGAAAGAAAGTGTAATAACCATCGCATTATTACTGCTTACCTCGGTGACGCTTATTATTGGTAACACCATCCGTTTGTCGATCATGGATAAAAAAGAAGAAATACAAGTAATGAAGCTAGTCGGCGCAACTAACACCTTTATACATGCCCCATTTTTGTGGACCGGTATTTGGTATGGTGTAATAGGTGGTTTATTTGCCTTTATATGCGTAGGACTAATGATGTGGTGGCTTTCAAGCGCTGTGAGCAGTGTAGCGGGGGTGTATCAAACAAGCTTTTCGTTAATTGGATTATCGCTTAATGAGCTCGGCTTTTTAGTGTTACTTGCAACAAGCTTAGGATTTGTAGGCTCGTACCTTTCTGTAAATCGATATATTAAAGAAATAGAACCCGATAAAGTATAAAAAATCCTGCAAACTATAAGTGAACCAACCCAGCTTGATATGCGTATCTTACCGAACTGGGTTGTACCTCCTGTTATTAAAACTGTCATATTTATGTACTATCCTCCCATGAAGTAATGAGTTGTAAATAAGGTGATGCAGCGAGGTTAACCTGCTGCAGCCCCTCAATTCATCACTTATTCAGTCGCTTGTAGTAGACTAAACACATACTAAAAACTGCTTGATTTATACTTTAAAAAAGTTTTAAATTGGGGTTAGCACTCTTAAAGAAAGAGTGCTAAGATAGTTTCAAATGTTTATCACCGAGGTGAAAAATGAGTAAAGATTTATACGCAATGGCACTTACAGTCGGACAACAAAGCGCAAGCATGGACGGTTACCTTCAAGCGGTAAGCACTATTCCTATGCTTAAAGTTGAACAAGAGCAAGAACTTGCTAAAAAACTTCAGGAAGAAGGCGATCTTAGTGCTGCCAAGCAACTCATTATGTCGCATTTACGCTTTGTAGCGCATATTGCTAAAGGCTACTCGGGATACGGCTTACCACAAGCTGACCTTATTCAAGAAGGTAATATAGGCCTGATGAAAGCGGTTAAGCGTTTCGACCCTACTGTGGGTGTGCGTTTAGTATCGTTTGCAGTGCATTGGATTAAAGCCGAAATTCACGAGTTTGTGCTTAAAAATTGGCGCATAGTTAAAGTTGCAACCACTAAAGCGCAACGTAAATTGTTTTTTAATCTTCGTAAAAACAAAAAGCGTTTAGGTTGGTTTAATCAAGCTGAGGTTAGTACCGTTGCTAGCGAGCTAGGTGTGAGTGAAAAAGAAGTACGTGAAATGGAATCGCGCATGAGCGGCCAAGACATGGGCTTTGACCTAACGGGCGATGATAACGACGACGCACCAACAAGCACGTACTCTCCAGTGCAATATTTAACAGATGGCGCAGCTGATTTAGCTGACGACGTTGAACAAGAACAGTGGAAAGAGCAAGCGCATACTCGTTTATTTAGCGCACTTAAAACACTAGACGAACGTTCACAAGATATTGTTAGCGCACGTTGGTTGTCTGATGATAAGGCGACTCTTCAAGAGCTTGCACAAAAGTACAGTGTATCTGCTGAACGCGTTCGCCAGCTTGAAAAAACAGCGATGAAAAAGTTACAAAGCGCTATGAGCTAAACACACCTCTAGCAGTAAAATTTAAAAAGCCCTGCATGAAAATGCGGGGCTTTTTGCTTTCGCGTAAGTTGGTTTGAGCGAAGCGAAACCCAACGATAAAATATCCTATCAAGTAATACCGATACTCTGCATTATTGAATGGTTAGTTTATCATTCGGATATAGCATTATTTAAAGCTTATATCACCGAGCACTAATCTCTTTTCTCTTAGCTTGCGCTAACTGAATGTATTTACGCTCAACCAGCTGCGAAACCGGCACGAGCTCAAAACCTTGTTTAGTTAGCTCGGGTAAGGCATGACGTAAAAATTCGATTGTTTCTGGGTAGGGATGAGCAATTGCAATAGCGGAATTATGAGTGATGGCTAGTTGTTTTAATTCTTCAAGCCTTAGCTGCAGTTGTTCTGGTGTAGTTATATTGTCTAAGAACACTTGGCGACTAATATTGGCAACACCTAAAAAGTTAGCAGCATTTTGTGCTTGGCTTAAATCGGTTGTGCGGCTATCTAAAAAATATAAATGGCGCTTTTTAAGCACTTCCATTGTCCACTTCATAGCTTGGCTTTGCTGCGTAAGCGCTGAGCCCATGTGGTTATTAACGCCTTTAACTTGCGGTAAACTAGCGAGAGCGGTTCCTAGAGTTTGCTGAAGCTGCTCTTTATTCATATTTAAAGTAAGCGCGCCAGGTCCGAGTTCTTTACCGTTAAGTGCCTGCATAGGTACATGAAGTAATAACTCTTTATTTGATTGACTAGCAAGCGTTGCAAAAATTTGCGAATAAGGAGTATGGGGCAAAATTGAATACGACAATTGCCCTGGTAAGGAAAGGAACTCTAAGTCCCGTTGATGATAGCCTATATCGTCTATCACTATTGCTATTTGTTTAGCGCTAATTGTTGCTGAGCTAAAACAAATAGCTAATATTAGCCATTTTATTATTTTCACGTTTATAGTTTTTATTATCTTTTTAGCTTTATTTATACAGCTTATACAAGCTATTGCATGCTGAGTAATTGTTTTGCTTTAACTAATTGTAAATCTGCTAAGTTACCAGTAAGTAATTGCGCTTTACTGTTAGTGTGTTCATTTTTTATTATAACGGCTTTATTACTTTGTGAAAGGTTTGTTTGATTAACCGCCACATCTGGGGTTATTCCTATTCCATCAATCGATTTACCTAGCGGCGTAAAGTATTTAGCTGTGGTGAGCTTTAATGCAGTGTTGCCATCACCTAGAGGAATGAGCGATTGTACAGAACCCTTCCCAAAAGATTGACTGCCAACAACGGTTGCTCGTTTATTGTCTTTAAGTGCTGCTGCAAGTATTTCGGCTGCAGAGGCTGAATTTTCATTTATAAGCACAACAATGGGGGCATTTTTTAGAATGTCTCCACGCTTTGCATAAAATGCTTGGTTGGCATCGTAAAAACGTCCTTTAGTAGTCACTATAGTGCCACTTTGTAAAAATAGGTCTGATACCGCTACTGCGCTTTGTAATGTACCCCCTGGGTTATCACGTAAATCAATTACTAAGCCTTTAAGTGGGTAACCAAAGTGGCTTTGCAGGGCAGCAACTTGCAGAGCAACCTCATGCAATGTGTGGTTAGAAAAATTATTGATAGCTATATAACCAGTACCAAAATCTAGAAGTTCGCTTGTTACGCTTTCGAGGTTTATTTGGCGGCGTGCTACATGAAACGTGAGTGGGTTTTTATTGTTATCACGACTTATAATTAGTTCTATATTTGAAAATTTACTGTTTCTTATTAGTGTTGCTACTTCATCGATTGTAAGGTTTTGGGCTGCTTGGTTGTTTACACTTACAATAATATCACCTTGCAAAATACCCGCTGCTTTTGCGGGGGAGTTATTAACCACATTAACAATAGTCATATTCTCGTCGATATTTTTAACCTCAATACCAATACCTGTATAGCGCCCGTTTGTGTTATCAAATAATGAGGTTAGTTCGTGCTCATTTAAGTACTTAGAGTAAGAGTCGAGCTTTGAATATAAGCGCTCAAACTGTTGGCTATTATATTTAATGTGGTGGCTATTTTGTAAGGTGAGATCTTCAACGTAGTAGGCATGGATGTTAAAGAGTATTTCGTCTATTTGTTGTCTTTTAAGATCTTTAATCGAGCTTGCTAGTACGTTACTAGAAAAAGCGATTAAGGTTAGTAATACAAGTAAATACAGACTTATATAAAAGCCTGTATTTTTTTGAACAATGGTAATTACTGCAGTTTTTTTAGTTGTCATCAGCTGCTCCAGAGCGGTGCAGCGATTTATTTAATTAAATGCGTTTGCACCATTTTACAGGATTTACTGCGCGTCCTTTGTGGCGTATTTCAAAGTATAGACCAGAACTAGCTTGTCCGCCGCTTTGGCCAACTAAAGCAAGGGTTTCGCCTTCGCGTACCATGTCGCCTACATCTCTTAGCAGTGTTTGGGCATGACCATATAGGCTCATAAAACCTTCACCATGGTCTACAACAATTACCCAACCATAGCCCTTTAGCCAATCGGCAAATACAACTTGGCCGTTATGTACGCTATTAATATTAGTGCCTTCTTTTGCACCAATTAATACGCCTTTCCAATCAATACCACCATGTTTACGTTGGCCGAATGTGTGCTCTAACTTGCCTTTGCTCGGCCAGTCTAATTTGCCTTTGTTTTTATTTAGGCCCAGTAATTCAATTTTCTGTGTTTTTTCTTTTTCGAGCTCTTCAATTGTTGCTACTAAAGTTTGTTGGTTTTCTTTTAAATAGTTTATTGAACTTTTGGTGCTGTTGAGCTGAGCTTGTAAATTTTTAAGATTAGCTTGGCGTTCACTTTGTGCATTAAGCAATGCAGTTTGACGTCTTTTTTGCTCATCAAATAAAAGCGCTAGTTTTTCTTGTGTTTTAACAAGCTCTTCTTGGTTTTGTACTATTTGCTTTTGAAGGTCTTTTAGATCTTCAATTTGTTCAATACGGGCTTTATTTAAGTAGTTGTAATAACTAAGTGTGCGCTCAAATTTTGCAGTGTCTTCTTGATTTAACAGCATTTTAGAGTAGTCGTCGCCACCGGCCATATAGGCGCTTTTAAGCTGCGCGGCTAAAATTTTCTGAAATTGAGTGTGCTTTTTATCGAGCTCATCGGCTTTATTTTGTAGCTCTTTTTGCTGTGTTTTAGTTTCTTTTACTGATTGTTCTGCCATGTTAAGTGCTTTAGCATTTTTAGCTATATCGAGTTCATGGCTTTTTAGGTTTTTTTGTAGTGACGCTATTTTTTTTCTTTGGGCGTTATACTCAGCTTGGCTTTGCTCAAGTGCATTTTGAACTTCTGATAAGTCTTTTTTAGTACGATCTTCATTAGCAACTGCAGATGCAGTCACTAATGAAGTTAGTATTAAACCGCACTTAATTAACCGGTTAATACGTCTATTCATGTGTTATTTCAACATCATGATAGGCGTACCAGTCATTTCGTTTGGTTGCTCCATGCCCATTAAGTGAAGCATTGTAGGGGCTACATCACTTAATGCTTTACCTTGCATAGGCTCTGCATCGCGACCAACATAAATAAAATGTACCGGTTCACTAGTGTGAGCTGTATGCGCTTGGCCTGTTTTAAGATCAGCCATCTGCTCAGCATTACCATGATCGGCTGTTATTAGTGCTTCACCACCAAACTCTTCAAGTGCATCAACAACACGTCCGATACAACTATCTACAGCTTCACAAGCTTTAACAGCAGCTTCAAATACACCAGAGTGACCAACCATATCGCCGTTAGGGTAGTTACAAATAATAGCATCGTATTTACCGCTTTTAATTGCTGCTACTAGTTTGTCGGTTAGCATTTCTGAGTTCATTTCAGGTTGTAAGTCGTAGGTTGCAACTTGCGGCGAAGGAATTAGCTCGCGTGTTTCGCCTTTAAATTCACTTTCGCGCCCGCCACTAAAGAAAAACGTAACGTGTGCGTACTTTTCGGTTTCTGAAATGCGAAGCTGTGTTTTGTTATTTTTTTCAAACCACTCACCAAGTACGTTTACTAACGGTGTTGAACCAAAGGCAATAGGTGCATTTATATCAGCTGCGTACTCTGTCATCATTACAAATGCACTAAGCTCTGGCGTTCTTTTTCTTGCGAATCCATTAAAATCAGGCTCAACAAAAGCGCGAGTAATTTCGCGGGCTCTATCTGCTCTAAAGTTGGCAAAAATTAGAGTGTCGCCATCGTTTATTGAAGCAGGAGCAGCGCCTGTTGGTGTAATGGTTGTAGCGGCCACAAATTCGTCGTTTTCGTCGCGCTCGTACGCTGCATTAAGTGCCTCTACGCCGTTATCAAAATTAAAGTCACCTTCAGCTAATGCAATTACGTTGTACGCTTTTTCTACGCGGTTCCAACGGTTGTCTCTGTCCATTGCGTAGTAACGGCCAATAAGTGACGCCAAACGACCGCATTTAAGTTCGCTAAATAACGCTTCAATACGTTCGATTGACGCTTTAGCACTACGTGGAGGTGTATCGCGGCCATCTAAAAAGCCATGAAAGTAAACTTCTTTAGCGCCACGTTTTGCAGCAAGTTTTATGCTCGCAACTATATGGTCTTCATGGCTATGCACACCACCTGGGCTTAAAAGACCCATTATGTGAACTGCTTTTCCTGCACTTACCGCTTTATCTATGTTTTCAACTAAGGCTGGGGTTGAATCAAATTCGCCATCGTTAATTGCTTTAGTGATACGGGTAAAATCTTGATAAACAATGCGACCAGCGCCTAAGTTCACATGGCCAACTTCTGAGTTACCCATTTGACCATCAGGAAGACCAACATCTAAACCCGAAGCTGATATTAATGTGTGTGGCCGTGTGGCCCATAAATTGTCTAATACCGGTGTGTTAGCTGCAAGAATAGCATTACTTTGCGTATCTTCGCGGTATCCCCAACCGTCTAAAATCATTAATACCAGTGGTTTTTTATGCTCTGTCATAATAGCTCCTGAAAATTAGTATCTGTTGATGGATACTGTGCACCTAAAAGGTTTATTAGCGTGGTTTTAGCATACCGTGTTTTTAAGCTAGGATCAGCATTGAAAACAAGATATTAAATTTTTTCACTTATACCTCATTGACTAACCTGAACTCTGCTTGAGATAGATTTATTATCAAGAGTTCTTGTTAACTATATATGGGGGGCTTTATCGTTTTTTAAACGTCTCTAAGTGCTCCTAAACTCGCATTTTAGGTTGGTTTGGGTATACTTGCGTGGCTAAAGTACAAAATCCTTAAAATATTAGGGCGTGTTGCACTTTGGTGGTTGAATTTACAGCAGTATGTTTGGTTTTTAGGCAAGGCAGAGCCTATGAAGTGTGGTTACTCCCCATAAATAGGCGATAACGTAGCATAAAAACCAAACATACGCTGCCCGTTGGGTTCTTTCTAGGGACTATTATCTCTTTGTTGCTCGGTTTTTACTTAGCCCACTAGGTTACAAATCTCGCGCCGCGATTTAATCGCCCCTAGATTGAACAAATTTCAATCCACAAAGGCCAACACGCCCTAGGTTTAAAACATAATTTCATAGTGGAAGTAGAATGGATCAATATATTGAATTTATTACAAATCATCCCATTTTAAGCCTTGCTTGGGTTGGTATTGTTTTCCTTATTGTTAGTGGCTGGATAAAGAGTAAGCTTTCAGCTGTTCGTCAAATAAATCCTCAGCAGCTTACGTTACTTATTAACCGTGATGACGGTCAAGTAATCGATATACGTGCGCAAAAAGAGTTTAATGCAGGGCGTATTTCTGGTGCTGAGCACTTAAGCCCAGAGAATGCGAAAAAATCTGACTTTTCAAGCCTTGAAAAGTACAAGACTAAACCCATTATAGTTGTATGTACTACAGGTATGACTGCCCAAGGTACTGCAGCCGCTATGAGTAAAGCTGGTTTTGAACGAGTTTACTTATTAGCAGGTGGCATGGGTGCGTGGCAATCTGCCAGCTTACCAACTACAACAGGTCGCTAATCAGTTTAGCTAGGCCGATAGAGGATTTATTATGAGTAATGTTGTTTTATACACCAAGGCGTATTGTCCATTTTGTCAGCGTGCTCTTTCGCTTTTAAACAGCAAAGGCGTTGAATACACAAATTATGATATTGGTGTACAGCCTGAGCTACGCGATGAAATGATTGCCAAAGCAGGTGGTGCAAGCACAGTACCGCAAATTTTTATTAATGATGAACATATCGGTGGCTGCGACGACATGATGGCTATTGAAGCGCAAGGTAAACTTGACGCTAAGCTAAACGCTTAATTTAATTATAATAACGAACAAGTTAGGAATAACAATGAACGAAGAAAATCAAAACGTAGCAGCTGCACAAGACGGCGCACAATTTACTATTCAACGTATTTACACTAAAGATGTATCGTTTGAAACGCCAAACTCTCCGGCCATTTTTCAAAAAGAATGGACGCCAGAAGTTAAGCTAGACCTAGATACACGCTCTAACAAACTAGACGAAGGTGTATTTGAAGTTGTTTTAGCGCTAACTGTAACCGCTTCTCTTGGTGAAGAAACTGCGTTCTTATGTGAAATTCAACAAGCAGGTATTTTTACTATTGCTGAAGTTGAAGAAGTGCAACTTGCGCACATGCTAGGTGCATTTTGTCCTAACGTGTTGTTCCCATATGCACGTGAAGCTGTTTCAAACCTTGTTAACCGTGGTACTTTCCCACAGCTTAACCTTGCGCCAGTTAATTTTGATGCGTTATTTGCACAATACATGCAACAACGTACTGCGCAAGCTGACCAGGCTTCAGCAGACGCATAACTTATGAGTACAGCAACTACAGCTGTTACTGTATTAGGGGCGGGGTCTTACGGCACCGCCCTTGCTATTTGTTTAGCCCGAAATGGCCACCACGTGACACTTTGGGGAAGAAATAGCGACGACGTTGCCACGCTTGCAGCTGAGCGGAAAAATCAACGTTACTTACCTGATGCTCCTTTTCCAGATACTCTTACTCTTGAAGCTAACTTACAACATGCCGTTGCTAGCAGCGCTATTGTACTTGTTGTTGTGCCAAGCCATGCTTTTGGCGACACACTTGCGCAGATCAAACCTGCATTGCAAGACGGTGCTAAAGTAGCGTGGGCAACTAAAGGGCTTGAGCCTAATACTGGACGTTTGTTACAAGAAGTGGCTTTGCAAGAATTGGGTGATGATATTCCACTTGCGGTACTGTCGGGCCCTACGTTTGCAAAAGAAATGGCGATGGGGTCACCTACAGCTATTTCAGTGTCTTCTACGTCACCTGAATTTGCTCAGCAGCTCGCTGATTTACTTCATTGTGGTCGCTCATTCCGTGTGTATAACAATGATGATTTTATTGGTATACAACTCGGTGGTGCGGTTAAGAATGTAATTGCCATTGGTGCCGGTATTTCGGACGGTGTTGGTTTTGGCGCTAATGCGCGTACCGCACTTATCACCCGAGGCCTTGCAGAGCTTACTCGTTTAGGTTGCGCTCTTGGTGCTAAGCCAGAAACCTTTATGGGAATGGCAGGCCTTGGCGATTTAATACTAACGTGTACAGATAACCAATCACGTAATCGTCGATTTGGTTTAGCGTTAGGTAAAGGCGAAAGCGTTGATGCTGCTATTGAATCAATTGGTCAAGTAGTTGAAGGCTTTAGAAATACCAAAGAAGTGTATTTATTAGCGCAGCGTAGCGGTGTAGAAATGCCGATTACCGAGCAAATTTATAAAGTGCTTTATGAAAATAAAGATATGAAAGAAGCTGCAATGGCGCTATTAGGCCGAGAGCAACGTTCTGAATAATTTTATAAGCGTTTATAAAACTAAAAAACCGACGTTATGTCGGTTTTTTGTTGTTTAGCTCAAAGCTATTTACTGCGCGTTAGGAAAACCCAACTGGCGCCACGACTCGTAAACAAACACGGCTACTGCGTTTGATAAGTTCATGCTGCGGCTATTAGCTTGCATAGGAATACGCACACGCTGCTCTTTTGGTAATGCTTGAATCATATCATCAGGTAGACCGCGGGTTTCAGGTCCAAATACTAAGCAGTCGCCGGCTTCGTATTTAGCTTCATGATGGAATTGACTACCTTTGGTTGTACATGCATATATTTTTTTTGGTTTACATTTTTCAAGGTAATCTTCAAATGAGGCATGGCGTTGAACATGACTAAATTCATGATAATCAAGTCCTGCACGTTTCACGCGCTTATCGTCCCACTCAAAACCTAGCGGCTCAATTAAATGTAATGCATAGCCGGTATTAGCACATAGGCGAATAATATTACCAGTGTTAGGCGGTATTTCAGGTTGGTATAAAACAATATCCAGCATAATGAGCCTTATAAAATAATCTGTAGTTTGACGAAGGGCAGTATACACGAAACCTTTTAAAAAAATGATATACTCACACTATTGAGTACTCCTAATTATCGGATTAAAACGTGCATAACCGTAGCTACGAATTTTGGGTTAAAACTTCAAGCATTGTTACCATGGTAATGGTTAGTTTAATGATTGGCGCAAAAACATGGGCATGGCTGGCTTCTGGCTCTGCCTCAATGCTTGGCTCGTTAACTGATTCGTTAATGGATATAACAGCCACTGCTATGAGTTTTTTAGTGCTAGGTTACGCACTGCGCCCAGCAGATGATGACCATAGGTTTGGGCACGGAAAAGCTGAAGCACTAGCTGGACTTGGGCAAGCTGCGTTTATTGCAGGCTCAGGTTGCCTACTTGCTTTTCATGGTATTGAGCGGTTATTTAATCCTATACAGTTAAGCCATTCTTTATTAGGTGTGTGGGTAAGTATTTTTGCTATTGCGTGTACGTTGGTCATTGTATTTGTACAAAACAAGGTGGTTAAATACACCGATTCAATTGCTATAAAAGCCGACTCAGTACATTACAAAGGCGATTTAATATTAAATGCCGCTGTGCTATTAGCTATTTTGTTAGCTTATTATGGTGTGTTGTATGCCGATCCTGTTTTTGCGATAGGTGTAGCGGGCTACTTACTTTATAACAGTTGGGATATTGCTCGCGATAGTGCCGATCACTTAATGGATAAAGAACTGCCAGATGATGAAAAGCAAAGCATATTTGATATAGCCAGAGCCCATGCTGATGTACATGGTGTGCATGATATTCGTACGCGCCAAGGCGGAAAAGTTAAGTTTATCCAAATGCACTTAGAGCTTGATGATCATTTAAGTTTGATTCGCGCACATAACGTAGCTGATGAAGTAGAGGCAATGCTTAAAGAACGCTTTGAGTCTGAGGTAGATATACTGATCCACCTCGACCCTTTGTCGGTACTTATTAAGCCGTCACCGACTCACAAAACTGATACAAGCTCTTAAGTAATGGCTGGCGTATTTCATCACGTTCAAAAAACAGCTCGTGTTTAGCGCCTTCAAAGCTTTTAAGTACCGTGTTTACGTGCCTGTTTGCTAATTTATATTGGGCATTGTTATCAACCACTTCGTCGTTTTGCGCACTGGCAATATAAAGTGGAATAGTCACGCTCAAGTTATCCACAGAAGTTATAAATGCAAACGTCGCATTTAGCCAGCCGTAAGTAACACCGCCGAGCTGTAGTAATGGCTCTTCTTGATATGTTTGCCTAAATAGCTCGTAACGCACTGGGCTGCTGGTTAATACATTTGTAGCAAACTCATCGGGTATGTAATCGGTTTGCCCTAGTGCGTAATTGTCTTTTTGACCCAAAAGGGTTGCAGTACTTGCTATTAATTTAGCTAAAGGCTTTGGTGTGTTTTTTGTATAAATATCAAGCATAGGCGCTGATGAAAACGCGCCACTAAAGTTGTGTTCAAAATGCGCAAGATAGTCAAATGCTATGGCGCCGCCCATTGAATGACTCACTAACACCTTTTTACCTTGCCAATGAGTATCCACTATTTGTGTATTAAATAAGTTTAGGTCTGCGCTGTAATCTTTAAATTGATTAACATGGCCTTTGTGCTTATTTAGTAGGTGGCGATAAGAGCGGCCTTGTCCTTGGTGATCGGCTATGAATATGGCAAAATTATTGTTATACAGCTCCCATAACAACTCTTTATATTTATCTAACCCTTCAAGGCGCCCAGAGCTTATTACAATGGCATTTTTGGCTTTATCTGGTATGGCATAAGCATAAAATAATTGCCCGTTAGGTGTATCTAAATAAGCTTTAATTAGCGTGTTTTTATAAAAGTTATTAATTGTTATTTGATTACTCTTAAGCTCACGCTCACTACTATAAAACATGCTTTACTCTTTTATTAATGGCAAGGTTATATTAGCACACAAGCCACCTAGTTCTTTATTTGATAATACTAAACTGCCGCCATGCGCAGTAATAGCATTTTTAGAAATCGCAAGACCTAAACCCGTGCCACCACTTACGCGATCCCGCGCATCTGACTGTCTAAAAAAGGGCTCGCAAAGCTTACTCAGTTGATCATCTGGCACACCAGAGCCATCGTCACATATTTCTATATAAATGGCATCAGCATGCTTTAGAGTAATGCTAATCGTATTATTTGCGTATTTAATGGCGTTGCGAAGTAGGTTTTCAAGCGCACTGGCAATAAGGCCTTCGTCGCAATTAATGTTTATGTCTACAGCGCCCACTATATTTAGCTGCTTATTATTTTGTTTTGCTTCAAACTGCGCATCGTTAATAACGTGATCTACAATTATTTGTAATGATTGTTTTTGCAGTGAAAGTGCTTGGCTTTTTGCTTCTAAGCGAGAAACTTGCAGCACGTCGGCAATCATCTTATCAAGCTGGTTTGCTTCTTTTTCTATGCGTAATAAATACGATTGGCTAGCGTCGTTAGCTTGCATTTGTGCAAGTCCGGTAGCCATTTTTAAACGTGTAAGAGGCGATCGTAATTCATGTGATATGTCGGCTAATAAGCGTTTTTGTGAGCTGATTAAAAGCTCTAACTGATTAGCCATGCTGTTAAAATCTCGCCCTAGTATTCCTAGCTCATCTTTTCGGTTTACAGAAATGTCGGCTCTTGCGCTTAGGTTACCCGCTGATAGTTTAATTGCCGCTTTTTTAAGGCTATTTATAGGGGCTATTAAGTTACGGCTAAATACAAAGCTTAAAATAAGAGAGGCAACAATTGCGATGACTATTTTCATCCAATTAGGCATAAGCTTAAAGCGCATTATTAGCGGTGGTTGATGGTTAATATCTATTTCATAAAGATAAAAACTCCCTTCAGGCACGTTTATATTAACAGGACCGAAGGCTTGATATTTCTCAGTGAAAATAATTTGCGGTGACATATTTTGAGTGAAGTTTAATAAACTTAAATCGATGCTCTCTGGCACCTCTTTACTACTAAGAGAGTCCTCGCTTTGAGCTGCGCTTAAGTATAAAAGTTTACGCTTTGATAGGCGAGGGTGTACTAATACTTCGCTTAGACTGCGCTTATGCTTAATGGCAGTACGCTCAATACTTTTGGCGGTGTATATTAGGTTTTTTTTCATTGGGCCATAAAGTGGCTCGTTAGATACCGCATTAATAGCGGTTATATTACTTAAAAATATAAGCGCTGCTACGGTGCCGATTATAGTTAACCAAAACCAAATAAATACTTTAAAAAACAGGTAGTGCCCAGGGTGTTTTAACCAAGCAAAGTAAGTGCTTTTATTCGCCTTGGATAAAGACATAACCCGTACCTCGCATTGTTTTAATTCGCTCACCTGAAATATGCTCAGCTATTTTTTTACGGATATTACTTACATGCATATCGATAGAGCGATCAAAAGAAGCTAAACGCCTGCCTAGTACTTCTTCGCTAATTTGCTCTTTACTAACCACTTCGCCTGCATTTTTACACAATAGTGTGAGTATTTCGTACTCTGTACCAGTAAGGGTCAGTGTAGAGCCGTCGATTGAGGCCTCTCGCGCTGCAAGGTTAACAGTAATACCATTAACGAGTAACTTACTCGTTGTGGCTGCATTTAAGCTATTAATGTGCTCTATACGGCGTGTTATTGCTTTTACGCGGGCTAGTAATTCACGATGATTAAAAGGCTTTGGTATGTAATCGTCAGCGCCTAGCTCTAGGCCAAAAATACGGTCAAAGTCTTCACCTTTTGCAGTAAGCATTATTACCGGTGTGAGTTTTGTTTGCCTAAGTTGTTTAAGTACTTCAAAACCATCAAGCGTTGGTAACATTACATCTAGCAATATAAGGGCGTAGTCATTTGCTTGTGCTAGTTTAAGGCCCTGCTCACCGTCGTGTATGCTTTGTATTTCAAACCCTTGGGCCGTTAAATACTCACTTAATAGCTCACAAAGGCCAGTGTCGTCATCAATCATTAATAGTTTCATTTACAAACCCTTAGAGTTGTTTATAGCGTTATTTTACCCGCTAAATAGTGCAAAGGTGAATCTTTACACAACCTTTACACTGCTTTGCGTTACTTTGCATTGAGTTAGGTATAGTTAACTCACTGGCTTAGCAGCCACAATCGCTCAACCAACCAATTCAATATTAAGGTAATGATTATGACTAAATTAAACACACTTTCAAAATTAGTACTTATCTGTGGCTTAGCAACAGCAACGCTTGGTGCTGGTAGCGTATTAGCTAAAGGCGACGGACATAAACAAGGCCATTCTCAAGCTCGCTTTTTACTTTCTGAGCGCGGCGTTGAAAAGTTAAGCTTAACAGATGAGCAGCAAACTAAGCTAAAAGCTATTTTTGAAGCGCAAAAAACACAAATGAAAGCGTTGCGTGGCGACGATAAAGAAGCCCGTAAAGCGATGCGTGAAGCGCATAAAGCTAAAATGGATGCATTGCTTTCGGCGGCAACATTCGACGAAAATGCAGCAAAAGAGCTATTAAATGAACGTCATGAAAAAGGTGAGCAATTTGGTTTAATTAAACTAAAAACGCAACACCAAGTAATGCAAGTACTTAACGCTGAGCAAAAAGAGAAATTTGCTAAAATGCAAAAGCGTATGAATAAAAAGCACCGTAAACAAAAAAGTTAATTATACTTTTTGTAAATACTAAAAAACCAGCTTAATGCTGGTTTTCGTATTTAGGGCATAATGAAGATAAATTACTTAAAAAAGTCATCTTCATTTTTAGCCAGCATAGCTTCAATATCTTCAATCATGTCTTGGCTAAACTCTTCTGCGGACGTGATTGGTGCAGAAATTCTGTTATTTTCAAACGACCATTCACCTAAATCAATTAGCTGACAGCGTTTTGAGCAAAAAGGGCGAAATGGGCTTTGCTCTGACCATTCAACTTTAGTTTTACAGGTTGGGCAGTTTACAATAGTAGGCATAATTTACTCTTTACAATCTTTTTCTGCATTTTACATTACTTAGATATGAGTCTCTAGGTATAAGTAAGGCTCTGAATTTAGTGTTCAGAACCTTGTAGCTTTTACTATGGATCTTTAAAAATTAGTCACGCGATTAATTTCACCAAGGGATGTAAGGCCATCGGCTGCTTTGCGTAAACCCGATAAACGTAAATTATTAAATCCGGCTTTAAGTGAAACGTCAGCTATTTCAAGCGAGTTACCACCGCGCATAATAATTTGGGCAATTTCAGGGGTAATTTGCATTACTTCGTAAATACCCACTCGGCCTTTATAACCATCGGTACAGCTATCACACCCTTTAGGCGTATATAACGTCATTTCTTCAATTTGCTTGGCGCTAAATCCTTGGCGAGCCAGTTCTTCACTCGGAAGTTGTTCTGGCGTTTTACATTTAGGGCACAAACGACGTGCTAAACGCTGGGCTATAATTAAGCTGATCGAACTTGCTACGTTATAAGCGGGCACACCCATATTTAATAAACGGGTGATTGTTTCTGGTGCTGAGTTTGTATGCAATGTTGATAAAACCAAGTGACCTGTTTGCGCCGCTTTTATTGATATTTCTGCGGTTTCTAGGTCACGTATTTCACCTACCATAACTACATCAGGATCTTGACGTAAAAATGCACGCAGTGCATTGGCAAAAGTCATATCGGCTTTAATGTTAATTTGTACTTGGTTTACACCTTCAAGGTTAATCTCAACCGGATCTTCCGCAGTACTAATATTACGCTCAGGTTGGTTTAATATATTTAAACCTGTGTATAGCGATACTGTTTTACCAGAACCGGTTGGCCCTGTTACTAGTATCATCCCTTGAGGCTGGGCAAGTGCATCCATATAGAGCTTTTTCTGCTCAGGCTCATAGCCTAGTACATCAATGCCTAACATAGCGCTTGATGAATCAAGGATACGCATTACTATTTTTTCGCCCCACAAGGTAGGCATGGTACTTACACGAAAGTCGATACTTTTTCGTTCAGTTATTTTTAGCTTTATACGACCATCTTGTGGTTTGCGTTTTTCGGCAATATCGAGTCGTGACATAACCTTAATACGCGCAGAGAGCTTAGTTGCTAACGTATTAGGTGGGCTCGCTACTTCATGCAAAATGCCATCAATACGAAAGCGAATACGGTACTTGTGCTCGTAAGGTTCAAAGTGTAAATCAGAGGCGCCTTTTTTAATGGCATCCATTAAAATTTTGTTGATGTAAACGATGATAGGCGCATCATCTTTATCATCATCTTGTGGTGCTGTATCTCTTTGGCTTTCTGAGTCTAAATCAGCAAATTCCTGAAACTCGTCATCGGTTAGATTTAAACTGCCAGTAGCATCTAGTAATTGCTCAATTTTGGTATCGAGTTGAATATAATCAACAACAACAATTTCGCATGAAAGACCGGTACTAAACTCAAAGTTTTCGAATGCGCCGTAATCTGTTGGGTCTGATGCTGCTATATAAACTTTTCGATCTTTTTGAACAAGCGGCAAAATATGATGTTTACGTATAAGTTTTTCTTTTACGAGATCGGCCGGGATTCTTGTAGGATCAAAGTCTTTTAAATCAAAATAAGGTACGCGAAACAAATCAATACATTGTTCAGCTAAATCTTTACTATCGATTTTTCCACATTTAGAAATAAGCTCAGCTGTTGAGGCAAATTCATTTTGTTTGTTTTTAACCGTGTCGGCATCAATGCGGCCAAGGGTTATAAATTTTCTCAATAACGGTGAGTTAATATTCATTGCGCACCTGTTTTATTCCTTCAATAGTAAGCAATTTATCAGAAAAAAGAAGGTGATTACATCACCTTTCATTCTTTGTTGTGATTTTACTAACTAAAATACGAGTTTGTGTGAGTTAGGACAGTGTTAATGTGAGTTAGTTTTGTTGTGTAATGCATATTGTAGGTACTTTTTATGTAGATCAACAAGCTCTATATGCACTAGGTTTAAACTACGGTCATTATTTAAAATATCATCCGCTTTTTGCTGTTTATCGACGCGTGACATTTGCGAGGCAATAATACTTTTAACTTGCTCAATACTTGTGCTGTCGCGTTTTGCCGTACGCGCTATTTGTACTGAGGTTGGTACGTCAATAAGTAGGGTATGGTCGCAGTATTTATCAAGGTTGTTTTCAAACAATAAAGGTGCAACTAAAACAACATAAGGGCTGGTTGCATTGTTTAAATCGGTTAGTATTTTTATCCGTATAAGAGGGTGCAATAACGCATTAAGCCATTCTTTGTCATTGTTGTTAGTAAATATTTTTTCGCGAAGCTCTGCTCTATTTAATGTGCCATCAGGCAATAAAATATGTTCACCAAAGTGTTGGGTAATCGCTTTTAGCCCTTTGCTATTTGGGAGTACTACTTCGCGCGCAATTATATCGGCATCAACAATTGTAATACCAAGCTTTTCAAACATGTTACTGACGGCCGTTTTACCACAGCCAATACCGCCTGTTAAACCTAATACCCAGCTGTTTACTTTAGTAATTTGCTCACTCATTTTAATAACCAATTAAATTAAAATAAGTGCCTTGAATTTGGTTGCCCCAAAGCATTGCAATCCAGCCAGCTATCGCTAAATAAGGCCCAAAAGGGATAGGGGTCGCTTTGTCTTTACCTTGTATGCTCAGCAGTGCAATACCTATAATGGCACCCACTACGCTCGAAAGCAGAATAATAGTAAGTAATGACTGCCAGCCAAGCAAAGCACCAAATACAGCAAGCAATTTAAAGTCGCCATAGCCCATGCCTTCTTTTCCGGTTAGTAACTTAAATAACCAAAACACGCTCCACAAACTTAAATAACCGCAAGCCGCACCAATAATGGCATCGGTTGGTGTAATTGTGTAACCCATTACAGAGGCAATAAGTGCAAGCCATACCAGCGGAAGTGTAAGTTGATCTGGCAGCAGCATGTGGTCAATATCAATAAAGGTCAGTGCAACTAAAATCCACGTTACAAAAATATATAAAAGGGCTTGCTCGGTCGCACCAAAGCTGTAGGCAACAATTAAACTTAATATAGCAGTAATTAGCTCTACAGCAGGGTATCGGGCCGAAATAGGATTACTGCAACTTGCGCATTTACCTTTAAGTGCTAACCAACTAATAATAGGAATATTCTGCCAAGGCTTAATGGCAGTTTTGCATTTAGGGCAGGTAGAGTTGGGTTTTACTAAGTTAAAAGGCTTATTGATATTGGCTTGTTTAGATTTATTCCCTGTAAGTTCATCCTCTAGCAGTAGCCTGCATTCACTTTGCCACTCACGTTGCATCATCAACGGTAAGCGATAAATAACCACATTTAAAAAACTACCAATACATAAACTAATTAGGCCAATAGTGGTTAAATAAAACCACAGCTGGCTTTGCATTACTTCAATAATACTTTGCATTTATTTACCTAAAACTAAAATATTTCAATAATACAATTAGGAAGGCGCGATATAAAATCGCTGCTACATGTGCTTCCCTCTAAAATCGCAAGGTTTCTTATATTTTTTAAAGAAATTAAATAACAGCGCCAAGTTGGAAAATAGGTAAATACATCGCGATAATTAAGCCACCAATAAGCACACCTAGCACAGCCATAATAAGTGGCTCTAGTAGGCTAGAAAGGCCATCTACAGCATCATCAACTTCCTGCTCGTATATAGTAGCCACTTTTGCGAGCATGCCATCAAGGGAGCCTGACTCCTCACCAATCGCGACCATTTGTATTACCATATCAGGGAATATTTTTGAGTTACGCATAGCCCAGTTCATCTGATTACCTGAACTAACCTCAACTTTTATATCTAAAATAGCATATCGGTACACTGCATTACCGGAAGCCCCTGCAGCAGAATCAAGCGCATCAACAAGCGGCACACCTGCAGCAAACGTGGTCGAAAGTGTACGAGCATAACGTGCAACAGCTGCTTTATTTAAAATCATACCGATAACAGGGAGTTTAAGTATTAATCGATCAGTTGCATCTCTTAATTTTTGGCTTTTCAGCAGTGCTTCTTTATAGCCATAACCAAACGCAGCAATAATTAATGCAATTACCCACCAATATTCTTGCATGAATTCAGATATTGCAATCACGAGTAGAGTAAATGCAGGTAACTCAGCTCCAAAACCAGCAAAAATATCTTGAAATTGTGGAACAACAAAAATTAATAATATGGATGTTACAATTAGTGCTATGACTAATACGGCTGTAGGGTAGAACATTGCTTTTTTAATTTTTGATTTTAAAGCTTCTGATTTTTCTTTATATAAAGCGACACGATCAAATATTCTATCAAGCGCACCTGACTGCTCGCCCGATGCTACTAAGTCGCAATATAAGTCATCAAAATAGCGAGGGTGTTTTCTAAGCGCTGTAGATAAAGGTTGGCCTGCTTTTACTTCATCCGCAATGGTTTCCATTAGTTTACCGAGGCTTTTATTTGTTGCTCCGGTACCAATCATTTCTATTGATTGGATTAATGGTACGCCAGCCATGAGCATAGTTGCAATTTGCCTTGTGACCATTGCAATATCTTTGGGAGTGATTTTTTGAAGGCGAGTTCCAAAAAGAGGTTTAGGTTTCCGTTTTACTTTTGATGGTGTAATACCTTGCTTTCTAAGTTGAGCTTTTACAAGAGCAATACTATTTCCTGTAAGCTCGCCTTCAAGTTTTTTGCCTCTTGCACTTACTCCAACCCATACAAAGGTATCTTGCCCTTTTTTTTCTTGTTGTTTAGCCATTATGATCCTGAATATCAGTATGAGGTATAAGATTTAATCGAATAATATATAATAGCCACAAAGTTGAACTTAAACAATTGATGCACCTACTTTTAGTACTAAATAAATTACGGAGAATTTAAAGTGTTTTCTAAAAATATTAATAAAAAATTAAAGTGGTCAAGTATACACTTTATTACAGGCGCTATTTTATTATGCTTACTTGGATTATTTATTATAAATGTTTGGTTTGATAATGGGCGTTATTTATTAACTGATTTATTTGGTTTAGCTGTAATCATTTTATCACTAGACTTAATATTAGGACCTTTATTGAGCTTATGGTTACTTTCACCAATTAAATCATTTAAAGAAAATGCGATTAATATTAGCGTCATTTTGCTACTTCAGTTTAGCTCCTTAGGTTATGGAGTGTTGCAAATAGACAGCCAAAGGCTCGCTTACATCATAAAATGGCAAGGTTCTTTCTTTGCTGTTACTAAAGGCGATTCAAGAAAAGGTAATAACCAAGAGCAATTTTATACATTTAAAGAACCTGCAATTGGAAGTGAGCTGAGAGCTAATTACGAAAGTCTAATTAAGAGAGCTGTTTCGCCAATTGAAATGTTTGAGTTTTTTGAAAAATCAAGTTTTGAAAAAGAGTGCGGAACGATATGTGGGGTAATTACAAAAAAAGGTATTGTAAATGTAACAAAAGAAAACAAAGAGTTAGCTTTTAACAAGTCCCTTCACTGATACATGTACTAAGAGGAGAAACCTCCCACAGCAACTGATTGGAATTTATCGTTGCAGTCATAATATAAGTATCTCCTGAGCTTGATGCAGATGCTTCACTTGTTGCAGTTGATTTTATTTGATAAGTACCAGGTGAGTTAGATATTTCTATGTCAGATATGTAGCTAGGTGCTATAAAGTCAGATTTTTTAGAGCTTGTTTTTTCAAAAGAATCGCATTCATTAAGAGCATGCTTAGTATAAAAACAAATTTCTACTTGGCGCTGAAGTGCGTTAGAAGCAAGAACAACCTCGGTAAATTTAGAGCGTTTAAAGTGATTGTTATAAGCAGGTAGAGCTAATGATATTAATATCCCCATTATAGCGATAACTATCATTAGCTCTATTAAAGAGAAGCCAAAAGCTTTTCTCATTTTTATATTTCTATTAACAAATACCAGCGGCAATACATGTACCTGTTTGAGCCCAAGTAAGAGTGCCTAATTTAGTTGTTCCATCAACAGCTTCAGTAGGAGTCAATACGTAAGTTACGCTATCTACCGATGCTTCACCAGTAGCTGTAATTACTGCTGTAGTCGTTGCGATTGCAACGCTCGCTACATTAGTTCCCGCAGCTGCACCATCTTCATTTAAACCAATTTCACCTGCAGCA
Organism: Pseudoalteromonas sp. APC 3358; assembly: GCF_030408075.1. Lineage (NCBI taxonomy): Bacteria > Pseudomonadati > Pseudomonadota > Gammaproteobacteria > Alteromonadales > Pseudoalteromonadaceae > Pseudoalteromonas > Pseudoalteromonas sp. APC 3358. The sequence goes on from NZ_JASDCE010000005.1 coordinate 165,828, forward strand.
TCACAATTAGCTAAATCACCAGCCCCACGCGTTTGATAACAAACATCAACTAAGCCTTTAGCTGAAGAAGCAGCTAGTACAACCTCAGAGAAACGTGCCTTTTTAGTGTATGTTTGGTACTGAGGTAAAGCGATAGCTGCCAAAATACCGATGATTGCGATAACAATCATTAATTCAATTAGGGTGAAACCCTGTTGTTTTTGAGTCATTGTTTTCATGTTTCCTCTCCTAAAGGATAGATTTTTGTAACTTAAATCACTTAAGCGGCAAAATGCCTCACTTAATTTAACCGATTTACTTTACAGTTTTACTTAAAATTAATTTTATTACACTTTAGCTTTAGATTATGAAACACAAAAGCCGTATGTGAATTCATTATGTTTAGTACTAGCTATAAAAGTTTACTAAGAGCACTACATGTTGTAGCAACAAATAGTATAGGCATAAAGTAAGTAGTTTAGTTGCTTTAGTTTTTAATTATGTCTTTAAAAACTAAAGGTACTAGTTATTTATGACTACCTTTTAAAATAAAATAGTACAACAGAATTAGTCTACCATTTTATTTTAGTATTTAGCACGTATCTTCTTATAAAAAAGCGATTTTATTTAACAAAATGTTACAAAGTAAGCCTTTCGGGTTATTTAATGCTTTTTTACTTAACTTGTCAATCGATTAGCGGTATTAATTGGCAGTTGTTGCTTTAAAATTGTTCAAAACGCATCGATAAATCGATTGATTGTAAGTTTTTTGTTAACGCTCCGCTTGATATAAAGTCGACTCCTGCTTGTGAATAAGTTTTGAGCGTTTCTAGGGTCATATTGCCTGAAACCTCTAGTTTTGCGCGTTTGTTGGTTAAAATTACAGCTTGCTTAATTTGCTCTACGCTAAAGTTGTCTAGCATAATTATGTCGGCGCCAGCTTCAATTGCTTGCTTAAGTTCAGGGAGTGATTCTACTTCGACTTCGACAGGTTTGTTCGGGTGGTTTTGTTTAGCTTGAGCTACGGCTTTGTTTATTGTGCCACAAGCCGCTATATGATTTTCTTTAATTAAAAAAGCGTCAAATAACCCAATACGATGGTTTGCACCCCCGCCACATTTTACTGCGTATTTTTGAAGAGCACGCAGACCAGGTATGGTTTTGCGTGTATCGAGTAGTTGCGTAGTTGTACCACTTAACTCTTTTACGTAATGCGCTGTAGTAGTTGCAGTGCCTGATAACGTTTGCACAAAGTTAAGGGCAGTTCGTTCGGCAGTTAATATTGAACGAGCCGAGCCAATAGCGGTAAATAATGTGCTGTTTGCTTTAACTGCGTCGCCGTCGTTTATTAGTACATTAACCTTAACGCTTGGGTCTACTTGTTTGAATACTTCAAGGATGATGTCTTTTCCGCAAAAAATGCAGTCTTCGCGAGTGATTACTTTGGCGCTTGCTTGCTCATTTTTTGGGATCAATTGCGCGGTAATATCGCCTTCTTGTGCGGTTTGATAATTTAGATCTTCGTCGAGTGCAAGAGTGACAAGTTGGCTAACTAAAGAGTGCGGGATAGACATAATAAAAGCTCATAAGCGTTAATAAATTAAGCAAATTTTACTATGTTTATAAAAGAAAGAGAAGCGATTGCCTTTTCGCTAATATAAAGATAAGCGCTTGAAGTAAATTCGCACCTACGTGTGGGTTTGAATTATTTGTAGGTGAGGTTTTATACCTCGCTTGTTACTATCATTTTTTTAATAAATCCTTTAGCATCAGCGATATGTATATCTTGATATTTATATAATAAACGTATCATGAAAATAGATTTAGACGGTGTTTTAAGTACGGTAGCACAGCGGCCTTGTTCGCATTTTGATGAGCGACCTGATGAGGCTGGTATTTCTTTATTGGTGATTCACAATATATCATTGCCAGCAGGGCAGTTTGGTACACCTTTCGTTGATGAGTTATTTATGGGTAGCATAGATTGTAATGCTCATCCGAGTTTTAGTGACTTAAAGAATTTACGTGTATCGGCCCATTGCTTTATAAAGCGCACCGGTGAGGTTATACAATATGTGCCTTTTGAAAAGCGCGCTTGGCATGCAGGGCAATCCGAGTTTGAGGGGGTATGTGCTTGTAATAACTTTAGCATTGGCATTGAGCTTGAAGGTACCGACACCACGCCATATTCTTTAGCGCAGTACAAAACATTAACTATTATTAGTAAATCTATAATGCAACGCTACCCAAAAATTACCCCTTCGCGTATTGTGGGGCATTGCGATATTGCCCCTGGGCGTAAAACAGATCCTGGCAGTAGCTTTAATTGGCCATTGTTTTTTAATATGCTTGAACAACTAAGTTAAGAGAGTTATTCCCATGATTTTAGTTTCTATAATAATTGCATTAATACTAGAGCGCTTAGGAGCTCGGTCTAATTACTGGCAGATAAGTTATTACGCAAATGGTTATTTAAATCGCTCTAATAAATTACTTGGTGATAAGGGCTTATTAAGCTCAGCACCGGGCTTTTTAATTTGGCTTTTACTTCCAGTGATTGCGATGGCACTAATTTATTGTTTATCTGATTTTGTTTTGTGGCAGTTGGGCATTAATATCGCGGTGCTTTTGGTTTGCTTTGGTTGTGCTAAGCAGCGTGCTTTATATAAGTCGTATTTAAATGCGTTAACGCGAGATGACGGTACTGCTGCATCTTTATATGCGTTGCAAATAGGTCAAAAGCGTACTGATGATCAAGATGGTGGCGAAACCTTTGGGCAAACATTGGCGTGGGTAAACTTTAGATTTTACTGTGCGGTTATTTTTTGGTTCGTTGTTTTAGGCGCGCCAGGTGCGGTTTTATATGCACTGGTACGTACTTTAGCTGATTTAGTACGAGAAGATCATAAAGTAATATTTGCTAAGCGTTTTAAACTTATACATAAATTATTGTTTTGGCTCGACTGGTTACCTGCACGTATTACCAGCTTTGGTTATTTAGTAATAGGTAACTTTAATAAAGGCACAAGCTGTTGGCTACGTTACGTACTTAACTTTAAATCTCCAAACCGAGAAGTAGTAACATGTACTGCACTAGCCGCAGAGCAAGTTGAAAAGCGTTATTACGGCTGTACCTACGAGGCCACTTGTATGATTAAGCTTGTTAAGCGCAATGTATTATTTTACTTAGTACTTATAGCGCTACTTACATTATTTGGTGGACTATCGTAGTCGCGATTTTACATCGCGCATCGTATTTTTCGGTTGGGAGATTAGTTGCCAAATGTCGCGGGGTAAACCCGCTGCTACGATATTGCGTAGTCGCGATTTTATATCGCGCATTGTGTTTTCCGGTTGGGAGATTAGTTGCCAAATGTCGCGGGGTAAACCCGCTGCTACGATTGCGTAGTCGCGATTTTACATCGCGCATCGTTTTTTCGTTTGGGAGATTAGTTGCCAAATGTCGCGGGGTAAACCCGCTGCTACGATATTGCGTAGTCGCGATTTTATATCGCGCATTGTGTTTTTCGGTTGGGAGATTAGTTGCCAAATGTCGCTGCTACGAGTTTAGATAAATACTATCCCAATATGGGTAGTCTGCAATATTTTCTATTAAATTTGCACGCAAAGGGTTTGCGACTATGTATCTAGCACTGCTATTTAAGTCTTCGGTATTTCTTATTAAGTGATCATAAAACCCTTTTTGCCAAAGCTTTTGTCTGCCAAATTGTCTATACACCGTGGCTGAGCGTCCTTTGAAGCTTCTAATTACCTCACTTAATGTTGCGCTATCGGATAATTGTAATAACCAATGAATATGGTTTGGCATTATCACGAAAGTATTTGATTTAATTAGTTGCTCTCTTTCTAATCCCCTCATTTCATTGATAATAGCTCTATTAATTATTAAGCTTGTGAATAGGTTGTTTCGCTCATGACAAACCAGTGTAATAGCGTAATAGTGATTTGCTTTTGATACTCTTCCCTTTCGTAATAAATATGAACGATGCATAACATACCCGTATTTTAGCAATCACAGACCCACGAATTTAAAGCATATGCAATTTTTATAAATTTGCGTAGTCGCGATTTTACATCGCGCATTGTGTTTTACGTTTAGGTAATTATTTGCACAATAGTCGCGGGGTAAACCCGCTGCTACGATATTGCGTAGTCGCGATTTTACATCGCGCATTGTGGTTTACGTTTAGGTAATTACTTGCACAATAGTCGCGGGGTAAACCCGCTGCTACGATATTGCGTAGTCGCGATTTTACATCGCGCATTGTGTTTTACGTTTAGGTAATTACTTGCACAATAGTCGCGGGGTAAACCCGCTGCTACGATATTGCGTAGTCGCGATTTTACATCGCGCATTGTGTTTTACGTTTAGGTAATTACTTGCACAATAGTCGCGGGGTAAACCCGCTGCTACGATATTGCGTAGTCGCGATTTTACATCGCGCATTGTGTTTTACGTTTAGGTAATTACTTGCACAATAGTCGCGGGGTAAACCCGCTGCTACGATATTGCGTAGTCGCGATTTTATATCGCGCATCGTGTTTTTTTGGTTGGGAGATTAGTTGCCAAATGTCGCGGGGTAAACCCGCTGCTACGATATTGCGTGATCGAAATTTTATAGCGCGCATTATGTTTTATATTTAGTTGACTGATCGTGTGTAAATTGCAGCTATTTCTTTGGTACTTTTATCCTGTTGTTAATTTCTTTAATAAATTCAACTAGAGTTAACACTCTATTTTTCTGGTCAGACCAATTGTTTTCATCCTATTAACGTTATAACAATTTTTGTAAATTGCGCATTGTTTAATCTTCGTTCAAAATGCGTTACGCTACTTTAATTGCTCAAGTTACCTGTAAATTGACAGCTAATAAGGTTTTTGATACCGTATTGAAAATTTTTGGTATGACCAATTTACCTTTTGGGTAAATCATACTACTCAAAGCCCCGCTTTATGGGCTCTTGGTATTTATACAACGCGGACGTTGATTCATGTCTTTAAAGATCAAAGCAGCAAAGTTATCTGATGTTATTTTACAGCAACTCGAGAACATGATTCTTGAAGGCTCGTTAGCACCAGGTGAAAAGTTGCCACCAGAGCGTGAACTAGCAAAGCAATTTGAAGTGTCTCGCCCGTCACTGCGTGAGGCAATTCAAAAATTAGAAGCGAAAGGTTTAGTTACGCGTCGCCAGGGTGGCGGCACGTTTGTAAAAAATCAGCTCGAAGAAGGGCTTACTGATCCACTTTTTGATTTGATTAGTAAACACCCTGAGTCGCAGTTTGATTTACTTGAATTTCGTCATGCATTAGAAGGGATTGCTGCTTACTACGCGGCACTGCGCGGGACCAGCAACGATTTTAGCAAAGTGAAAGAAAGCTTTGATAAAATTGCCCTTGTTAATGATGATTTACAGCAAAAAGCAAAAGCAATTAATGCATTTCACTTTAGCGTGGCAGAAGCCTCGCATAATGTGGTGTTACTGCATTTAGTAAGAGGCATGAAAGCGCTGCTTGAGCAAAATGTATTGCAAAATTTAACTGTTTTATTAAAAAAGTCAGATATTAGCAGTCAATTAGCCCAACACAGGCGTTTATTAATGGATGCCGTTATTGACGGTAATCCAGAACAAGCCCGTTTAGCAAGTAATGCGCACTTAGCATTTATAGAAGAAGCACTACTTGAAGCAGGCAAAGAACATTCGCGAATTGAACGTAGTTTAAGACGCACTAAACAAAATTAAGTTAGTACATAACTACTTTGAACACACAAATTAAGTAGCTGTGATATTAAATTAACAATATTCGTATTTTAAACATAAGGAAACCTCCATATGTCTGAAGTCAATAAAATTGACGTAGACGCGCTAGAAACACAAGAGTGGTTACAAGCTCTTGAATCAGTTGTGCGCGAAGAAGGTGTTGAACGAGCTCAGTTTTTACTTGAGCAAGTATTAGAGCAAGCCCGTTTAGACGGCGTTGATATGCCAACGGGTATTACCACGAACTACGTTAATACTATTCCTGTAGATCAAGAACCTGCTTACCCGGGTGATGTAAATCTTGAGCGTCGTATTCGTTCAATTATACGTTGGAACGCGATTATGATCGTTCTACGTGCATCTAAAAAAGATCTCGACTTAGGCGGCCATATGGCGTCTTACCAATCATCTGCTGCATTTTATGAAGTGTGTTTTAACCACTTTTTTAAAGCGCCAAATGATGTAGACGGTGGTGACTTAGTTTATTACCAAGGTCATATTTCTCCAGGTATTTATGCACGTGCATTTGTTGAAGGTCGTTTATCGGCTGCACAACTAGATAACTTCCGCCAAGAAGTTGATGGCGAAGGCTTACCATCGTACCCTCACCCTAAGTTAATGCCTGAATTTTGGCAGTTCCCTACGGTATCAATGGGCTTAGGTCCTATTTCGTCTATTTACCAAGCACGCTTCTTAAAATACTTAGATGGTCGTGGCTTAAAAGATACTAAAAACCAACGTGTATACGCGTTTTTAGGTGACGGTGAAATGGATGAGCCAGAATCGCGCGGTGCAATCTCTTTTGCTGCACGTGAAAAACTAGATAACCTTTGTTACTTAGTTAACTGTAACTTACAGCGTTTAGACGGCCCAGTTATGGGTAACGGTAAAATTATTCAAGAGCTAGAAGGCTTGTTTAAAGGCGCTGGCTGGAACGTAATTAAACTAGTGTGGGGCAGCGGTTGGGATATTCTTCTAGCTAAAGACACAACGGGTAAATTACTACAGTTAATGAACGAAACTGTTGATGGCGATTACCAAACATATAAAGCTAAAGATGGCGCGTACGTACGCGAAAACTTCTTTGGTCGTTACCCAGAAACAGCTGCACTTGTTGCTGACATGACAGATGACGAAATTTTCGCGCTTAAGCGTGGTGGTCATGAGTCATCAAAATTATTTGCTGCATTTAAAAAAGCAGAAGACACTAAAGGCCGTCCAACTGTAATTCTTGCTAAAACTGTAAAAGGTTACGGCATGGGTGAAGCAGCTGAAGGTAAAAACATTGCGCACCAAGTGAAAAAAATGGACATGTCGCATGTTGCGCATTTACGTTCACGCCTTGGTCTTGATGATTTAGTATCTGAAGAGCAACTTGCAGAACTACCTTATTTAGAGCTTGAAGAAGGTTCACCTGAGTATAAATATCTACATGCTCGTCGTGATGAACTTAAAGGTTATACACCTAAGCGTATTCCACGTTTTAGTGAAAAACTTACGTTGCCAGAAGTAGACGCGTTTAAGCCGCTACTTGAAGAACAAAAACGTGATATTTCAACCACTATGGGTTTTGTTCGTGCACTTAATATCTTATTAAAAGATAAAGGCATTGGTAAAAACATCGTACCAATTATTGCCGATGAAGCGCGTACATTTGGTATGGAAGGTTTATTCCGTCAAATCGGTATTTACAATCCGCATGGCCAAAACTATACGCCACAGGATCGTGATATTGTTTCTTACTACAAAGAAACTGTATCAGGGCAAGTGCTTCAAGAAGGTATTAATGAGTTAGGTGCAATGTCGTCATGGGTTGCTGCTGCAACTTCATACAGCACTAACGATTTACCAATGATCCCATTCTACATTTACTACTCTATGTTTGGTTTCCAACGCGTTGGTGACATGGCATGGATGGCGGGCGATCAACAAGCACGTGGTTTCTTATTTGGTGCTACTGCGGGTCGTACAACGTTAAATGGTGAAGGCTTGCAACATGAAGATGGTCACAGTCATATTCTTGCTAATACGGTTCCTAACTGTATTTCTTATGACCCAACTTACGCGTTTGAAGTAGCTGTTATTGTACAAGACGGTATTCGTCGTATGTACGGTGATGACCAAGAGAATATTTACTACTACCTAACGCTTATGAACGAAAACTACCATCAGCCAGCTATGCCAGAAGGCGCTGAAGAAGGTATCCGTAAAGGTATTTACAAGCTTGAAAGTTACGAAGGTAAAAAAGCCAACGTACAGCTATTAAGCTCAGGTACTATTATGACTGAAGTACGTAAAGCCGCTACGATTCTAAGCGAAGAGTATGGCATTGCGTCTGACGTGTTCTCTGTTACGTCTTTCAATGAATTAACGCGTGAAGGTCAAGATGTTGAACGTTTCAATATGCTTAACCCTGAAGGCGAGCAAAAAACAGCATTCATCACAAGCGTATTAAACGACTCTGTGACTGTTGCAGCAACGGATTACATGAAAAACTACGCAGAACAAGCGCGTTCATTCATTCCAAGCAGCAACTACAAAGTGTTAGGTACCGATGGTTACGGTCGTTCTGATAGCCGTGAAAACCTACGTCGTCACTTTGAAGTTAACGCGGGCTACGTTGTTGTTGCTACGTTATCTGAACTTGCTAAACGCGGTGAAGTTGAGAAGTCAGTAGTTGTTGAAGCGCTTAAAAAGTTCAACATCGACACTAACAAACTTAACCCACTGTACGCATAAGAGGTTTGCAATGAGTATTGAAATTAAAGTACCAGATATTGGTGACGACGAAGTAGAAGTAACCGAAATATTAGTAAGCGTTGGCGACAAAGTAGATGTTGACCAATCATTATTAAATGTTGAAGGCGACAAAGCATCAATGGAAATACCTGCTTCGCAAGCGGGTACAGTTAAAGAAATTAAAGTAAACGTTGGCGACACCGTTACAACTGGCTCTTTAGTATTTTTGTTTGAAGGCGAGAGTGAAAGCACTGGTGAAGAAAAAGCATCAGCCGCTGCTCCAGCTAAATCTGAAGAGGCAGCACCTGCTGCTTCTACAGGTTCTTCAACTAAAGAAGTAACCGTACCAGATATTGGCGATGATGAAGTTGAAGTAACTGAAATCATGGTTGCTGTTGGCGACACCGTTTCAGAAGAGCAATCTATCTTAAACGTGGAAGGCGACAAGGCAGCAATGGAAGTTCCAGCTCCATTTGCCGGTATAGTTAAAGAAATTAAAGTCGCCGCTGGCGATACAGTTAAAACAGGCTCATTAGTGTTTGTCTTTGAAGTAGCAGGAAGTGAATCTGCAGCACCGGCTAAAGAGTCGGCTCCTGTAGAAGCGCCAGCAGCTAGCTCAACAGCAAACGCAGCACCAAGTACTAAAGAAGTGAATGTACCTGATATTGGTGGCGATGAAGTTGAAGTAACTGAAATTATGGTTGCAGTTGGCGATACGGTTGAAGAAGATCAATCAATCTTAAACGTTGAAGGCGACAAAGCTGCAATGGAAGTACCCGCTCCATTTGCAGGTACAGTTAAAGAAATTAAAGTAGCCGCTGGCGATAAAGTATCGACTGGCTCATTAATTTTTGTATTTGAAGTTGCAGGCAGCGCGCCAGTAGCAGCACCTGCACCCGCTGAAAAATCAGCACCTGCAGCTGCGGCTAAAACTGAGTCGGCACCGGCTCAAGCGGCACCAGCAAAAGCAAGTAATGAAAGCTTCACAGAAAACAGCGCGTATGCTCATGCATCACCTGTTGTTCGCCGTTTAGCGCGTGAGTTTGGTATTAACCTAGCTAATGTTAAAGGCACTGGTCGCAAAGCCCGTATAGTTAAAGAAGACGTGCAAAACTACGTTAAAAACTTAGTTAAGCAAGTTGAGTCTGGTCAATTGTCAGCAGGTAGTAGCGCTGGTGGTAGCGAGCTTGGTCTTATTCCATGGCCTAAAGTTGATTTTGCTAAGTTTGGCGAAATTGAAGAGCAAAAGCTGTCTCGTATTCAAAAGCTATCAGGCAAAAACTTACACCGTAACTGGGTGCAAATCCCACATGTTACACAGTTTGACGAAGCTGATATCACAAGCCTTGAAGTATTCCGTAAAGAGCAAAATGTGCTTAGCGAGAAGAAAAAGCTGGGTGTTAAAATTACGCCGCTTGTGTTTGTAATGAAAGCAGCTGCAAAAGCACTTGCTGAATTTCCAAAATTCAACTCATCGCTTTCTGAGGACGGCGAAAGCTTAATCCTTAAAAAGTACATTAACATTGGTGTTGCAGTTGATACGCCAAACGGTTTAGTTGTACCAGTGTTTAAAGATGTTGATAAAAAAGGCATTATTGAACTATCACGCGAATTAATGGAAGTATCTGTTAAAGCACGTGACGGGAAGCTTACATCGTCTGATATGCAAGGTGGTTGTTTTACTATTTCTAGCCTTGGCGGTATTGGCGGTACGGCATTTACGCCGATTGTTAATGCACCAGAAGTGGCTATTTTAGGTGTGTCTAAATCTGAAATGAAACCTAAATGGAATGGCAAAGAGTTTGAACCAAAACTAATGGTTCCGCTGTCTATGTCATACGACCATAGGGTTATTGACGGAGCCTTAGCTGCACGCTTTACTGTGACTCTTGCAAGTTACATGAGCGATATTCGCCAATTGGTGATGTAATCGCTGGACAATGAATAGAATCAAATCCCAGCCAGTTGTTTTTAGCTGGGATTTTTACCATTTGCAATGATACAATCTTTGCACAAATTTGTGATCTGCTCTCACTTTCTGCCTTGCAGAAACATGGCAGTTAAACTTTAGGGCAGTGTCCCGTTCAAACAATTAAGGTAATAGCATGAGCAACGAATTAAAAACTCAAGTTGTTGTACTAGGCGGTGGTCCTGGTGGTTACTCTGCGGCATTCCGCGCTGCTGACTTGGGCTTAGAAGTTACATTGGTAGAATCTCGTGAAACATTAGGCGGCGTATGTCTTAATGTTGGTTGTATTCCTTCAAAAGCACTTTTACACGTAGCTAAAGTGATTGATGATGCAGCTGAAATGTCATCTCATGGTGTTACTTTTGGCGCACCAAAGATCGATCTTGACCAAGTTCGTACTTGGAAAGATTCTGTAGTTGGCCAGTTAACTGGTGGACTAGAGGGCATGGCTAAAATGCGTAAAGTGAAAGTTGTATCTGGTTACGGCAAATTCACTGGCAGCAATACTTTAGTAGTTGAAGGCGAGAAAGACTCTACAACTATCACGTTTGATAACGCGATTATTGCAGCAGGTTCTAAACCAGTTAACTTACCTTTCATCCCACAAGATGACCGTGTAATTGATTCAACTGGCGCGCTAGAGCTTAAAGATGTACCAGAAAAACTACTTGTACTTGGTGGTGGTATTATCGGTCTTGAAATGGGTACGGTTTACCGTGCACTAGGTTCTGCAATTGATGTTGTAGAATTTGCTGACCAATTAGTTCCAGCAGCTGATAAAGACATTATCAAAATTTACCAAAAATACGTAAGCAAAAAATTCAACGTAATGCTTTCAACTAAAGTTGTTGGTGTTGAAGCTAAAAAAGATGGCTTATACGTAACGTTTGAAGGTAAAAACGCACCAGCAGAACCTGTACGTTACGACAAAGTGCTTGTTGCAGTTGGCCGTACTCCAAACGGTAACTTACTTGATGCTGAAAAAGCGGGCGTAAACGTTGATGAGCGTGGCTTTATTAATGTTGATAAGCAATTACGTACTAACGTAAGCCATATTTTTGCAATTGGTGACTTAGTTGGCCAGCCTATGCTTGCGCATAAAGCGGTTCATGAAGGTCATGTTGCTGCAGAAGTTATTTCTGGTCAGAAGCATTTCTTCGACCCTAAATGTATTCCTTCGATTGCGTATACTGACCCAGAAATCGCTTGGGTAGGTGTTACTGAGAAAGAAGCAAAAGAGCAAGGCCTAAAAATTGAAACTGCGGTATTCCCGTGGGCAGCATCTGGCCGTGCTATTGCATCATCTCGTACTGAAGGTTCTACTAAACTTATTTTTGATAAAGAAAGTGGCCGTATAATCGGTGGTGCTATGATCGGTATTAACGCGGGCGAAATGCTTGGCGAAATCGGTTTAGGTATTGAAATGGGTGCTGATGGTGAAGACTTAGCGCTTACTATTCATGCTCACCCTACATTGAATGAATCAATCGGCCTTGCAGCTGAAATTTTTGAAGGTTCGATCACTGACTTACCAAACAAAAAAGCAGTTAAAAAGAAGTAATTTAACTTTTTAGCATTTGTTTGAAAAACCCAACTTCGGTTGGGTTTTTTTATGCCTGGTTTTTAATTTAAGAGATGTTGAATTAATTCAATGATACCAATCTGCTTATATATGGGTCTATTTAACGTTAAGAAAATTACGCTAGAACTAGGCAAAAGTTTTTGTATCTAGTTGTTCTAAATAAAAAATTTTTAACGAAGTTATAGTGCAATTTAATTCGTTAAATTGATCAAAGATTTATGCAGGTTGGTATGGCTATAAATATAAGATTAAATTGCGATAAGTCGTTACAATGCGCGCTTAATTAATTGAAGGTAAATACAGTGAAAAACTCAGTTTTAGCATTACGCGCTCAACAAATAAGTGAATCCCGTCGAGAGTTTAATGCTCGAGGCGGTAAATTAGATCGCTGTGAGCAATGCTTAATAGCTAAGCACTACTGTATTTGTAAAGGTGTTGAGCATGCAGATTGTAAAGCAGCTGTGTGCTTATTAATGTATCACAATGAGAGTTTTAAACCTTCTAATACTGGGCGCTTAATTGCTGAAATAGTGCCAGATAACCACGCATTTAGATGGGATAGAACAGACCCTAACCCCGCTCTTTTAGCTTTGATAAGCGATTCACAATATCAGCCAATGGTAGTATTCCCTGCTGAAGATGTAGAAGAGGGCAGGGCCATTACCGAAATAAGTATTGAAGAGGGTAAAAAACCGCTATTTATATTTTTAGATGGTACCTGGCGTGAAGCTAAAAAAATGATTCGCAAAAGCCCATACTTAGATAACTTGCCTGTACTTTCTGTTACTGCTGATAAACTATCTGATTACCGATTACGTGTTGCCCCTCATGCGCATCAACTAGGCACTGCTGAAGTGGCTATTATGGTGCTAGCGCTTGCGGGAGAAATGGATGCATCTTCTAAATTAGAACAGCATTTTATTAAGTTTCGTGATGCGTATTTGCTTGGTAAGCGCAATAAAGGCCGACCGCTAGAAGAGTAGTTTTACGCAGTTAAGCGAAAGCTTGCTGCTCTTTTAAGTGAGCAAGTGCTTTATTTTGAATTGCTCTGAAGCCTTCTTCAGATGTTAATTGTAAAACCGTATTATATAATTGGCTTACGCTGTTGTGAGCCTGAATAAACGAGGTGCAGTCCTCACCAATCATATCCTTAGCCTCTTCGACTCGCTTTAAAAAGTAACAGCTAATATCGGTTTTTCCCTTAAAGTGAGTAGTCGCAATAGCGTTTGCTATTCTATTAAGCTGATAACTAAATTCATCAGGTCGAGAACCCTCACCCCATTTACTAATAGAAATATCGCTTTCTAACTGGATAATTACGTTAAGTATGTTTTTAAACTCACTCATTGGCATATTTAAAAAGTTATAACCTTTGGGGCTAAATAAAGCTTTATACGGATTTTTGTTGGGAGTTTGGGCACTAAAAACACCAATTGGTTTTGCTGTACTTGCGTCTGATACTTTACATAAAAAGGTATTGCTTTGCGGCGTTTTAAAATTCATATCCATTGAGTATTTATGATCCTTGCGTTACTTAGTTATCGGCGCAATTAATGAAAAACTTAGCGAAATTTAAAATATTAATAAAGTATTTGAAGGTATTAATATTGATTAGCTGGGATGCAGTATTACCCTGCAAAAGTTAGTGGTAGTTGCTTAGAGCTTTACTAAACCCAAATTTTAGGCAAAGAAAAGCGCGCTCTATCTCTAGGCGCGCTTGCGGAATCTTCTAATTTTCTGCATCCTGCAATTGAACTTAATCAACTCCAATTTTTACTAATCCATGTTTATTACTATATTACTTTTTAGTTCTATGTAATGTAGACCATCCGGGCCTGTATCCTTAAATTCCTAAACATCCTGTAGGGTAAATACTATTACCAAATCCTTAATTACACTTCCTAGTGTATCCCTATTTTAACCAATCCATTGTGTTGCCTTAAAGGCCTGTCCATTTATTCCTTAAACATCCTGTTAAACAACTTAGCCGTGTTGTTATCCTTTTCGCATCTTCCTGACGCTGTCCTTTTTACAACATTGCGTTGTGATACTCATCCTGAGCCTGTCCTAAAATCCGTGTTGTCCTGGTAACCTAATCATTGGTTGGTTGAGTAAGCAGTCCATTTCCTTTTACTCAATAAGCGTCATTGCTTGGTTGATGCGTAAATTATAGTGCAATAGAGCAACTAAAATAAGGATAAAACTACATTCAATTAGTATTTACGCAATAGTAATAATGTGAAAACTCAATTAATACAGGTGCTTAGGTTGTTTTTGTGTGTTTTTTATCTTGATTTTTACTCATTAGCTGTCACATCCGTGAGACATCTCTTACGCTGCATTTCCTTTTTGGGCGTTATTTACATATTTACATTTATTTAAAGTGTGCACTTTTTGAATGAGCGCGGTAGAATTCGATGATAATAACAATTATTTAGGTGAAATAATGAAGACAGTATTTACACTTGTTTTAGGATTAGCAGCATCGGCACCAGCCTTTGCAAGTGACGTTGTTAATATCTATTCTTTTCGTCAGCCGTTTTTGATTCAGCCAATTTTAGAAGATTTTACAAAACAAACGGGAATAAAAACCAATGTTGTTTTTGCTAAAAAAGGGTTAATTGAGCGTGTTAAACGTGAAGGTAAACATAGTAAAGCCGATTTAGTATTAACCTCTAATTTTAGTGCGCTTATTCAATTAGAAGATTTAAAATTAACACAAACTATAAAAAGTGACAGTGTAAATAATAACGTGCCTGCAGCTTTTCGTGACGGTGATGGCCAATGGGTCGCGCTTACTAAGCGAGTTCGTAATGTGTATTCATCAAAAGAGCGAATTGGTGCGTTACCTAAGCTCACTTATGAAGATTTAGCAGATCCTAAATACAAAGGACAAATTTGTACGCGTTCTGGCAAACATCCATATAACTTAGGTTTAGTGGCTTCTATGATTGCACACCATGGTGAAGCGCAAACCAAAGAGTGGCTTGAAGGTGTTAAGGCTAATTTAGCACGTAAACCTCAAGGTAACGATCGTGCTCAAGTTAAAGCCGTTAAAGAAGGTTTATGTAACTTGGCATTAGGTAATAGTTACTACCTTGGTAAAATGCTAGAAGATAAAGAACAAAAAGGTTGGGCTGAGGCCGTAAATATTAACTTTCCGAATCAAACTAATCGTGGCTCACACATAAATGTTTCGGGTGCGGTTATTACCAAATATGCTAAAAACCCTGAAAATGCATTAAAGCTCATAGAATATATGACCGACGGTAAAGCACAAAACATGTATGCCTCATTAAATATGGAGTATCCAGTTAAGTCGGGTGTTGAACTATCAAGTTTGGTTGCCTCTTGGGGGAGTTTTAAAGAAGACAGCTTGCCACTTGATGAGATTAGTAAATATCGTCCGTTAGCGCTTAAGCTAATTGATGAGGTGAAGTTCGATCTTTAATGACTAATAAATTTAAGCTGTCTAAATGGCAGCTCTTTGCGTGGTCGACTGGCTTAATTCTATCGGCCCCGTTGTTTTTTCTTCTTTTTGAATCTCTACAAGGTAGCTCTGAGGTGTTTTCTCACCTGTGGGATACCGTGCTTTGGGATTACATAACCAATACCGTATTGCTTGTTTTAGGTGTTTGCGTCCTTAGCTGCGCCATAGCTTTGCCACTTGGGTGGCTAACGGCTTACTGTAGTTTCCCGGGTAAAAAACAGTTTGAATGGGCACTTATGCTGCCCCTTGCTATGCCCACCTATATTATTGCCTATGTATACACTGATTTATTAGATTATGCGGGCCCGGTGCAAATAGCGCTGAGAGAATGGTTTGGCTGGCAATCGCCTAATGACTATTGGTTTTTTGATATACGTACATTACCCGGGGCCATCGTTATGATTGCCTTGGTGCTTTATCCGTATTTATTTTTGATTTTTAAAACGGCTCTTCGCGAGCAGTCATTCAAATTAGTACAAGCTAGCCAGTTAATGGGATTATCTCCTTGGCAAAGTTTCTTTAAAGTAAGCTTAGTACTCTCTCGTGGGGCTATTGTGGCGGCTCTTGCGCTTATAAGTATGGAAACCATGGCTGACTTTGCAACAGTGAGTTATTTTGCCGTAAGTACATTAACGACTGCCGTATACGATACGTGGTTTGGTTATTACTCACTTACAGCGGCAGCTAAAATATCGGGTGTGATGTTATTACTGTTATTTTTAGCATTAATGGCGGAGCGCTTTAGTCGTCGTAACCAAGCGGTATTTGAGCGCCAATCAAGTGTAAATAG
The DNA here is from genome assembly GCF_030408075.1 of Pseudoalteromonas sp. APC 3358. Lineage (NCBI taxonomy): Bacteria > Pseudomonadati > Pseudomonadota > Gammaproteobacteria > Alteromonadales > Pseudoalteromonadaceae > Pseudoalteromonas > Pseudoalteromonas sp. APC 3358. Next base: position 182,158 of record NZ_JASDCE010000005.1, read on the forward strand.
TGAATCTCTCTATGTATTAAAAGGAAAGTCAGCTTGGCTCGCAACGGCATTTTGCAGCTTTATTTTACTTATCGCGTTTGTAATTCCTATTGTAGTACTTATAAATTACGCCATTACTTACTTTGATAAAGCATGGAATGTAGAGTTTTTTAGTTACGCTTGGCAAAGTTTAAAAGTGGCAGGGGTTGTGAGCCTAATAACGATTACGTTGAGTGTTTTTGTCGTTTTTTATCAGCGTGTGGCAAAGCAAACGTATCCGCTTATTCCCGGACGTTTAGCAAGCACCGGATATGCGCTGCCTGGTACAGTACTCGCTATTGCGGTTTTGTTACCGCTTACATTGTTAGAGAACACCATTAACACAGCGCTCGAGCCGTATAATTTAGATATTGGCTTGCTGCTTACAGGTAGCATTTTTACTATTATTATTGCTTATATTGTTAGGTTTTACGCCATTGCACATGGAGCAATTGAGTCGAGTTTTTTACGTATTAGCCCATCACTTGATATGGCAAGCCAATCAATGGGTAAAAGCCAAGGACAAACACTGCGTTTAGTGCACCTACCTTTACTGCGAAGAGGATTGCTTACTGCTGCGTTATTGGTATTTATTGAGTGCATGAAAGAACTGCCAGCTGCGCTATTGCTCAGACCGTTTAATTTTGAAAGCTTAGCTACTCATGTATTTCAGTATGTGAGCGACGAGCAGTTAGAGCTTGCTTCAATATCGGCATTATTTATTGTTATTGTTGGGTTTATTCCTTTGTATTTTATTAATCGTTCTATGGAGCAGCGTAGTTAAATGAGTAGTTTAATTTTACAAGGAGTGAGCTATCACTATAACGGCACAAAGGTTATTCACGATTTAGATTTAACGGTGGGTAAAGATGAAATTGTTTGCCTACTCGGAGCGAGTGGGTGCGGCAAAACGACCACGTTAAAAGCGATTGCAGGTTTAATTGAAGCTAAGCAAGGGTCTATTTTTATAGACGGTAAATTAGTGAGTGATGAGCAATCGTTTGTCTCGCCTGAGCACCGTAACATCGGCATGATGTTTCAAGATTATGCATTGTTTCCGCATTTAACTGTAGCAAATAATATTGCATTTGGGCTTAGTAAAATGAGTAAAGCTCAAAAGCAGCAACGCGTTGATGAAATGCTTAAGCTGGTACATTTAATTGGCTGTGCCGACAGGTTCCCGCATCAGTTATCGGGTGGTCAACAGCAGCGTGTAGCTATTGCTCGTGCATTAGCTTATAAGCCTAGTTTATTGCTACTTGATGAGCCCTTTTCAAATATCGACACACAAGTACGCTTTGAATTAATTGCCGATATACGTCGAATTATTAAGGCAACCCAAGTATCTGCTGTGTTTGTTACACATTCAAAAGAAGAGGCGTTTGCCTTTTCAGATACACTTGCCATTATGCATCGCGGTAAAATTGAGCAACAAGGCACGCCTGAGCAGCTTTTTGCAGCTCCATGTTCAAAGGAGGTTGCAGAGTTTCTGGGTCAAGGCATATACTTGAGCGCAGAAGTATTAACAGCAACTGAATACAAAACACCATTTGGTTTAGTCGAGTCCTATGTTGAGAGTAAGCAAAACGTAAGCGTAGGGCTTATATATGTGCGCCCTCATCAAATAGAATTAGTGGCAGATAACCAAAGTGACAAACTCAGCAAGCGAGCTACAATCATAAGTCGTCGCTTTATTGGTTCGGCGTATGTTTATTCACTTGTTATTGATGAACAAGAAATTGAAGTTGCTGCACAATATGGCCAGTCATTTGAAAATAATGAGCAGGTTATAATAAAAATAAAACCTCACACGGTGAATTTTTTCGAATCGTAATTAATTTGTTATTCGCTGTGTTTTTATCTATAAAACTAAGGAATAACAATGGCGCAAGCGCAATCAGGGATTTGTGCTGAAGCAAACTTACACGGTTTGCACTTATTTTTTAATGTGTTTGATGGTCAAGATGAATCACTTCGCGCAAAGTTAAAACAAGTAAGCGCTATTGAAGAAGAATTTAGCGATCAATTTTCAGAATCAATGCTTTCTTGTATGGTTGCTATTGGTGCGCAATATTGGCCGCATATCCTCCCTGAATACATCCCAAGCGAATTACAGAGCTTTCCTAATATAAACCATAGCGATCATCAAATGAGCGTACAACCGTGCGATTTATTTGTGCAAATTCGCTCTGACCGTGAAGACGTTAACCATTTATTTGCGCTGCAAATTTTAAAACTATTTGCCCCCGATGTTGAGCTGGTGGAGCAAATTCGTAATTTTCGCTTTTTAGATGGTCGTGATTTTAATGGTTTTATTTATGGTGGCGACACCGCACATGGAAGAAAAAAGCGCGCTACGGCTTTAATTAGTAACCCTGGCAATTTTGAAGATCAGGGGAGTTATATTCATGTACAGCGTTATAAGCATGATTTAACTATGTGGCAGCACTTATCATTGAGCGAGCAAGAACAAATAATGGGACGTACGCGCCTTGATAACACGCTAATTACCCCTGCGATTGAAACCAGCCATGCTTCGCGAAGTGAGCTAAAAGACGAAGACGGACAACCGCTATTATTAAATCAGAGCATGCCTTATGGCGATGTGTATGAGCAGGGAATGTTATCAATTACATGCTCTTGTACGGGCACCGCATTTGAAAAAGTACTTAATAGTCGTTTAGGGGAAGGAGATTGTTACGACCACTGGCTTGATTTTACTCAAGCCGATATGGGTTCTGCTTTTTTCGCGCCTTCAGTCGGGTTTTTAAAACAAATTTAGTTTGCTATTAAACCGTATCAAATAAAATGCGAACACGTTCAAGTGTTACATCTATTTCAGATATTTTAGCAGGAGCGATAAAAATAGTATCGTCGCCTGCAATTGTTCCTAGTACGCCATCTGCTTTACCTAATGAATCTAATAAACGAGCGATAAGCTGAGCGGCGCCTGGACTGGTACGAATAATGATCATCATTTCGTTGTGCATAATGTCGATTACTAATTGGCGTAATGGACTTTTAGCCGTAGGTACACCCATTTCAGCAGGTAAGCAGTAAACCATTTCTTGTTTGGCGTTACGTGTGCGTACAGCACCAAATTTACTTAGCATGCGCGATACTTTACTTTGGCTTATATTGTCAAAGCCTTGATCTTTTAATGCATCAACTATTTCGCCTTGAGAGCCAAAATTTTCTTCTTTTAATAGTGATTTAAATGCTTTTACCAGTGCTTCTTGTTTATCTTGTGGTTGCATAGTCTTTATTCGTTTTTGTTATTTATGCCGCAAATTCTACACAAAAATGAATAATTATGCAGCAGTTGTTTAGTTAACTTGCCAGTTTGATGCGTTAAATCACAAAAGTTTACGACTATGGTCGAAAATATACTTGAAATAGACAGGATAAATTTGTTTTTAGTCGCTAATTTCATTATCTTAAGAGCCACAAATGTTTCCTACCTCAAATTACGGAGAATTCCAATGAAAGTTGCTGTATTAGGTGCTGCAGGCGGTATCGGCCAAGCGTTGTCTTTATTATTAAAAACAGGCTTACCAGCTGGCTCTGAATTATCACTTTATGATGTTGCACCAGTAGTACCAGGTGTTGCGGTTGACCTTTCTCACATCCCAACAGATGTTAAAGTAGCAGGCTTTGGCGCAGACGAATTAAACAAAGCGCTTGAAGGCTCTGACATCGTTCTTATCCCAGCGGGTATGCCACGTAAACCAGGTATGGATCGTGCTGATTTATTTAATGTAAATGCTGGTATCATCAAAACTTTAGCAGAAGGCATTGTTGCTAGCTGTCCTAAAGCGTTAGTAGGTATTATTACTAACCCAGTAAATGGCACAGTTCCAATCGTTGCTGAAGTATTCAAAAAAGCAGGTACTTACGACGCTAAACGCGTATTCGGTATTACTACGCTTGACGTTATTCGTTCAGAAGCATTTGTTGCTGAACTTAAAGGCGTAGACGTAGCAACTGTTAAAGTACCAGTAATTGGTGGTCACTCAGGCACAACTATTCTTCCTCTACTTTCTCAAGTTGAAGGTGTTTCTTTCACAGATGAAGAAGTTGCTGCACTTACTCCACGTATCCAAAATGCGGGTACTGAAGTTGTAAATGCTAAAGCAGGCGGTGGTTCAGCTACGCTATCTATGGGTGCTGCTGCAGCTCGTTTTTGTATGTCTTTAGTTAAAGGCCTACAAGGTGAGGAAGTTGTAGATTACGCTTACGTTGCTGTTGAAAATGGCGATGCAGAGTACTTTGCACATCCAGTACGTTTAGGTAAAAACGGCGTAGAAGAAATTCTTTCTTACGGCGAACTAAGCGCATTTGAAACAAAAGCAAAAAATGACATGCTTGAAACACTGAAAAAAGACATCAAAGAAGGTGTTGATTTCATGGCGTAATAGCCAAAGTAGAATAACAAAAAAGCCTGTATTTGCAGGCTTTTTTATTGCTCAGAATTAATTTCACACTGTGTAACTAGTTAAAACTAGTGGTCGCGGTCAACCGCAATACGAGCAAGGCTTATGAGTGCTTGCTTATAGTCAGACTCAGCTAAAAAGTCTAAACACGCAATAGCTTTGTCAGCTTCAAGCTCTGCTTTTTGCATTGTAAATTCAAGCGCATTAGTTTGCTTTAGTGCCGATAAAATTTCTTCTAAATGCTCCATACCATTACTGTGCTCTATTGCATCACGAATAAGCTGCGTTTGCTGCTCGCTACCATGTTGCATAGCATAAATAAGTGGAAGCGTTGGTTTGCCTTCAGCTAAATCATCACCAATGTTTTTACCCAACTGCTCAGCATCTGCATTGTAATCGAGTACATCGTCTACTAGCTGAAACGCAGTACCTAAATGCATACCATATAGGTTTAGTGCATCGAGAGTAGTTTGGTCTTGCTCAGTAATAATGGCAGCAAGGCCTGTCGCTGCTTCAAACAACTTAGCTGTTTTAGAGTAAATAACCTGCATATAACTGGCTTCGGTCGTATCTGGGTCGTTGCAGTTCATTAACTGCAATACTTCACCTTCAGCAATAATGTTTGTTGCATCGGCAAGTACTTGCATAATCTGCATTTTTCCAAGACCAACCATAAGCTGAAATGAACGAGTGTAAATAAAGTCACCAACCAATACGCTAGCAGCATTACCAAATTCAGCATTTGCTGTAGGCGTGCCACGTCGTAAGTTTGATTCATCTACAACATCATCATGCAATAGCGTTGCTGTATGAATAAACTCAACAATTGTTGCAAGTGTTATGTGATCTTTACCCTGATAACCGAGCGCTTTGGCTGCTAAAATCGCGAGCATTGGACGAACGCGTTTGCCGCCACTGCTAACTATATATAAACCAAGCTGATTAACTAACGCCACATCTGAGCGCATTTGCGCATGTATAAGTTGATTGACGTCATTCATATCGCTTTCGATTAACGCCTGGATAGCTTTTATATCCATTGATCTCCGAGCCAATTTTTATGTGTGAACGGCGCAGATTGTACAACAAAAAATGCACTAGCTCGATATTTTGTGACGATTGATTGAAAAAACACTATTAAAGTACTTAATTTAGACTGAATTAGCCAAGATAACTGATTAATTGATAATCAATATACAGTTTATGGTGTGCTTAGATATTAAGCTGTGAGGGTCATATTTGAGTACATTAATTTATTTCGACTAAGAGTTAAAAAGCGCTTGGCAAAAGGGCTAATTAATATAAAATGGGGTAAATATTGAATTGCTCTCAAAGCAGCTACTTTTTATTCATTTTAATTACAAAATAGGCTTGCTAGTTATTTCGCGTTAGCGTAAACTTCGCGCCCTATCGAAGAATATTTTAGTTGCGCCGATTTGAGGGTGCACAGACGGAGTTAATTATGTACGCGGTTTTCCAAAGTGGTGGTAAACAGCATCGTGTGACTGAAGGTCAAACGATTCGTCTTGAAAAATTAGACGTTGAAACTGGTGCGGCAGTAGAATTTGATTCAGTACTTTTAGTTGCTGATGGTGAGAAAATCGAGATCGGTGTACCGTTCGTAAACGGTGGCAAGATAACAGCTGAGGTTGTTTCACATGGTCGCGGTGAGAAGATTAAGGTTGTTAAATTTAGACGCCGTAAGCATTCTCGTAAGCAAATGGGCCATCGTCAATGGTTCACTGAAGTTAAAATCACTAGCATTAGCGCTTAATTAGAGGTACTTAGAAATGGCACATAAAAAAGCAGCTGGTAGTACTCGTAACGGTCGCGATTCAGAAAGCAAACGCCTAGGTGTTAAGCGTTTTGGTGGCGAATCAGTTCTAGCGGGTAGCATCATTGTTCGTCAGCGTGGAACTCGTTTCCACCCTGGTACTAACGTAGGTATCGGTAAAGACCACACTATCTTCGCAAAAGCAGATGGTAAAGTTCAGTTTGAACAAAAAGGTCCTTTAAACCGTAAATACGTAACTATCGTAACTGAGTAATCAGTAAGGTAGTTAAAAACCCCGCCTTTGCGGGGTTTTTTGTTTTGTAGTCAGTCAAAATATATACCCAAGCCTGCATTTGTGTTGGCTTGGGTATATAATAGAGTTATTAAACAAGCCAATCCCTAAAGTGAGTAATCATGAAGTTTGTAGATGAAGTAGAAATTCGCGCAGAAGCTGGAGACGGTGGCAGCGGCATCGTGTCTTTCCGTCGTGAAAAATATGTTCCAGATGGTGGACCAGACGGCGGTGACGGTGGAGACGGTGGTAGTGTTTATCTACAAGCTGATGAAAACTTAAATACCCTAATTGATTATCAGTTTGAGCGCTTTCATAGAGCTGAACGTGGTACTAACGGTCGTAGCCGTAACTGTACAGGCCGAAAAGCCGATGACTTATTTGTTATGGTGCCTGTAGGCACGCGCATCATGGATGTTGATACCCAAGAGGGACTTGGCGACTTAACTCAAGATGGTCAACGAATTTTGGTTGCAAAAGGTGGTTTCCACGGCTTGGGGAATGCACGTTTTAAATCAAGTACTAACCGAGCACCTCGTCAAAAAACATTGGGCACACCCGGTGAAGTACGTAACTTAAAGTTAGAGTTACTATTATTGGCTGATGTAGGCTTACTAGGATTACCAAATGCAGGTAAATCTACGTTTATCCGCAGTGTATCTGCAGCAAGACCAAAAGTAGCTGATTACCCATTCACGACGCTTATTCCTAATTTAGGTGTGGTACGTCCTGAAGCAAATAAATCATTTGTTATAGCCGATATTCCGGGTCTAATTGAAGGTGCATCTGATGGTGCAGGCCTAGGTATTCGCTTCTTGAAGCATTTAGAGCGTTGTCGTGTGTTATTGCACATTATTGATGTAATGCCGGTAGATGGTTCAAACCCTGTTGATAATGCATTCTCGATTATTAACGAGCTACACCAATACAGTCCTAAATTAGCTGAAAAACCACGCTGGTTAGTGTTTAATAAAATAGATTTATTACCAGCAGATGAAGCAAAAGCGCTATGCGAAGCGATTGCAGAAGAGCTGGGCGAAACTGAAAATATTTATCACATTTCAGCAATTAATAAACTTAATACTCAACCTTTAATCCACAACATAATGACACTACTTGATAGCATGCCTAAAGAGAAGTTTGTACAAGTTGAAGATGAAGAAGTTGAATTCAAGTGGGATACCTATCATGAAAAAGCCACTAAAGGTAAAGGCAATGATGATGATTGGGACGACTGGGATGAAGACGATTACGACGTAGAAGTTGTCTACGAGCGTTAATTAAATAGAATTTATTAAAAAGGAGCTTATGCTCCTTTTTCTTTGTTTAAGAATAAAGTACTAGGTGTTTATTATGATAATTTCAATGATTGCAGCAATGGCAAATAACCGTGTAATTGGCCTAGATAATAAAATGCCATGGCATTTACCTGCGGATCTTCAGCATTTTAAAAAAATAACTACGGGTAAACCTGTGATCATGGGTCGTAAAACTTTTGAGTCAATAGGCCGTCCTTTACCTGGGCGTCGTAATATTATTATTACTCGAAACAGCGAATATACAGCACAGGGTATTGAAGTGGTAACCACACCAGAGGCCGCACTAGAACTGGTTTGTGCTGTTGAAGAAGTAATGATTATTGGTGGCGGTAATATTTATGAGCAATTTTTACCAAAAGCAGAACGCTTGTATTTAACCTTTATTGATTTAGATATTAAAGGCGATACACAGTTTCCTGATTACAATAAAGTTGCTAATTGGGACGTGAAAGAAGAGCAAGAAAACCTTCCTGATGAAAAAAACAAATCTAGTTATAAATTCGTAACTTTGTATAAAGAACATTAACATTATTGCGTAATTTTTGATAGATTGATATAATATTTGATAGTCTATATAAGAACAAAGTATTATAAAGGGTTTGTCATGTTTAAATTACCAAAGCTAGTTGCACTTACTGCTGTTGTCGCTGTAAGTTCTTTTTCGTATACAGCACCTGCAAATGCTGAAGATCAATTAGCAGTATCTATTTGTGAATATATTGCGGCAGACGATAAAAACCGATTACGCAGCAAGCTTAAAAGCTCTCGTGTAAAAATTCGTAATATTTATGATGCAGTACAATGTAATGGTAATAACTTATTACGCCATGCTGTTGCTAGTAATGCAGTGGATACTGGTGAGTATATAGTTAAAAACTTATCAAAAAGTGCGTTAACAGATGGTGCTGATATTGCTTGGGCTGAAGGCAACTTTGCTAGCTCACCACTTATTGCAGTGATTAAAGATCGCGCTGGTCTTTAATTATAAAAAGGTTTTATAACTCTACCTTCAGTAAGGTATTGTTAAATATTGATTAGTCTGAAGTTGTTATTAATAACAATCTCAGGCTTTTTTATTTAGCTAATGTAATCTCACCCCCCAACAAAATCATTAATAAGTTCACTATTTACCTATCTATTTTATATTCCCAAAGTGTAGAGTCTTCACTTTAAAAGCAGCTTCAAATTTACTTCTTCAAAAGAGGTAACTTTATTCAGCTGGTATCTATTTTGTATCTGCTAGTTTATTTACAAACTTAATCACTAAGGATAGATATGAAAGCTGTAATTCCAGTAGCAGGCTTAGGGACGAGAATGCTCCCTATGACAAAAGCTATTCCAAAAGAAATGCTCCCTATAGTTGATAAACCTCTAATTCAATATATTGTCAGCGAATGTGTATCTGCCGGTATTAAAGATATTGTATTAGTTACACACAGCTCTAAAAATGCAATCGAAAACCATTTTGATACAAGTTACGAGCTAGAAGCTACTCTTGAAAAACGTGTTAAACGTGCTTTATTAGATGAGATTCGCTCTATTTGTCCGCCTGATGTCACCATTATGAGTGTACGCCAAGGTGAAGCTAAAGGGCTAGGGCATGCTATTTTGTGTGCTAAGCCAATAGTTGGTGACGATAACTTTGTAGTGCTCCTGCCAGATGTGATACTTGATGCTTATACAGCGGACCAAAAAACTGAAAACTTAGCGGCCATGATTAAACGCTTTAAAGAAACTCAAGCAAGCCAAATAATGCTTGAGCCGGTAGCTAAAGAAGACGTTAGTAAATATGGTATTGCTGATATAAACGGTGTTGAGTTAATGCCAGGTAAAAGTGCTGCAATTAAAGCAATGGTTGAAAAACCTGATGCTGATTTAGCACCTTCAAATCTTGCTGTTGTAGGGCGATATGTACTGAGTAAGAATATTTGGCCTCTACTTGCAAAAACGTCTGTAGGTGCTGGCGGTGAAATACAACTTACAGATTCTATTGACGCATTAATGGCACAAGAAACCGTTGAAGCATTCCATATGAGTGGTCGCTCTCACGATTGCGGAGATAAGTTAGGCTATTTAAAAGCAATTGTAGAGTACAGCATGCGGGATAAAAAGTTAGGTAATGACTTTTCTCGCTTTATAAATGATTTGAATTTACCTTAACTACAGAGCAATAAATTTTATGAAAACTATAGAAGCTAAAATAGTTATCATAAAATGTAGTGAACTCGGTCTATAAACCTTTGCTAGACTACTCTGGGTTACTAAGTTAGTTACACTTTACCTACACTGTAATAGGTTACGTAGTATGATTGTTACTTATTCTGTATTGATCTTTTAAAGGAACCACCATGATTGAGCAAGGCCAAGAATTACCATCGGTTACGTTAACGCAATTAACTGACGACGGTATGCAATCTCTTACAAATAAAGAGTTGTTTGAAGGTAAAAAAGTCGTGTTATTTGCAGTGCCAGGTGCATTTACACCAACGTGTTCAAATGCACATCTACCTGAATTTATTACTCTTGCTGATAAAATTAAAGCAAAAGGTGTTGATGCTATTTACTGTGTATCTGTTAATGATGCATTTGTTATGAAAGCATGGGGCGACTCGCAAAACGCGCAAGAAATTACCATGCTTGCCGATGGCGATGGAAGTTTCACTAAATCGTTAGGGCTTGATAAAGATACCGCTAGTTTTGGTGGTTTACGTTCAACGCGTTACGCTATGATTGTTGAAAATGCAGTAGTAACTGGTTTATTTGTAGAGCAAGACAAAGAGTTTGTTGTAAGCCGCGCAGAATCAGTACTAGAGAAGCTATAACAGTAATAAAGTGCAGGTTTTAGCTTTAATTAATCAGCTACTTACTATTTAAAAACCGATGTTGGAAACAACATCGGTTTTTTATTTACGGCTCAAATTTTAAATTACGGTTGGTATTGTCCGCTAAGTGTTAAACCAGAGAAAGTGCTATAAGCGTTAACGCTCAAGTGCCAAGTACCTGCTTGTGGATTGGTAAATGTACATGTTTCTGCGTTGCCATTTTTATAAGGGCGACAATCGTACGTAGTGGTTGTTGGTTGGCTGCCATATTTTACAAATAAGTCTGCATCGCCACTTCCACCCGACGTTGTTACTGCAAACGTACTCATTCCTGCAGGTACATCTAACGTGTAATGTTTCCACTGACCGGTATTGGCTGTCACATCGCTTATAGTGCCGCCGCCAGCTTGTGGAGTGCCTGTACCGCCACCAGACGATGAACCACCAGTAATATTACCTACCAAGCTCACAGCTGAATACGCAGAGTAGCCGTTAAGCATTACGTGGTAAGTGCCTGCTGTAGGGTTATCAATAGAACACTCTTCGCTATTACCGCCTTTATAAGGGCGACAGTCATAGGTAGTAGTTGTAGGTTTACTGCCCGCACGTACGTATAAATCAGCATCACCAGTACCACCACTCATAGTGAATGTTACGTTAGTTGCACCGCTTGGTACGGTCATAGTGTAAAACGCTTGTGCATTTGCAGCCCCACTTAAACCTGTTTTAGCTTCACCATTAATAAGCTCGCTATCACCGCCTGTAGGCGGAGTAGTGCCGCCACTTGCTGCTGCAACAGCTGCGGCTGCATCAACAATACCCGTACCACAGCTAGTACATGTAGCAGGGAATGAACGGGTTGTTGATTTTAAAATACTTTCTATTTCGTCAGGCGTTGCATCTGGTTTTGCTTGCTTAATAAGTGCCGCAACACCTGCTACGTGAGGCGCAGCCATTGATGTACCTTGCGAATAACCGTAACTGTCGCTTGAAGGTGTAGACGAACCTGAATTGTAAGTTGATAGAACACCTTCAGAGTCGTTTGCAAAACTTTGCGCGCCACCCGGTGCTGCAACATCAATATTGCTACCGTAGTTTGAGTAATAAGCTCGACCGCCATTACGACCTACTGATGCTACGTTTACTACACCATTACAGTTACCTGGGTTGTAGTTTGCTGAGTTATCGTTATCGTTACCTGCAGCAATAACTACCACAGTGCCGTTACTACGCGCGGTGTTAATTGCATTTTGAGTTGTCGAGCTACATGAACCGCTGCCACCTAAACTCATATTTATTACATCTGCAGGGTTTGAGTTAGCAGGAATGCCTGAAACACTTCCGCCAGATGCCCAAATAATACCATCTGCAATATCAGAGGTTAAACCACCACACTTACCAAGTACACGAACAGGCACTACTTTTGCGTTATAAGCTACGCCTGCAACACCTTCGCCGTTATTGGTTACCGCAGCAACTGTGCCGGCTACGTGCGTGCCGTGCCAGCTAGAGTTTTGTGCACCGTTAGTGCCACATTCATTCGCAGCAACTGCATCACCAGGATCACGTGCATCGCTATCGCGACCACCGCCATCGTTAGCTACCGATAGGTTAGAGATCATATCGTAACCCGGTAAAATGTTAGCATTTAAATCGGCATGTGGGCGGTAACCCGTATCTAGTACAGCTACAACTACACCGCTACCCGTTGCGGTATCCCATGCAGTAGGTAAGTTTAAACCACCGGCTTGCTCGTAGTAGTGCCATTGGTCATCAAAGCGTGGATCGTTAGGAGTTGAAAACGGCTTTAACATTTGATCCACTTCAATGTATTCAACATTGCCAGAATCAACCATTTCTTGCATAAACTCTTGGGCTTCTGCTGTACTTAATTTTTTATCAGCACGCATTACGTGGTGGTTATTAAGTGCCATTGCACGAATATATTTTGCTTTTACTTTGCCTTTTTTAGAAGCGAAGTTTTTAACAAAGCTTTGTGCGCGCTTTTTCATGCTAGACGGGCTTGCGTCAGCAGTTGAAAAGCTCGCCATTTCGTTATTATTTTTATATTTAATAATGAACTGAGTTTCGAAACTGCCTTGGCTTTGTAGTTTAGCCGATGTTTCAGCCATTGAACTTGAAACTGATTGAGCCATGCCAGATGTTGCTGCAAAAAGCGTACTAACTGTAATTGCAATTGCGCATCTTTTAAAAGTTTTACTAGTTGTCATAATTATCCCTAGATTTTTATTTATTATTTCGTGATATAAGATCACGATGCGGGAACAAAAGTAAACCATCTGTTAACTATGTTAAAATATCAATTTATTATGTACCTCTTTCATTTAGTTATAACCCAGGTTTTTAGCGGTTTACTCGTTGTTTAGTATTTGTAATATAAATTAAAAATAAGCATAAAGGGTTGTTTTATTGTGAGGGTAATTATTCCCTACTTATTACTGATGCGTTTTTGTTGTGTTATTACTAATAATTCAAATGCTGCGTTGTTAGCTATTAAACTTTGCTATAATCGAGCAAATTTTTTAATGAGATAAATAAATGACCCAAGTAGATGTAATTGTAATAGGTGCGGGAGCAGCAGGATTAATGTGTGCAGCGCAAGCTGGATACCGTGGCCGAAGCGTTACAGTACTTGATATGGGGAAAAAACCAGGTCGTAAAATTTTAATAAGTGGTGGTGGGCGTTGCAATTTTACAAATGAAAATGCAACCCCGGATAACTACTTATGCACAAACTCTCATTTTGTTAAATCATGCTTAAGTCGTTATACACAGCATGACTTTATTGAGCTGGTGGACAGACATGGCTTGGCGTATCACCATAAAACACTAGGCCAGCTTTTTTGCGATAACAATGCACAAGACATTGTTGATATTTTACTAACAGAATGTGAGTGGGCCGGAGTAAATATAAAGCTACGCAGTGAAGTGATCAGTGTATCAAAAACCGAAACCGGCTATAGCGTTACCACAGAGCAAGAAACCTTAAGCTGTGAGTCGTTAGTTATAGCATCAGGTGGCTTAACCATGCCAAAACTAGGGGCTACACCAATAGGTTATAAAATTGCAGAGCAGTTTGGCTTAAGCGTGTTACCAACTATGGCTGCACTTGTGCCGTTTACTCTGCATCAGCATGATAAAGAGCGTTTTGAAGGGCTTTCGGGAATTAGTATTCCATGTGAAGTTTCAAGCGAAGACGGCACCGTATTTAAAGAAAATATCCTCTTTACTCACCGAGGGTTATCGGGCCCTGCAATATTGCAAATAAGCTCATTTTGGCGAGCAGGGCAGGTTGTCACTATAAACCTGCTACCTGAAATTGATTTAAGGCAACAACTTGCTGATTGGCGTGAAACACAAGCCCAAAAGTCGTTAAAAAACAGCCTTTCGACTATTTTACCTAAACGCTTTATAGAAATACTGCACGAAAGCAAAGCGATACCAGATTGTAATATTAATCAGCTTACACATGCCCAAATAGATGAGTTAGTAAATTACATTCATGCGTGGCAAATTAAACCCAATGGCACAGAAGGTTATAGAACAGCAGAAGTAACATTGGGCGGTGTAGATACCGACGAGTTGAGCTCAAAAACCTTTGAAGCTAAAAAAGCTAAAGGCCTATACTTTATAGGCGAAGTAACTGACGTAACGGGTTGGTTAGGGGGCTACAATTTTCAGTATGCTTGGAGCTGTGGATTTGCTTGTGGGCAGTATGCATAGGCTGTGTAGAGACAATAAAGTTAAGGGGTGAAGCGTTCACCCCAAGGTTACAAACTTTATTATCGCTACAACAGACTAAATTACGGCCATTATTTTTAGCTTCGTATAGTGCTTTATCAGCCCGTTCCAATATATTTAGTACAGTATCACCCGTTTGAATAGGGGCTAAACCTATACTGATAGTAAGAGATATATTTGCAATTGGATGAGTGCCCACATACTCTTTTAGCTCATTGGCTTGTGCCATCGCATCGGTTATGGAGGTGCCTGATAAAATAACAGTAAACTCTACACCTCCCCATCGTGCAATTAGAGAGCTATTTGGCATTTAATTTTTTAGTATATTGGTAAATTCACTTAAAACGCTATTACCTACTAAACGACCATAGATATCGTTAATATTTTTAAAGTTATCTATATCGTAAATAAGTAAGTAGTTAGAGATTTTTGGAATTGTATTTTTAAAAATAGGCTAACACTTAAGAAAAAAACCGCCAAACTGGCGGTTAAAAGGTCTACACAATACTGTAAAAGTTATAACTACATAGTTACTTTAATAGTTCGAGCACATCAAAACAGGCACCCATTGTATGGTAATCAGTTTTACCTATTGGGCTTTTCATCGTGTCTATTTTTTTATTGTCAGCGGTTAAAATTCTAAACCAGGCTCCGTATTTATGATCAACTAAATGCTGCCACGAATACTGCCAAATTTTGTCATACCATTGCTGATATTTTTCATCCCCTGTTGCTTGATAAAGATACGCGGCACAACACAGAGTTTCGGCTTGCACCCAAAAGTATTTATCGTCATCGCAAATAGTTTTATCAGGGGCAAAGCCGTAGCAAATACCGCCGTGTTTTTTATCCCACGCTACATTTATTGAGTTATCAAATAAGGCTTGAGCGCGTTCAATAAGCCATTTTTGTGGCTTATGCTTATTTAAAAACATAAGCAGTTTTGACCACTCTGTTTGATGTCCAGGTTGAAAGCCCCACGGACGAAATAAATTTTTAGGATCGTCTTTGTTGTACTCTAAATCGACCTGCCAATTTATATCGTAATGCTCCCAAATTAGCCCACCCATTAAATTAGCTTGGCGATTAACCATGTTGTCGGCAAGTGTGAGCGCACGGTTTAAAAATATTTCGTCTTTTGTGGCTTCATAGGCGGCAATAAGTGCTTCGCAGGTGTGCATGTTGGCGTTTTGGCCGCGGTATGAATCACATGTTGTGAAGTCACTGTTATGCTGATCTTTATATAACCCTGCTTTTGCATCCCAAAAATGTGTTTCCATTGTTTGAAATGTATCGTTTAGGTATTCGCGCGCCTCAGTAACACCTGCGCGATATGCCCAGCTGTACGCTAAAATAACAAATGCAAAGCCATAGCAATGATTGGTGTTATCAAGCACGGTGGCTTGACCGTTTTCAACTTTTAATAACCAGTTGTAGCCGCCTGTTTGCTCTATAAGGTGATGCTTACGAATAAACTCAATCCCCGACTTAACACGATTAAGATACTTTTCGTCATTAAAGGTTTGATACGCGCGTGCATAGTTAAATACAAAACGAGTAGAGCTTACTAAGTGGCGAGTGTGTTTATCAAATACCTCACCGTTATCAGAAAAGTTTTGGTAAAAACCACCGTGTTCGTCGTCAATATTTGGCTCATAAAATGCTAGTGTGTCGCTAATGTGCTGCGTTAAAAATTCACGGCTTTTAAAGTTATCAGGTGTGCTTTTCATCGTTCGCTCCTAAAATCGTATAGAGACTTTTGGTTAGGTAGGGAGTTAAATGCCCCTTTGTAAGATGCGGCATGGGCACCACATAGCGAAGCAAATTCAAAAATAGTATTTAGCTTTGCATTATTTTCACAAAGGGTACTAAAGCTCGCTGGTGTTAATGCGTGTAAACCAAGCTGGTATAGTAAACCACCAACAAACGCATCTCCTGCAGCAGTGGCATCAACCATAGTAACCTTTTTAGGGTGAAGCGTTTGCTTGGCATTTTTTGTATACCAATGCATAGGGTTGCATGCATCGGTAACTACAAATAGCTCGCAACCGTTATTAAGTGTTTGTGCAATAAACTCATCGCTCGATTGCTCACCCGCTAAGTATTCAAGCTCTTCTTTTGAGGCTTTAATAATTGAGCAGTCTTTTAATAACGGTAAAATATACTCGCGAGGGTTGGCATCGCTTGGCCATAAATTGAGGCGCAAGTTAATATCAAAGCTCACAATTGAGTTATTTTTTTTTGCAAATTTAACACCGTAAGCGGTGGTGTTTCTGATGTTTTTGTCGGTTAATGTGTTTGAGCAAATATGAAAAATATCGCATTGCTCAAACCATTCGCGACTAAAGTCATCGTTACTAAAGTGCAAATCGGCGGTGTTATCACGGTAAAACTCAAACGTGCGATCGCCATCGTTATCGAGTGATACAAACGCGAGAGCTGTTTTTGCTTGGTTGGTAAAACGCATAAAGTCGGTTTTTACACCTTGCTCTTTTAATGCATTATGTAAAAAGTCGCCAAAGCTATCAGTGCTTAGCATTCCTGCAAAGTAGGCATTACCGCCTAGCTTTGCAATGGCAACGCTTACGTTTGCAGGCGCACCGCCTGCAAACTTGGTAAACGCTTCGTGTTCGTTGCTGTTTTGGCTTAATTTATTTGAAAGTAAATCAACCAGTACTTCACCAAAGCATATTGTGTGTTTCATGATCTTGCCTTAGTTGTTAGTCAAGTAGCCAATGTAATGCTATTGCAGCTGTCCACGAGAAATCTTTACCACCACAGCCTGCACCTGTTTCTGGGTTAAAATATTCGTAGTAGCCTGACTTAACAACTAGGTTGCGCGTATCATCTTGAATTTTTTCGGCGGTTGTTACAAAGCCGGCTTCTTTAAGGCCTATGGCTATCATCCAGTTGATGTGTAGCCAAATAGGGCCGCGCCAGTAGCGTTGTGGCTCGTATTTTTCTTCTTTAGGGTGAGTAGATGCCACACTAAATTGGCTCGATTCAATAAAATCTTCGGTGGCTGTATTAATTATTTTAGTTTGCTCATCGCTTGTTAAACCTGCATATACAGTTAATAGCGCGGCTGATGTTTTAACTTTAGCCAAGCTGTTAGTTAAAACATCTCTGCAATAAAAGTACTGGCTTTGTTCACACCATAAAGTATTTATGGCTTGCTCTGTTATTTGTAAACGCTGTGCTAAGTAATCAGTGCGAGCATCGATTAAGCCAAGTTGTTCACCCATTTTGAGTAAATCTTTGGTTGCACGATGCAAAATAGCAATAATACCTAGGTCATTCATTTTGTACGGACAGGTTTCGTAAATTACTTTGCTGTCAAAGTTGTTACGTTTGAAAAAGTCTACAAGGTATAAAAAGCGGTCGTACTCACTTTTATGTGGACGCTGAGAAGAATCTACATGACTTGTATCACGGCGCGTATATTCCCAATCTACACATGGCACAGCATGAAGAGCGTCATCCCACGATGGGCTGTTATCCATGCCCGATTCCCACGGGTGGTAGGTTACTACTAAGCCTGTTTTTTCAGGATCTCGGTCGTTGTACCACCATAAATGATAATCAACTACTTGTGAAAATAACGCTTTAACTTTTTGTTCTGCAAGTGCTTTATCTTTAGCGCTGGCAAGCATTTCTTTCATTACGGTGGCGACTACTGGCGGCTGTGAAATAGACGTACTTTTAATTTTTTTATCCGAACCCCATACGTCAGGACCAGGAAAATAAGTATCAGAATCTTTATGAAACAAGATGTGCGGCACCATGCCATCATCCCATTGGCCTGAAAATAACACATCAATTTCTTGCCATGCGCGGCTTTCGTCTGATTTCATCCAGCCTAGTGCTGTAATGGCTGAATCCCAGTTCCACTGAAACGGGTATAAGCCATGTGTTGGTACTGTATAGCCACCTAAGTCATTTGCTATAAGTGTTTTAGTAGCAAGGTCTGCAAGCGATGAAGCCGTTGCTGAGTCAATTTTACCGCTGTTTATAGTAGTCATATTGGGTGCTCTTTGTGTGTTATTTCCGATTTGGATAATATTAAAGCACTCATTATGGGTTGTAAATGTTTTTTTTCTGTGCTTAAATCCTGTTCGAAGTAACAAAAAACTAACATGTTTACTTGATTATTTCGGCTTTGCTTAGCCACACTCTAAGTAAATACACACAAACAACTAGCACAATTGGAGAATACCCGTGAATAAAACAACGATCGCCTCTATTGTATCTTTATGCCTCGCACAGGGCGCTTATGCAGCAGAAGAAGCTGCACCAGATACAGCAAAAAAAGCTAACAACGTTGAGCGTATTATCGTCTCTGGTACCAGTAAAGGGCGTGTTATTTCAGACACTCCACAATCAGTAACATCTATTAGTGAAGACGAGCTGGTAAAGCTGTCTTCAAGTAGCCAAGCGGATGTGCTTCGCTATATTCCGGGTATTAAAGTAGAAGGCGGTGGCGGTGAAGTCGCTACTAACCTACAAGTAAGAGGATTACCTTCATCGGGTCAGTTTCAATTTACGCCGCTGTCTTATGATGGTTCACCTACACTGAGTGTTTTTGGTTTAAACTCATCGGCGTTTGATGTGTATTACCGTAATGATTTGGGTATTGAGCGCGTAGAGTTTGTGCGTGGTGGTGTATCTAATTTATTTGGCCAAGGTTCTGTGGCCGGCATTATTAACTATATTTCTAAAACGGGCAGTGATGATCCGCAAAGTACCGTACAAATGGAGCTTTCTGACCAAGGGCGTACTCGCTTAGATTTTGCAACGAGCGGTCCGCTTAACGAAGATGGCTTATATTATGCGCTTTCTGGCTTTTACCGTTACGACGAGGGCCCTTTAGATACAGGCCTTGAGACTAAAGGTACACAGTTGCGTGGTAATATTCGTAAAGAATTTGATGATGGCTCTGGCTCGTTTACTGTTTACGGACAGTACATTGACGACCAAGCTCAGTTTTACTTACCTATTCCACTTGATGGCGACAGCCGCGAGCGCTTAATTGGTAATGATGGTCGTGAAGTCGAATCACTGCAAACGGCGCAAGTATCTAACTTAACGTACGATACAGCAAATGGTCGTTATGAATCGCCAATCAGCGATGGTGTAGTTACTAAAGGTGGTTCTATTTCAGTGGTGTTTGAAAAAGAACTCGCTAACGATTTTGCCATTAATATGCGCAGTAAATACGCTAAATACCAACACGAATTTAATTTATTTTTAGACGGCGACGGTATTATTAATGTACCTGAAAGCCAAGACGACTTTTTAGCTAACAGAGGGCTAGGTGATGCAAGCGGTGCTGAGTTTTCTTATGTTAATTCAGGTGTCGCACTTGCAAGTGATGACTTACTATTTGCTAACCGTATTTTAGACCGCGACCGCCCAGCTGAAGATTTTTCTGCAGAATTTAATATCATCAAAAGTATTTTTGTAGGTGATTTTAGCCATGATATTACAGTCGGTACATTTTTCTCGCACAGTGAAGCCGACGACGATAACGTTATTACAACTTACTTAGGTGAGTTTAATAACAACCCTCGCTTAATCGACTTAACGTATACCGATGTTAATGGCGATGAGGTTCAGTACACTCAAAATGGTATTAGTGGCCCAGGCATTTCTTATACTAACCAAACCATTAGCGCTACCCGCAGAGCATTGTACGTAGCGGATCAAATGGAAAGTGACGATTGGATTTTTGACTTTGGTGTTCGCTACGAAGAAATTGAAGGAAAAATTAGTCGCGAAGGCAGCCAAGTAGTTCAGATTTCTGATGATCCAACGCTTGCACCTAACTTACAAGTTAACACTACGGGCAGTGGTGTAATGACTTACGGCGAAGTCGACACGTCTGAATTTGCTGTATCAGGGGCGGCGTTATATCGCTTAACTGATAATTTAAATGTATATGCCAATGCATCTCGCGGGTTTTTCTTCCCAGAAATTAGAGGTATTCAGTTTAATGATTTAGGCGAGCCTGCCAGCTATGAAGCCGAAATTGTTGAGCAAGGCGAGCTAGGTGTTAAGTTTTTTGATAACGACTTTAGCGGCAGCATTGCGTTATTTAGAACTGACTTAAAAGACAGACGCAGCGTAGACTTTGTAAATGATGGTAATGGGGGCGTATTAGAGCTGCCAGTTATGCAATCAACTAAAGCAACGGGTGTTGAGCTTACCGGTCGTTACGATATTACCGATGAGTGGGCTGTTGATGCCAATATGACCTATACCGATCACGAATTTACTGAATTTGACTCAGACCCTTCTATTATTGGTAACGAATTACGTCGTAAACCAAAAATATTATTTAACTCATCTATTAGCTACACCGCAGATAACTGGGATGCATCGATTTACCATAACTTTACCGGTAAAAACTATGCTAACGACTCAAACTCGGTAGAACTTGATTCATTCCACTTATTTAGATTTGATGCAGGCTATAACTGGCAAGTTGCACCAGAGCAAACAGTACGCTTAAGCGTTGGGGTATTTAACCTGTTTGATTCTGACGGTGTTACTGAAGGTTCACCTCGTCTAGGTAATAGCCAAACGGCAGATAACCCATACTTTGTCGGTCGCCCAATTCTCCCACGACGCGTTACTTTAAGAGTTAAATACGACTTTTAAATAAATGCTTTATGCCTATTAACTCACTTTGGGGTTAATAGGTTTTTTGCATTGTGATGCATTTTTCAGCTAAGTTAGCTACAGGTTTATCTTTTTGACTAGGCTCGTTTATTAAAAAGATAAGGGCAGGTAGCCATTTGGTATTTTATTTTTGAAAAGGCGCAGTGTTTTCATATTGTGAATACGCGAATTAATTATGAATATATTAGATTTTTCAATAGTTGCTCTTTATCTTGGTGCCTTATTGGTAATGGGATTTATGCTACGCGAACAAACCAATAAAAATGATTACTTTTTAGGGGGTAAAAGCTTAGGTTGGAAACCTTTGGCTTTGTCGGTAATGGCCACTCAGCTTTCGGCTATTAGCTTTATTTCAGCTCCTGCATTTGTTGGTTTGCGTGAAGGTGGAGGTATGCAATGGCTCTCGTATGAGCTGGGTGTTCCGCTGGCGATGATTTTAATTTTAGCGACTATTTTGCCCAAGCTTTATAAAAGCGGCATTGTCAGTATTTACGACTATCTAGAAATGCGCTTTGGGCGCTCAACCCGTGTACTTATTAGTGTGGTTTTTCAATTTAGCCGTGCGTTTGCGACCGGCATTATGATTTACGCGGTATCGCTTATTTTACAAGGCACCATGGGAATAGAAGCATGGCAAGCTATTGTACTAACGGGCGTTATAACCGTTTTATATTCACTGCAAGGCGGGATGAAAGCCGTAGTGTACGGTGATGCGATTCAAATGATCATCATTGTATTGGGTACTATTGCTTGTATTGGGTTTGGACTATATCACTTGGGTGGGGTTGATACCTTTATTGCCAATGTTGATTCGAGCCGATTAGAAGCGATTAAGTTTGATTCATTTGGTTTTAGTGGAGATGGCTTTGGCTTTTTACCGATGATTTTTGGTGGTGTGGTACTTTACGCTTCTTACTATGGGTGTGACCAAACGCAAGCGCAACGTGCGCTCAGTGCAAAAGATCCTAAAAACCTACGCTACATGATTTTAGCAAATGGTGTAGTGCGCTTTCCAATTACTATTTTATATTGCGTGTCGGGTTTAATTGTTGGCACTCTGGCAATGAGTAACCCTGAATTTTTAGCAAAAATTCCAGCAGATAACCCTGATTGGATGATGCCTATATTTATTTTAGATTACCTACCGCATGGCTTAATTGGTTTATTGGTTGTCGCTATTTTGTCGGCAGCGATGTCGTCACTTAGCTCTGCAATTAATTCACTTTCGGCGGTAAGTATTGAAGATTACAGCCGTATATCTAATAAAGAGCTAGACCAACCATCTTACTTAAAGTTAGCTAAATACTTAGGTTTAGCATGGGGCGCAATTACCTTAGTACTATCACTTTTTGCCGGTGACATAGCGCCGACCATTATTGAAGCTATTAACAAAGTCGGCTCGTTATTTTATGGCCCAATACTGGCAGTATTTTTAGTTGCTGTACTAAGTAAACGCAGTGCTGCATTGCATGCCAATATTGGCTTAATTAGTGGTGTATTAATTAACTTGTTGGTGTCGGTATTTACGCCTGATATTTTCTGGTTTTGGTGGAATTTTATCGGTTTTGTAAGCGCTGCTGTGATTATTTATGTTACGAGTCGTTTAATTCCAAGAGAGGTAAACGAAGTAACAAAAGTACAAAATGCCGAGACAGTGTCAAACTCAATTTTAACTGGCAAAGATATCGTTATGCTACTTAGCATGTTTATTGTGATGATATTAATTTGTTTAGCTATTCCTTCAATTTTTTCGTGAGCTGTGACTAATGGATTCTAAAAAGTCGTTTTTAATTGATTTATTTACCACTGCGGTAAATGCCTGTAAACCGAGTGCTTGCATGAGTAAGTATTTAGAAAATATAGATGCAAGCAAAGGTTTATGTGTAGTGGGGGCGGGTAAAGCCGCCGCTGAAATGGCCGCCGAAGTTAATCGCTTTTATGGTGATAAATGTTTTGGCGCAGTGGTAACGCGTTATGGCTACGAAAGTAGCGGCGATACTGGGCGAATTAAAGTGCTTAGTGCAAACCACCCAACACCAGACGATAACAGCTTAGCTGCTGGCAAAGAGTTATTGGAGCTTGTAAGAAATAATCCAGCTGATATTCCTATTTTGTTTATTATTTCGGGGGGCGGTTCGTCGTTGATGTGCCTACCAGTTGATGATGTGCCTTTTTCACAAAAGCAAAAGCTTAATCAGTTTTTACTTAGAAGTGGTGCAAGCGTTGATGAAATAAATGTAGTGCGTAAGCAGTTGTCACTTGTTAAAGGCGGTAAGTTAGCGCAGGCCGCTAAGTCGGATTACGTTACGCTCATTATTTCAGATGTAGTAGGGGACAAACCAAGTGATATAGCATCAGGCCCTACCATTAGCGATGGCAGTACTAAAGCCGATGCACTGGCTGTTTTACAAAAGTACAATTGGCCGGTAATTGCAGAGGTTGAAGCGCATTTATTAAAACCAGAGCAAGAACGAGTTGCTGATACCGTGGGTGAGTACTTTATTGTTGCAAATGCACAGCATGCTATTGATAGCGCTATAAGTGTTGCACAACATCAAGGTTGGGAAACCCAGGTACTAGGGTATGATATTCAAGGCGAGGCTAAAGAAGTTGCAAAGCAACATGCGGCTATCGCTCTTGAGCAAAAAGCCCAAGGCAAGCGCGTTATGTTGTTCTCAGGTGGCGAGCTTACAGTAACCGTTGCTGATGTTTATGGCGATGGCGGGCCCAATCAAGAATACTTAATGGCGTTGGCTGAGGCACTTAATGGCGAAGCGGGTATTTACGCACTTGCTTGTGATACAGATGGTGTAGATGGTAGTAAAGATGTAGCGGGTGCTTACATAAATAGCACAACGGTTATACGGGCACAAAGCGCAGGAGAGAGCCTTCAAGCGCAATTAGAAGGACATAATAGCCATCAGTTTTTTAAAGCAATTGATGATTTAATTATTACTGGGCCAACTAACACAAATGTGAACGATTTTAGAGTGATAGTGATTGAGTAGGCGCAGTTTGCCCACTTGTTCTTTATAATGGTTTCACGTAATCTTGTGCTCCAATTTTGTTAGGGTTAATACCTATGTTTTCGTTAAACAACAGTAACTTATTACGCTCTGGTTTTGAGCTTGGAAAAGGCGAAAAGCTATTTCAAGATATTGAGCGCGATATTATAAAAGTGGTGTTTTGGGAAAAGTGCGTAACTCAAAGTCATATTGTGAGCGCAACTCGTATTCCACAGCAAACTGTGTCGCGTTTACTTAAGTCGTTAACCCAGCACGGTGTAATTGTACAAAGCGATACGCTTATTCCTAATAAAAAAGGTAAGCCGGGGTTTGGCATTGCCCTTAACCCCGATTACGGATTTACCTTTGGCTTAGCTATTTTACTTGATGCTATTTCGCTTGCTGTAATGGATTTTACGGGAAAGGTGGTTTACACCCATATGCAGCTAATGTCGGATATGAGCATTAATAATGTGCTTAAATGTGCACAAAAGCTGGTGGAAGAAATAAGCGCTGAGCGTGACATTCCAAGTGAAAAAGTACTGGGAATGGGCGTGGGTATCTCTGGCTTTTTTAGCTCAATGGATGGGAAAATGAATACCCACCATATGCTAGAAGAGTGGTCGCAGGTTGATATTATCGATATTGTGTCGCAGCATTTTCAGCTCCCAACTTGGGTTGTTAACGATGCTACAGGCGCAGCCGCAGGTGAAGGTGTTGCTGGTATTGGTCGTGAATATAAAAACTTTGTTTATATGTTTGTGTCGGCCGCATTTGGTGGTGGTATTGTAAATAATGGCGACGTACTGCGCGGTACATACGGAAACGCAGGTGAGCTTGGCGACATGCTACCGCCTAAATTATATGCCCACCCTAATCTTGAATTACTAAAACGTATTTTGAAAAAAAATGGCGTAGCGGTTACTTCTATTTACGACCTGCATGACAACTTTGACCCCGATTGGCCTGGCGTTGAAGAGTGGCTGTTTAAAGTTCAAGACTCATTTGATTTAGTGGCAACCTGTTGCTCTGCATTATTAGATGCTGAAGCGATTATTATTGGTGGCCATATTCCAAAAGAGTTGGCTGAAAAAGTTATTGCACGAACTGAGGTTTATGCACAATTTAGACGTGGCGCTAAACGCCCTATGCCAAAGCTGGTGGTTTCTAATATTGATAATTTTCCGGTATCAATTGGCGCAGCCACATTGCCATTTAGAGAATTGTGTTTGTAGCTTAATACCAATCCGCAATAATACTTAATCATTTTGCGGGGCTAAACGTGTCGCTACCTGCGTTAAAAAATTCTCATTTAGAACAACTAAATATCGAATTTTTTGCCTAGCTATCAACACGTTTTTCCAGCCTCAAAATAGCTTATTTAATTAAGCGAATTGGTATAAGAAATACAAATTTAAAAACAAAAAAGCCGATATTGTTTTATGCAATATCGGCTTTTGTGTGTGGGTTATTTACTCTTCAACGAATGCCTCGCCTTGTGTCATCCACTTTGCAGCTGGTTTGCCTTTTAAGTAATGATCAAAGTACTGCATCATACGTACTGAAAAATCGACCTGATTAGGAAACTTTTTCAAGTGGTGTGGTTCACCTTCGTATTGTAAAAATGTAGCATCTTTTCCTGCACGGCGCAGAGCTAAGTAGTACTGCACGCTCTCATGCCAAGGCACTGCATCGTCTTTGTCGCCAGACATTATTAAGATAGGCGTATTAACTTTGTCTGCAAAAAATACTGGTGAGTTTTCTATATAAAGTTCTGGTGCTTCAAATAAGTTTTTGCCAATACGGCTTTGTCCTGTTTCGTATTGAAATTGACGAGCAAGGCCCGATTTTAAACGTATGCCACTGTAAGCACTGGTCATGTTTGATACTGGCGCGCCAGATACAACCGCTTTAAACATATCTGTTTGGGTTATCATAAACGCACTTTGATAACCCGCCCAAGAGTGACCTTGTAAGCCTATTTTATCTGGGTCGGCTATGCCTAAATCTATTAATTTTTGGGTAGCGTTTATCATGGTTTGCGTTGACGATTTACCAGGGTGACCTATTTCAAAGCGAATATCAGGTAAAAATACCGCATAACCGTTTGAGGTAAACATAGGAAAATTAGGGCGGTGGTTTAATTCCATTTTTGGAAAATCAAACATACGCTGGCTCATGTAACGGTAAAAATACACAACCACAGGTACTTTATCGCCTTTTTTATATCCCGCTGGTTTTATTAGGACGCCTTGTAAATCTTCGCCGTCAAAGCCTTTATAGCTTATTAGTTCTGGCTTTTCGCCCCAGGCAAAATTACTAATTTGTGGGTTTAGCGTGGTTACTTGTTTTGGTGCGCTAAAGCTAAAATCAGTTTGGTAGTAATCAGGAAATTGGCTATAAGTTTGCGAGGTGAACAAGTACTTGTCAGCCTTTTTGGCTTTTTTAACCATATCAAAGCGTTTATTACCGCTAAGCACCTTAGTTATTGTGTTAGTGGTTAAGTCGAGCTTTGCAACTTCGCTTTGTTTAGTTTGTAAGTTAATAGCAGAGACAAGTAATGTATCGCCTTTTTTAAAGCCCACTTGGGTTTTATCAAGCTTAATAACACGGTACTGCGTATTGCTTTGCTTACCATTAGTTAGGCGTTTAGCTTGCTGCGTTTTTACGTCAAATGCCCAAATATCGTATTTACTATAAGCAAGCACTTGGCTGCTATCGGTCATCCAACCAGCAAAACCATAACCAGGTTGAGTAGATGGGTAGTCGTGTTTATCATCAGCAAAGGTTGCCTGAATCGCTTTTGTAAGCGGTGTTACTTTATTATTTTTTAAATCTTTTAACTGTATTTGGCTATCGCTAAAATAAGCCGCAAACTCACCATTAGGTGCAAGGCTTGGCCTAAACGGGTAGCTACTAATAATGGGAGTTTGTTTACCGGTGTTTATATTTACTGCAAAGTAATCAGCAAAAAAACCGCCGTACATTATTTTTTCTAGGTAGGGGATGCTAGATGAGCCAATTAAAGACACATCTCGCTGAGGGTTTAGTGCAACCTCAGGCATGTTTGGTGTACTAAGTTGCGCAACTTTTTGCGAGTTAACGTGATACACCGCACTGTAATGACGATTTTTATTAACTTCGTTCCATTGCTGCTCTTCACGTGGTTTTATTTGCGCATCGTTGTTGTGCCATACATCTAAACCTTTATGTTCACGTATGGTATCAAAGTCGTACAATGAGGCTTCGTCGGTATATTCTTTGGCTTTTACTTTAGCTGCTAATTTTGGATGGTTTTCAAAATATAAGCGCTCGCCATTTTCTGACCATTTAAGGGTGGCTGTTTTCCCTAAAACCCAGGTTTTATTAGGTGAATCTATAGTTGAGAGCTTCTCGTTTTTATATAGCTGTAAAGTGTAGCTTCGACGGCGGGTGTCATCATTTACATAGTTACCCAATGTAAACGCTGCAATATTGTCAGTTGGGTGCCACGCTATTTTATTTGCGATTACGCCCGGTTCATCAATTAATACGCTGCTATTAAAGTCACTGAGCTCAATTAACGCTATTTGGTTGTTATTACCATCGCTGTAACTTTGACTCACTAATAGCTGGCTGTTAGCTGAGTTAATAGCGTAGCTAAATACGTTTTCTATTGTATGGGAGCGTTTATCAGATAAATTTACGATAACAAGCGCATAGCTCTTATCTTTTTTATCGGGCGTGATAGCGTTGTCTTCTTCGTTTTTAGTGCTATCGGTTTTATCTTCTACTTTTGCGTCATCGTCTTTTTTATTTAAACGATAAGCAAGCCACATACCGTCATCAGATAACGTGTAATCTTTTACATCAGCAAAGCTTTGTTGGGCACCTGATTGTGTGTTTACGAGTACCAGATTGTTTTTAAGTGTGTCTTTTTTTTTGGTTGTTTCTTTTTCAAGTAAGGTAGGTACTTGTGTAAAAGCGACCCAGTTAGCGGCTTTATTAATATGAGGCTTAGTGCCTCGCTCTACTTCTGCGATGAGTGTATTGCTTTGTAGTGAATAAACTTGGCCCGTTGCATTACCACGATACGGCGTTGCACTAAAAGTGAGTACTTGACCATTGTCAGATAGTTGCGTGCTTTTAGCTGATTTAAAACTAAAAACGTCTTTAAATTGTAGCGATTCTTTGGCGTGTATGCCGGTGCTAGTTAAGCTGGCAACGAGTGCCGTGCTTAATAAGGTGAGTTTTGTTTTCATTATTGATTCTCGTATTATGACATTGTTTCATTGTAACGAGTTTGGCTCACAATTCGAGCGGATCAGTTAAATGGCAGCTACATACGACAAAACGACCCGTAGGTCGTTTTTTGGTATTTAATTTATTAATTTAGCAAACATTACAGCCAAATTTTTTGTAGCTCAAGCCATTGTTTTTCAAATTGAACACTTGGCTTTGCTTTAAAGTCGCTACGTACAAACTGATTCATTTTACCTTCAACGTAGGCAAGTAAAAAGTTTGCAAGTGTAAGCTCATCACTTTGAAAGTTTTTACCTTCACGTAATTTACGCTCACGAAGTACTTGTTTAAACTGAGTTTCTAGTTTTTCAAACAGACTTTGTACCCGCTCGCGTAAACGTTCCTGCTCACCTTGTAATGCGTCGCCAGTTAAAATACGAGTAATGCCTGGGTTTTTTTCAGCAAAGGTTAGAAGTAATAATAGAATGTTATAAATGCGCGTTTGGCTTTCTTTTTCGTTTTCAATAATAATATTTATACGAGATAAAAGGGTATCTTCAATAAACTCAATTAAGCCCTCAAACATACGCGCTTTGCTCGGAAAATGACGGTATAGCGCAGCTTCAGACACACCCACCTCAGCAGCTAGTTTTGCTGTGGTGATGCGTTGTCCTAAATTAGTTTCTAACATTTGTGCGAGTGCTTGCAGTATTTGCTCTTTGCGATTACTTCTTTTTGTCGCAGGCATGAACATTCCTTTTTATTAGTTATTCTTAGTGGCGCAGTTAAGAACCCTAGTCATTTTTTGTTCAAATGATTGGCGTATGTTAATGTTTTATTCAGTTTGTTTCCAGCCTTTTTATAGATGTTTAGCCAGCTGTTCGATCACCTTGCGAGCTATTTCTATTTTACTTGTTGTTGGTAATTCTAGTTGTTCGTTATGCCAGTACAGTGTTAAGGCATTATGATCGGAATTAAACCCTAAGCCACTTTTTGATACGTCATTAGCGCAAATCATATCTAGATTTTTATTTTGTAGTTTACCTTTAGCATAGCTTTCTACATTTTGAGTTTCGGCGGCAAATCCAACCGTATAGGGGCGGTTTTGTGTAAGGTTGGCAATAGCTGCAATTACGTCAGGGTTTTTAGTTAAAGTAAGGGTGAGTTCGTCGCCTTGCTTTTTCATTTTTTGAGTCGCAATGTTTGCAGCTCGATAATCCGCAACAGCAGCGCAACCTATAAAAGCATCTGATTGTGGTGCATAGGTAAGTGACTCAGTTAATAGCTCCTCAGCGCTTTCTATATTGATAAGGTTTACGCCAGTAGGGGCTTTTATAGTGACTGGACCCGAAATTAAATTAACCTTAGCACCGAGTTGCAAAGCGGCTTCTGCCAGTGCATAACCCATTTTTCCAGAGCTGTGATTTGATATAAAACGTACCGGGTCGAGAGGCTCACGCGTTGGGCCTGCTGTTATTGTAATTGTTTTTCCTGCAAGTAATTGCGGTTGCTCTTTTGCTATACATAGCGCAACTAGCTCATGAGGCTCTAACATGCGCCCAGCGCCTATATCACCACACGCTTGCTCACCTTTACCCGGGCCCCAAATAAGTACGTTACGTGCTTTTAATGTGGCTAAATTAGCTTGTGTTGCTGCGTGTGCATACATTTGCTGGTTCATGGCTGGTGCAACTGCGACTTTTGCAGGCGTTGCTAGCAGTAACGTCGTTAGTAGGTCGTCAGCAATGCCGGCTGCCATTTTAGCAATAATATTACACGTCGCTGGAGCAACTAAAATTAAGTCAGCCCATTTTGCAAATTCAATATGCCCCATTGAAGCTTCAGCAGAAGGGTCTAGTAATGAGTCAGAGACTGTTTCCCCACTAACGGCTTGCATGGTCAGTGGTGTAATAAAGTGTTTAGCTGATTCAGTCATAACTACTTTTACTTCACAACCAGAGTCTTTTAATCGCCTAACGAGTTCTGCACATTTATAAGCTGCAATACCGCCGGTAATACCTAGTACAATTTTTTTGTTTGTTAAGTTAGTCATGGATGTTCATCAGCTTTTATTAAATATTGGGCTTAAAATAACAAATCTTTACCCATACAGCGAAGTTTTTTAATTCGAAATAACAGGCTAAATTTCAAATTTGCATTACATTTATAAGACACTTTCGCCTCTCAAGGATGAATAATGCAACTTACTTCACTACCAAACTCACTTCGACCTCGTGAAAAGCTCATAGCAAAGGGAGCTAAGGCGCTGACTGACGCAGAGCTTCTTGCCATATTTTTACGAACAGGGTTACCGGGAATGAATGTAATTGAGTTGGCTCAGCATTTATTAAACGAGAATAAAACACTTCATAATTTGTTTAATGCCAGCATTGAGGAGTTTTGCTCTCAAAAGGGGTTAGGGACCGCTAAGTATGTTCAGCTACAAGCTGTGTTAGAGCTAAGCCAACGTTATATGCAGGAGCGTTGCCAACGAGACGCCGTGTTTAATTCGCCAAACTCAGTTTACGATTACCTAACAATTCAAATGCGAGGTTTGCAACAAGAAGTATTTATGGTGTTATATCTGGATAGCCAAAATAGATTAGTAAAAGATGAAATACTTTTTTATGGCACAATTAATTCTGCCAGCGTTTATCCGCGTGAAGTGGTAAAGGCTGCCCTTAAAAATAATGCAGCCGCTGTTATTTTTGCGCATAATCATCCAAGTGGTATTGCAGAACCGAGCCAAGCAGACAAACTTATTACTAATAAATTGCAGCAAGCACTGCAATTGGTCGACATAAGTGTGCTCGATCACATCATTGTTGGTGGAGAAACGTGTGTTTCGTTTGCCGAGCGAGGCCTGATTTAGCTTTGTTAGATACAGAAGTGTGTTAAAAATGAGCTGTTTAACGTGTTTTGGCAAATTAGTTTAATTTAAATGCAGTTTTTACTTTCCCTAAGGGCATTCGATCTTTATAATTAGCCGCTATCAAATTTACATATATGAGCTGATTGGATAGATCAGTGTTTGATCTTTGCCTGTAAAAGCTGTATAAAGAGCGCCCTTCGATTTATCTCTAGGGCGGAAATACACGGCCTTAGATTAAATTAAGCTCGAGCGAAGTTATTGGAGATATATAGACATGTCTAAAGTATGTCAAGTTACAGGTAAGCGTCCTGCGGTTGGTAATCACCGTTCACACGCGAGAAACGCGACTAGACGTCGTTTCCTACCTAACCTACAAACACACCGTTTTTGGGTTGAAAGTGAAAAACGTTTTGTAACATTACGCACTACTACTAAAGGTATGCGTATTATCGATAAAAAAGGCATCGACACGGTTCTTACAGAAATCCGTGCTCGCGGCGTTAAAGTTTAAGGATCTGAATCATGCGCGATAAAATCCGTTTAGTTTCAACTGCCGGTACTGGTTTTTTCTACACTACTGACAAAAACAAACGTAACATGCCTGAGAAGATGGAAATCAAAAAGTTTGATCCAAAGATTCGTAAACATGTTCTTTTTAAAGAAGCTAAAATTAAGTAATTTTAGTTCTTTTAGAATTTAAAAACCCAGCTTAGGCTGGGTTTTTTGTTTTTAAAAATATGATTAGTGAATTGATATAAAAAAACCTCGTTGGCATAACCAACAAGGCTTTTAAATCAATAAATGAAAACACAATTAGATTTTTGTGAATGCATCTTGTAGTGGTGGTACTACTTGCTTTTTACGGCTCAGTACACCATCTAACCATACTTTATCATTCTCTGGTTTTACACCGTAAGCCTGCTCAACTAAGTTTGCATCGTCAGATACAATTAGCATTTCTGAGCCTTCTTTCATTATATCGGTAAGCAGTAAAAATACAGAGTGGCGATTACCCTCAACTTTTAGCTTAGCAATATCGGCTGCAAGGTCTGCTTTAATATCGTCAAAAACAGCAAGGTCGATTACTTCTAGTTGGCCAATGCCTACCAGGTTACCGTTCATGTTGAAATCTTTAAAGTCACGCATTACTAAATCACGTGCTGGTGTGTCTTCTACCGCAGATTTAACGCGGAACATATCCATACCCAGTTCTTTAAAGTCTTCTACGCCTGCAATTTCAGCTAGCGCTTCAACACATTTAATATCGGCAGTGGTACATGTTGGTGATTTAAATATGACTGTGTCGCTTAAAATTGCACACATCATAATACCCGCGATGTCTTTAGGGATTTCTACGCTGTAGAAGTCGTACATCATTTTAATAATGGTGTTTGAACAACCAACAGGACGAATCCAACATTCAAGCGGAGTAGATGATGTTAAGTCACCTAATTTGTGGTGATCTACTACGCCAACAACGCGAGCTTGGTCGATATCATCGGGTGCTTGTGTTTTTTCTGTGTGATCTACAATATACACATCTTCACCCGCGTAGCTTAATTTAAGCTCTGGTGCTTCGAAGCCAAATTTATCAAGGATAAATTGAGTTTCAGGTGAAATTTCACCAAGACGAGTTGGAATTGCAGGCTCATCGATTTGGTTTTTTAAATAAGCCAGTGCAATTGCACCACAAATAGAATCTGAATCTGGGATTTTATGGCCCACTACATACATAGACATTGACGGAACTCCTTTAAATTTGCCGATATTCTAACAAAGTCTGCGGCCTTTAACATATAGACAGCGCAATTAAGTTTTAGTTACACTTTAAAATCTTGAATTTACTAGGTGTATTAATATGCGACTGGGCCGTAAAGGTTGGAACAACGTTATAATATTTTCGATGTTGATTATGATCTTCTTCTTAAATGGCTGGCATAAGCAACTTTTGGGAGGGGAGGATAAACCAACATTACAAGCCGTACTCCCCCAGCAAAGTTTTGTACTGACACTGCAATTTGTTGATCAAAAAATTGAGCGAATAGGAACAAGCTGGCGTACAACCCCACTACAAAAAGACATACCGCTTGTGTGGCAAGCATCTGAGCAGCAACTTAGTGATTTAATTAACCAATGGCAAAGCGCGCAGTTAATGGGTGTTAACGAATCTGTTGTTTTTAATCCTAATGCACCTTTATATGTTGCTACATTTGATTTGGCTGGCGAGAGTTTACCTTGGGTTTATTTGCTTTATAAAGGCGATGGGCAATATTACTTACTCGAAAAGAGTAGCCAACGAATACTCGCACTCGATTTAAAAACTGCACAGCAGTTATTTCCTAGTTTTGATTTTTCACAAAGTGAGTCTAATTAATGCCTGAATTACCAGAGGTAGAAGTGAGCCGAATGGGCATCACTCCCCACGTACAAAACCAAGTTGTTACAAAGGTAAATATTTACAATGCCAGTATGCGCTGGCCAGTGCCAGATGACGTGTATCAACTTGAAGGGCTAATTGTTACTAGTATTGAACGACGAGCTAAATACTTACTTTTACACTGTGAACTTGGGAGCACTATTTTACATTTGGGTATGTCAGGTAATTTACGTGTTGTAGATAAAAGTGAGCCGCTTAAAAAGCATGACCACGTAGAGTTTATTTTTGGTAACGGTAAAGCACTGCGCTTAAATGATCCTCGTCGCTTTGGTTGCTGCTTATGGCAAGAGCCAGGTGAAGTGCATAAGCTACTCTCTAAGCTTGGTCCTGAGCCGCTTACCGATGATTTTTTTGCTAAACGCGTGTACGAACAGTCGCGCAATAAAAAAGTACCCGTAAAGCAATTTATTATGGATAACGCAGTGGTGGTTGGTGTTGGTAATATTTACGCGAATGAATCGTTATTTAAAGCGGGTATACATCCAAAGCGAGAAGCGGGAAAAGTATCGCTAAAACGTTATCAAGCACTTATCCCTATTATAAAAGACACGCTTGCTGCGGCCATTATGCAAGGTGGTACAACGCTTAAAGACTTTGCACAAAGTGATGGTAAGCCTGGGTATTTTGCTCAAGAGTTATTAGTATATGGGCGCAAAGGCAAGCCATGTATGACGTGCGAAAACGAATTAGAAGAAATTAGATTAGGGCAGCGCAGTACTATTTTTTGCTCAAATTGCCAAAAGTAGTTATCCAGGGCGTGTTGACCTTTCGTGATTGATTTTGCAGCAGACTGTTTGGTATTTAGGCAAGGCAGAGCCTATGTAGTGTGGTTATTCCCCATAAATTGGCGATAACGCAGCATAAATGCCAAACATGCGCTGCCCTTTGGGTTCTTTCTAGGGGCGATTAACTCTTTGTTGCTCGATTTTTACTTAGCCCGCTAGGTTACAAACCTCGCGCCGCGATTAAATCGCCCCTAGATTGAACAAATTTCAATCCACAAAGATCAACACGCCCTAGTTATTTGAATATTCAGTTATTTAAATTTTATCGATTCTAAATTTAATGATATTTAAGGGCCAGCTTTAAAAGATGGCCCTTTATTTTAAAGCTCGAACGGTGCTACACCGACCGCTTTCATTTTATATCCTACCTGCGCGATTTCGCCCGACCATGTTTCTGTACTTATTATTCCGGTTACAACGATTGCGTCGTACAGACTATCTATAGGCACACCACCTTTAATCGTTACATGGACTATTTGATTTGGCGGTGGTGGTGGTACGTGTATACAGGCGCCAAAATAAGGCACGAGTAAAAACTCAGTAATGACTTCGCTATCGCCCTCAAGTGGCACAACAAAACCTGGCAAACTTACCAATTGACCATCAAGCGCTTTTACCACTGGAGCATCTAAATCGGGTTGCACCCAGTTTTGATCGCTGTCTTCGTGATTAGCTTGTGCTTGATTGTCTATTTGCATATGACCTTTGGGAATTAAGTCTTCCCAAAAAATTTCTTTTGGTGGATTGGCACAGCTCGCTACGCTTATAAATAATAAGCTAATAGCAGCAATGTATTGAAAAGCTGTTTTAAAAAATGTCATAAAATACCTAAAAATTATGCTTTTATACTCATGCCATCGCTGAGTGAATAAAAATAAGCGCGAGTAGCGGGTATTAAGCCAATAATAAAACCTGCGGCCATAATAACCCCGATTAAGCCCAGTTCATAGTAAGAGAGCATTGTGATATTTACGCTTATACCGGCATGGCTTTGTAAGTAACCGCCGGCTGAAAAAATAACTAAATAGTAAAGCGCACTACCCACTAGGCAACCAAGTAAAGTTGTCAGTAATGATTCAATACTTATAAGTGTAAATAAATGCCAAGGGCGAGCGCCCACCGAACGTAATATAGCAAGTTCGCGGCGACGCTGACTTAAATTTGCAAGCAATGTCGTTAACATGCCAAGTAGGCTTACTAACACGACAACAGCTGAGAATAGCAAAAGTATTTTTTCTACTATGGCGAGCATTTCCCATAACTCTTTAAGTGTTACGGTTGGCATAATCCCAAGCAAGGCTTCTGGCTTATATTGATTTATATTGCGTCTAATTTGTAGTGTGTATAAAGGCGATTTGAATCCCATTAAAAAAGCTGTGATTTGTTTTGGGTGCCCAACTAGGTTGTTATGTTCGCCATGCTCATGCTCATGCTCATGCTCAAGGCTCGCTTTACCGCCGTGAATTAAATCGATTGCAGCCAAAGGAATATGCAGCGTTTTATCAACAGGCGTGCCTGTAGGGTTTAAAATACCAACGACTTTAAATGGGTTATCGTCATGATGATGAAAACTGGTGTTCCCCATACCGTGCGATATAACAATAGAGTCGTTAAGTTTATAACCTAATTTATTTGCAACTTCACTACCTAGCACCACTTCGTTAATTGCAGCAAAAGGGTAGCCTTTGTTAAAGGTTAAATTTTGTTTTTTTGCAAAGCGATAATGGCTAAAGTAATCAAGTGTTGTGCCTAGTACCGCTTGGCCTTTATGGCTGTCGCCTAGGCTTATAGGTATGCTCCATTTTACGCCTCGCTGACTTGTTATGTATTCATAACTTTTCCAGCTTACGCCGTTATTAGTATGGCCAATTCTAAATACTGACGAAAGCAGCAACTGTATGTCGCCGGTACGCGCACCAACAATTAAATCAGTGCCCGAAATAGTATTACTAAAACTACTTTTAGCATCAATTCGTACACGTTCAATACTTAAAAGTAGCATTACACTAATTGCGATAGTAAATAATGTAAGCAGTACACTTGCGCGGCGGTTTAATAAGCTTTTGTAAGCAAGTTTAGCGAGAATCATACTTGTTCCTGCAAGCTTATAAGGTCAATGGAGCGGTCAAATAAAGGCTTTAGTGTTTCATCGTGGCTCACAAATACCAGCGTACTATTAGATAACTTTGCCTGCTCAAACAGTAACTTTATAAAGCTTTCACGGTTATTTGTATCGAGTGCAGAGGTGGGCTCATCAGCAATTATTAATTCAGGGCTGCCTATAAATGCGCGAGCGGCAGCAACGCGCTGTTGCTGTCCAATACTCAATGTCGCTACATCTTTATGGTGATACTGCGCAGTAAGGCCTAAAGCATTTAATAACCGCATCGCTTCTTTTTGTAAGGCAGAGCTTTTATTTGATGATTGCTTTAATATTTTTTGTTTTCGGCTTTTTGAAAACTCACACCCAAGCGTTATATTTTCAATGGGAGTTAAATAAGGAAGCAGGTTAAAGTTTTGAAAAATGTAGCCAATGTGATCCGCTCTAAAAACATCACGGGTAGTATTGCTTAATGTAGTTAGGTTTTTGTCTAAAATTGATACCTCACCGCTAGTGGCTGTATTAATGCCAGCAAGAATCGCTAATAAGGTCGATTTACCTGAGCCACTAGGACCGTGTAAAAAAATATGCTCACCTTTTTCGATAACTAGCTCTTTTATGTTGAGCGTGGGTGAGCTATCGCTTTTATGCCACTTAAAAGTTACGTTTTTTAGGTTTATCATTATCTTGTTACCAACCCCAGTAGTTTAGATCTTTGCGCATTTTTAGCTGTCTTATTATATTTAATGGCTTGGGTTTTAGTTTTTCGTTACTTTGTAAAAATTCATTAGCTGCATTTAATACGCGTTGGCTAGATTGACCATCGGTATACGGATGAAGTTCCTGGCAATAGCTTTTAATATTTTGCATTAAATCACTAGGTTTAGTAAGCGCGTGTTCAATAGCTGCTTCTACTTCATCAGCGTCGGTAATATCAAGTAAATGAGGAAGTGGTTTTTGATTACAAAATGTGACTACCGGTTTACGCAGTAGTAAAAACATTAAAAGAACTGACGATGTATCGCACAGCATAACATCGGCAGCTTGCAATAACGGCAAAACGTTATCGGTTTCAATAAATGTTAGACTTTCGTTACTCAGCGCTTTGTATTTATTAACCCATTCAGCAGGCATTTTAGGATGAAATTGCATCAAAATACGCCACTTACCTTGTTCACTAAAATGTTTTATTTGCTCATATAATTTAGGAGCAAGTGATAGCTTTCGTGAGAAAGTAGAGCATATAAGTAAAGTAGGGCGAGGGTCGTCACTTACATAAGGATTATTTGAAGTATTGCTAAAAAGTGGATCGAGTGTTGGCCAGCCAGTTTCAGTTACTTTAAAGAAACCATGCTGCTTAGCTAGCTCTTTAAATCGGGTTGTTGTATTTGGACCTTGCGTACAATATAAATCGTAACAACCACGAATGTTAAAGTGATCCTCTTGCCCTTTCCGATTTAATTTTCCTGAATTGAACCCGTGAAATACAGCCACTTTTTTACCAGGAATAAAATTAGGAATTATATTGCCCGGTATAAATGTAATGTTTGGAGCCCAGCTTTTAACATCTTTTATGGTATGTAAACGCTGCTCGTTTGTGGTTAAAAAATCGGGGTTTACTTCGTTACCCGCTAAAAACCAGCGCACTTCGCCACCATTAGCTAGTACTGCAGCCTGAATAGGCCTCAAGATAGCGTACGAATAATTTTGAGAGATATACATCAAGTATTTTTTATTTTTAGTGGCAGTTAAGTAGTTCAAGCTATCTCCTCAGGCTGGTTGGCACATTAAGTTTACCCCATTGCGACTCGCTTATAAATATATGCCTTTATTTGTTTTAAGCATCCGATTGAGCTTTGAGGTTGGCTAGATTATTATACAGCCCATATAACCCCATACCATACTTTGCTCAAAGAGCATCCCTAACCCCGGAGATAGCATGACTAGCTATAAAGTTTTAGACGTAAACGATGATTTACCCATTCGTACCAAAGGTGAAGTACACAGCGGTAAAGTTCGTTCAGTTTATTGGTTAACTGATGAAGACAGCGCTCGATTAATTAAAGATAAAGGCTATCAAGTACCGACTGGTACTGAGCTTGCTATTATGGTTATTTCAGACCGAATTTCTGCATTTGATTGCATTTGGCAAGGCGAAAACGGTTTAAATGGCGTACCAGGTAAAGGTATAGCTTTAAACTCAGTGGCAGCCCATTGGTTTAAGTTATTTGATAAAGCAGGCCTTGCGGGTAATCATATTGTTGATATTCCGCATCCGTATGTGTGGATTGTACGCAAAGCCAGTACAGTAAAAGTAGAGGCAATTGCTCGCCAATATATTACGGGTAGCATGTGGCGTGACTACGCTAAAGGCATACGTAACTTTTGTGGTATTGACTTGCCAGAAGGCTTAAAAGCGAACCAAAAGCTTGATAACGTTTTAATTACGCCATCAACAAAAGGTATTATTGAAGGCGTTGCTGATATTCCGCCAGTTGATGATGTAAATATAACTCGCGCTAACATTACTAATAACTTAGATGTATTTAACTTTAAATCGGCAGATGACGTAACCAAATACGAAAAACTGTTAGTTGAAGGTTTTAAATTAATTAGTGATGAGCTAGCGAAGCTTAACCAAATTTTTGTAGATACAAAATTTGAGTTTGGTTATGTAGAGGATTTAAATGGCGCGCAACAGCTTATATATATTGATGAAGTAGGCACGCCTGATTCGTCACGTATTTGGGATGAAGCTGCATACAAAAATGGTAAAATTGTTGAAAATTCTAAAGAAGGTTTTCGCCAATTACTTATTAATAATGTGCCAGAGAGCGACGTATTATTAAATAAAGATCGCATGAGTGAGCGTGAGCAATTAGCAAAAGATTATATTTTACCAGAATCAGTAATGCTTGAAGTGTCAAATACCTATGTTGGCATAGCGAGCAAAATTGTAGGTAAAGATATTGTGATCCCAGAGAATCCTCGCCAAGAAGTAATTACTATTTTAGATAACGATTACGGATTAATCGTTAAATAGCAGCACTTAAGTGCTAACAAAGCCAGTAACTAAGTCTTTATTTTTAGTTACTGGGCTATAATTCTTGCAATTAGTGCTCGTCTCTAATTAACTTAACCTAACATTAATATTTAGGTGTTGTTATGTTTGAACGGGCATTGCAAAAGTTTGCTAAAAGTCATTACTTTTTAGCTATAGGTTTGTTTTTTAGTCAGTTTGCTTTAAGTGCGAATATTGAATTAGTAATAGAAGATCAACACGGCCAAAAGTTATCAGGTGCAGTGGTTGAGCTTAATATTGCTGACAAACAAGCCACACCATCAAATTTGCCCATTGCTATAATGGATCAAGTCCATAAGCAGTTTTTACCCGAATTATTAGTTGTACAACAGGGTCAAAAAGTTAACTTTCCTAACAGCGATAATATTCGCCATCATGTTTATTCTTTTTCACAAGCTAAGCCTTTTCAACTAAGATTATATTCAGGGCAACCAAAAGAGCCCATTACGTTTGAGCAACAAGGGGTTGTTGTTTTAGGGTGTAATATTCATGACTCTATGGTTGGCTATATCTATGTAGCGAGTAGTGAATCCGTATATAAAACAGATAAAAAAGGCTATGTTAGTTTGCCTATTAATACGCTGCCTGCACAAGTGAGTGTGTGGCACCCTTTACAAACAGCGCCATTGGAGAATAAAAAAATGATAACAATTAATTCTCAAAAACAGTTACAGATAACAGTAAACACATCGACCCCAGCACCTAGAAATACCTTTGGTAGTAAGTTTAAGGCTGGTAATGACTAATAGTTTACGAAATCGCATAACCATTTTATGTGTTGGCTTAGTGTTATTAACCACTATGGTCAGCTTGTTTAGTTTTTGGTGGTCTACGAGTAAGTTTCAAGAAGAAAAAGTAAATCAAGACATTACCGTAGCGCAAAATGTTTATAAGCAATATTTAAAATCAAAAGAAAGCCTACTACTAACCGCAGCAAAAGTACTCACCTCCGACTTTGGTTTTAAGCAAGCTGTAGCAACGCGGGATGCCGGGACAATAAGCAGTGTGTTGTTTAATCATAGCCAACGTATTGATGCCGAATTAATGCTGTTACTTGATTTATCGGGTAAGCTAATTTCCGCCAATACTGACGAAGACGCTTTTGCACATAACTTAAAGCCGTTAATGGAAGAGCTTTTAAGTGCGCCAGAAGAGTCTAGTTTTGTGGTGCTTAATAACGAGCTTTACCAAATTATTTTATTACCCGTAAGAGCGCCACGTACAGTGGCCTATAGTTTGGTGGGCTTTAAAATTGATGACAATGTAGCCCATGAACTAAAAAGCTTAACAGGCATGGATGTGAGCTTTATAGGTAGCGCTGACGATATTGTTATTAGTTCATTAGCTAATCGCCCTGAGCAATTTGAACCTGTTAGCTATTTTAGTACCGTAACCACTTCGCGGTTTTTTGGTGAGTATTTGGTGTATCGTAACCGAGATATAGATTTACCATCGTTGTTGACCCATCCTATAATTATTTTACTGAGCGCCGATTTAACACAAAGTTATAGTGACTTCGAAAAACTTCTTTTTACACTTATTATTTTAGCTATTTTAACTATGTTTGTAGGTGTTATTACGAGCAGCATATTTGCAAATAATTTAACTACGCCACTTACTCAACTAGCTGTAATAGCAAGGCAATTTGCACAAGGTAATTATGCTTTTGAATTTAAAGGGCGAAGGCAAAGTACCGAAATAGACACGCTAGTCGCAGCGTTTGATAGCATGGGTAATGATATTAATCAGCGCGAGCAACAAATTAGTTTTCAAGCCAGACACGACTCCCTAACAGGCTTTTATAACCGCTCAGCCATGCTTGAGGTGCTTGATGATGAGTTAGATTCATCAGCCGAGTATACGCTCGTTGCAATAGACATAAAAGGTCTTCGCCATATAAACGATAAGCTCGGTCCGCGCATTGGTGATGACTGCCTAAAGGCGGTTGCTTGCAGAATAAGTGAGTTTTCGGATGAGTTAGGGGGCTTTCATGCTCGTATTGGCGGCGATGAGTTTTTAACTGTGTTTCCGACGGCTGCAGCGCGCGAACACAAAAGCGGGATTGTTGGCTTAATGGCACAATTACAAGCGTGCTACACCATTCAAAAACTAAAAATTAACTTACGCTTTAGTGCGGGCATTGTGCAGTATCCTACCCAAGGAGTTGCAAGTGATGACTTAATGCGCCGCGTGCTAATTGCTGTTGAAAGTGCTGCAAACACACAAGAGAGCATACATTATTATCAAAATGGTGAAGACGAGGCGCACTTAGAGCGCTTAATAATGCTTGATGAATTAAAGCAGGCTATTAGTGATGATGATGGTCAGCTATTTATGACCTATCAGCCAAAATTACACATGAAAACGCAAAAAATAGATAAAGTTGAGTCACTTATTCGTTGGCAGCGAAAAGATGGTAGCTGGGTTAATCCTGAACTGTTTATTGATTTAGCTGAGCAGTCGGGCCTTATTGTTGAGCTTACCGGGTGGGTTGTTAATACGGTTGTAGCACAAGTAGCTGATTGGCAGTTTAAAAATATAAACTTACAGGCTGCAATAAATGTATCTGCGCAAGACATAGCATTTCCGGGCTTTCATGCTGCATTAGTTCGTACGCTTAAAAAGTACAAAGTAGATCCTAAGCTGATCACTATTGAGCTTACTGAGCGTGATATGATCGAAAACGAAGAAAAAGGTATTAAAGCGCTCGAAAACTTAAAGGCAATTGGCGTTAAAATATCATTAGATGATTATGGTGTAGGGCAAACATCACTTGGTCGATTAAAAATGTTACCGATTGATGAGCTTAAGCTAGATAAGTGCTTTATTCTAAAACTTGATGAATCGCAAAAAGATCAATTTATAGTGCAATCATCAATTACGTTGGGGCATCAGCTAGGTTTCTCGGTTGTAGCTGAGGGGGTTGAAACACTTGGCTCATTAAATTTACTTAGAGGTATGCAGTGTGACCATGCACAAGGCTATTACTTAAGTAGGCCTTTAAAAGCAGAACTATTAGAAGAATGGCTGGAGGAATACTATGAAAAAAATTAAATACTTATTAGCAAGTTTGTTTTTAATAATTAGTGTACCGAGCATTGCAAGCAATGGAAAACTGCTAGCTACGCCGGGAGTTTCTCAAATTGAAGGCAGTGGCGGCGGCGGTATTGTACCGTGGGCACAACTTGCTGGGTACGCAAGTGATGACGAATTTTCGGTAAATGGCTTTTGTAGCCGCGCAGATGTAACCGACTACACACTTGACGTATGTGGTGCACAACTTAATTTATTTAATCGTGTTGAGCTCAGTTATGCCCAACAGCGCTTTGATGTACCAGCACTTGATGCTGAAATAGAGCAGTCAATTACAGGTGCTAAAATACGTTTATATGGCGATATTGTTTACAGTGATTGGCCACAACTTAGCTTAGGTATTCAGCATAAATCACTGGATGATGGCAGTATTGCAACACTTGTAGGCGCAGAAGATACTAGCGGCACTGACTATT
Organism: Pseudoalteromonas sp. APC 3358; assembly: GCF_030408075.1. Classification (NCBI taxonomy): domain Bacteria; kingdom Pseudomonadati; phylum Pseudomonadota; class Gammaproteobacteria; order Alteromonadales; family Pseudoalteromonadaceae; genus Pseudoalteromonas; species Pseudoalteromonas sp. APC 3358. Next base: position 225,271 of record NZ_JASDCE010000005.1, read on the forward strand.
ACCTCGCTGCTAGTAAATTACATTTAGGGGCCATTGCTGGTTATAACTGGTTTTGGAACGTAACTACACGATACAGCGAAGCTAATCAACTTGGTTTGCTTGGCTACGGTGGAGAAAATGGTAGTGGTAAAGTGCTATTTGAAGGCAGCACAGCTATATTTTTTAGTCGTGAAGTAGCCGTAGGTGTTGAGTATCGTCAAAAATCAAATAACTTAAACTTAGGCGAACAAGATTGGAAAGACTTATTTGTAGCATGGATGCCTAATAAGCACGTAAGTGTGACAGCGGCTTACCTTGATTTAGGAAGCATTGCAGGAGCTGACGATCAAACAGGTTGGTATTTATCGGTAACAGGGTATTGGTAATGAAAAGCGTTGGTATTTTTATAGTATGCGTAGGATTGCTTTGTAGTTGTGCTAGCTCAACACAATTATCGCTTTATCAAAAGCTCGATGGTAAAGCGGGGATAGGCAGAATTGTTGATAGCTTTATCTATCAAATAGGTAATGACGAGCAGATAATTCATTACTTTGAACACAGCAATATAGCGTACTTTCGCCAAGGGTTTATTACTCATATGTGTATGTTAGTAGAAGGCCCATGTACATACGATGGCGACTCTATGGTAGCAATCCATACAGGTATGCATATTACAGAGAAAGACTTTAATCATGTGGTTGATTTACTTATAAATGCAATGAATGAGCAGAACATTAGCCATAGTTTGCAAAACGATATTCTCTCTAGAATGGCACCACTTCGTGGTGAAATTATAAAAATGTAGCCATAAAGGCTTTAAAGTAATTATTAAGTAAAGGGAACCTTGCTTTGATGTCATTGTCCACTTAGAATTATTTCATAAAAACAATAATTGGCAAATATAGCTTGTATGGCTTACCTATTTATCTCTCGCAAAAATGTACACGCAAAATACTATAGAAAAATAATCAAAAAATTGTCGATGGATTGCCAATTACATATCATGGGAGCCCCTAAGCTTTCTGCTGTTAAGTATTTAAAAGATGCGTTTCAAGTTAATTTTACTGATGTAGTTAACTCTCAGCTAAAACGCAAAAGAGCACGTAATGCTATCTGGAATAGTCCTATTATTACTGCTGTTTACAGTGCTGGGTTAGTTTTATTTGAACGATTACGATACGCTAAGTATTTAGCCTTATTAACCGAGACTAATCCTGACTGCATTGTTATTTGGAACGGCAATAAACTTCCAAATACGACCGTTGCTATGGCTGCAAAAGCATTAGGTGTTAAGCAGTTTTATTATGAAAATGGTTTACTACCCGGTACAAGCAGTTTAGACCCTAATGGTATTAACTATAATGCGTCGTTAAGCCGTGACCCTTCTTTTTACCTAAATTTTGACCCACAAAATAAGCTAAACTTTTGTGCGCCGGATTTAATTCCAAGAGCTGATCATAAAAAGCGCTGTGAATTTGAATGCGCCGATGTGCCAGAACGCTATATATTTGCGCCTTTTCAAGTACCTCACGATACTCAATTAGCTAGCTTTTCTCCGTGGATAAACTCTATGGACATGTTTTACGACGAGGTGATTAAAGCGGTCAAAAGCTTAAACGATCCAAGTTTAAAAGTGGTTTTTAAAGAGCATCCGTCGTGGCATAAACATTACGCTCATCTTTATGAAAAAGATCCGATTGCAATTTTTGCTAATGGAAATCAAACAAGTGATTTGATTAAGTGCGCTGAAGCCGTATTAACGATTAATTCAACGGTCGGCTTAGAAGCATTGCTGCTCAATAAACGAGTTTTAACTCTTGGACAAGCCTGTTACAACATTGAGGGTTTGGTAAAGCATGCAAGCACTGCAGAGCAGCTAGCAGAGAATATGAACGAAGTAGTGCAGGGCTGGCAACCAAATACATTATTAAAGGATAAGTTTTTTAGCTTTATTGAACATGTATATTGTATTCCTGGCGTTTGGAAACACACTGAAGATAAACACATTAAAGCGATTGAAGCGCGTTTTACGGGTAATGACGAGTTTGCTAAGTATCATGGTGATAAGGAATCGTAGTGAAAAACCTAATTAGCTGTCAGCAATTACACGAGCAACTTAATAATCCTGCATTAGTGATATTTGATGCAGGTATGCTGCGCCCAGGTGTTTTGGGTACTTATTCGCCGCAAGCAATGCTGCCTAACGCTAAACGTTTTGACATAAAAAACGAATTGGCCGATAGATCAAATCCCTTACCAAGTATGGTATGCAGCGAGCAGCAGTTTACCCACATGATGCAAAATGCAGGTGTAAATAACGACTCGTTTATAGTTGTATACGAAGATGGCGGTTTATTTAGCGCAGCAAGAGCGTGGTGGATGTTTAAAGCTATGGGGCATCACAATGTTAAAGTACTCAGTGGTGGCCTTAAAAAGTGGTTAGAGAGCGATTACGCCACACAACAAGGTTATAGCAAAGCGTCAGGTAAAGGTGATTTTACGGCAAACTATAACTCTGCGTATTTTATTAATAGCCAACAAGTGGTTGACGTAATCGATGAGCCCAGCACTGCATTGCTAGATGCACGTGCTTATAAGCGTTTTACAGGCGAAGAAAGTGAACCCCGAAAAGGCATGCGTAGCGGGCATATCCCAAATAGTCGCTCGTTACCTTTTATGGATTTACTTAATAAAGGTGAAGCAAAACCACTTACTGAAATTAAAGCGATATTTAATGACGTGGTCGGGGATGCACAGCAGCTACAATTTAGCTGTGGCTCAGGTATTACAGCCTGTGTTTTAGCGTTATTTGCTACTGAATGTGGTTACAGTAATTTAAGTGTTTTTGATGGCTCGTGGAGTGAGTGGGGCGCAAGTGATTCATTGCCCATCGCCACGGGAGAAAAGTAGACGTGTTGGATATGTAAAGCTTGCTCACGTTAAAAACGCAGCGCCTCTAAACCTCTTTGTGAATAACAGCATTTAAAATATTACTCACAAGGAGAAGTGAAAGAGAAGAAAATGAGAAGGTAAAAACCAATGTTTGCTCGTATTTGTATTAAATGGTTTTTATTTTCTAAAACCATAAGGGCAATTTTTACAACCATTTTTGCAGCACGAACCACGCTTTAAAAAAAACCACTTACTAAATATCATGTAACCACTTTGCATGGTGTAGTCGAGCCCTTCAATTAAATTGTCGTTACCTCTAAATTGTTTTGCAAAGTCTATTTGGGTTTTAATAGGTTGTGTATAAACACCCTCTAAAAAAGTATTTATTCTATTAAGCGTGCACTTGCGGCATAAACAACTTGTTGCTGTGATATCAAGCGGTAAAATAGCCGGCAGCTCATTGCACCAACACGCTGATATATCGTCTACATTACACGTTAGAGTACTGTGGCATTGAGTGCAGTTAAGTTCAGTCATTATAATTCTTTTTAGTAACAGTGAGCCAAGAATAACAAATATTATGAATACACAAAAAGCATTAGCTGAATTTATTACATTTGGTGAGCAAAGGGACGAAGCTATATCGGTTATCGTTTCAAGCCCTGCTGATAGCAATAAAACTCATTATACTCTCTCAACCGAGGTTTTAATCGATGTCCTTAAACGCTGTTTAAGTAACGAAATAGACTTAGATGATTTAGAGCTTTGGGCAAACGTAATTGAATCGCGAGATGACATTGATTGTGCAGAGCATGAAGGTTTTATTTATGCGCTCAGTAATAGCGAGCAAATGGGAGAGCTTAATCATCAAAAGCTTGCTCAAATAGTTGCGTTAGTAAAAATTTGATTTGTTTAAAAAGCGAGGTATAAAACCTCACCTACAATATATGCAACCCTGTAGGTGCGAATTTACTTCGCGCTCATGTAACGTGGCTTTGGTGTTTAGAAAGCGAGGTGTAATACCTCACCTACAATATATGCAACCCTGTAGGTGCGAATTTACTTCGCGCTCATGTAACGTGGCTTTGGTGTTTAAAAAGCGAGGTGTAAAACCTCACCTACAAAAAAACCGCACTTCAATTGAATGCGGTTTTTTAAATTGAAGACAATCGTTTTAAGCGATTATTTATGATATCCCAAGCACGTTTCTACTTCGTTTTTAGAACCTAAAATAACGGCTACACGCTGGTGGATTGCATCAGGCTGAATATCCATAATACGCTCGGTACCGGTTGATGCGATACCGCCAGCTTGCTCTACTAACATAGCCATTGGATTTGCTTCGTAAAGTAGGCGTAATTTATTTGGCTTTTTAGGATCTTTAGTGTCGGTAGGGTAAGTAAACAAACCACCACGGCTAAGTACGCGATGCACATCGCCCACCATTGCTGCAATCCAGCGCATATTAAAGTTTTTAGCGCGCGGGCCTGTATCGCCTGCTAGCAAATCATTGATATAGTTTTGCATAGCTGGTTGCCAATGGCGTTGGTTAGACGTATTAATGGCAAATTCGTTTGTATCAGCAGGGATTTCGGCAAAATCTTGTGTAAGTAAAAAGCTGCCTTGTGTTTTATCAAGGGTAAACATGCGCGTGCCTTTACCTGTAGTCAGCGCAAGCATTGTTGACGGGCCGTAAAGTACGTAACCTGCTGCAACTTGCTTGTGGCCTGGCTGCATGAAAATGCTTTCATCAGCAGCGTCTGAGCCTTCAGGCGCTTCCATAATGGAAAATATAGTACCCACAAGTGAGTTAATATCGGTATTTGACGAGCCATCGAGTGGGTCAAATGCCACTATAAATTTAGCGTCTGGGTTACCTGCTACTGTGTAGTCTTCTTCTTCAGAAGCGATTGCTTTAACCGTACCTGATTCCAGTAAAATATCTTTTAACAGCTGATTAGATAATACATCGAGCTTTTTTTGAGTTTCACCTTGAATGTTTTCATCAAGGGTTGAGCCCAATACGCCAGAAAGCGCGCCTTGACCAACGCGAAACGAAATTTCTTTACATGCCGCTAAAATTGTTCGAATTAATGATAAAAGTTCTCTTGAACAACCATCTTCAAGTAATACTGGGGGGAGTCTACGCATTCTATTTTCCTGATAACGTGTTAAAACCAATCATAATGTGAGAGAGATTAGCTTAGAGCGCTGAAATTCGTCTTAAATAACTGTATTGTTTAAATAGCACCCTATAATGGGACCACCTAATCGTACTTAAAACACAAATAACAAAGATAAGATTATGAAAAAAATACCACTACTAAGTTACATATTCTTTACTGTGCTGTGCTCTATCATAACTCAAGCGCACGCAGCAATTAAGTCAATTGATGAATTTACTACGCAAATGAATCATTTTCCGGGCTATTATTCGTTTTTTTACGATACCCAAAACGGAAAAGTATATTTAAAAGTTGATAAGTTTGAACAACAATTTTTACTGCAGCAAAGCTTGCCTTACGGTATTGGCTCTAACGACATAGGCCTTGATAGGGGTCAGCTTGGTAATACTCACCTTGTGCAGTTTGAGCGTTTTGGTGACAAAGTAATGCTGCGGGCTGTAAATACTTACTATCGTGCCAACACAAGTAATAAGGCTGAGCAGCAAAGCATTAAAGAGGCGTTTGCATCAAGTATACTTGCTGGTTTTAAAGTGGTCGCAGAAGATAAAGCTACAGCACTTATTGATTATACGCCTTATTTATTAAGTGATGTACATGGCGTAAGCCGCACGCTTGCTGCACGTAAGCAAGGCAACTTTAGCCTTGATGAATCACGTAGCGCCGTTTATATGAATCGCTCAAAAGCATTTGTAAAAAACACCGAGCTTGAAGCCGTACTTACATTTAAGGGCACAAAACCAGGTGAATTTGTTCGCCAAGTAAGTGCCGACCCTTATGCGCTTACTGTTCATATGCATCATTCACTTATTCAATTACCAGATGATAACTACACGCCCCGTAAGTTTAATCCGCAATCAGGTTTTTGGAGTATAGAACATAAAGATTACGCAGCGCCGCTTGGTGACTCTATGTACGTGCGTTATATACCGCGCCATCGTTTAACTAAAAAGGATTCAAGCTTACCTATTAGTGAGCCTGTTAAACCAATTGTTTATTACCTCGATCCTGGCGTTCCAGAGCCCGTTAAAAGCGCTTTGCTTGAAGGTGGAAAGTGGTGGAACGATGCATTTACTGCTGCAGGATATAAAAATGCATTTATAGTAAAAGTGCTGCCAAGTAGCGCCGACCCTATGGATATTCGTTACAACGTCATTCAATGGGTACACCGTGCAACGCGTGGTTGGTCATACGGTAGTTCGGTAATCGACCCACGTACAGGTGAAATACTTAAAGGGCACGTAACACTCGGCTCATTGCGTGTTCGCCAAGATATTTTAATAGCCGAAGCACTCGCTGCTCCTTATTTAAAAGGCAATGAAGTTGCTAAAAACTTGCAAGCAATGGCGCTTGATCGTATTCGCCAATTAAGCGCACATGAAATTGGCCACACGTTAGGTATTTCTCATAACTTTGCAGCATCGGTAGGGGATAGAGCCTCAGTAATGGATTACCCACATCCGCTACTTAGTTTTAATGAACAAGGTAAGCTTGATGTAACGCTCGGCTATGCAACAGGCATGGGCGTGTGGGATACCCAAGTAATTAAATATGGCTATAGCGATTTTACTAACCAAGATGAAAGCGCAGAACTTGCTGCTATTTTAAAAGAGAACAAAGCCAAAGGCCTTGAGTTTATATCAGATAGCGACGCTCGTGCTAAAGGTGGCGCGCATCCAACAGCTCACTTATGGGATAATGGCACTAATCCTTCGCAGGAGCTTTTAAGAGTACTCGACGTACGTAAAAAAGCGCTTTCGCAGTTTGGTATTAATAATATTAAAACGGGCGACTCATTATCGCAATTAGAAGAAAAACTAGTTCCGCTTTATCTGTTTCACCGTTTTCAGGTTGAGGCTGCAGTGAAACTTATAGCCGGTGTTGATTACGAATACGAAACACGCGGTGACTCACCCGTAAAAGGCGCACAAGTCGTTAATAAAAAAACACAGCAAGAAGCAGTAAACGCTATTTTTGCAACGCTTAAGCCAAGTAACTTATTACTTCCTGAATCTGTGTTATCGCTAATTCCGCCAAAAGCATATGGCGAGTCTAAATCGCGCGAGAGCATAGTTGGGCGCACAGGGTTAACGCTCGATGCAATGGCATTACCCGAGGTTGCAGCACAGCACAGCTTGTCGCTTTTATTAAATGCACAGCGTTTAAATCGCTTAGCGCAGCAACAAGCGCGTAGTAATGACTTTTATAGTTTAGATGAGTTACTTGAGGAGCTATATAGCCAAGTGTTTAACGTGTCATCACCTAATACAATGATAGGTAAAATCACTCAGCGCGTGCAATTTTTAACAGCAAAAGCTATGGCTGATTTAGTAGCAAGCGATAGTGCAAGCCCTGAAGTGCAAGCGCAGTTACGTTACTACCTAGTTAAGTTGAGTGAAGACTTTAACCAAAACTCAATGCTGAGCCATACAAGTACTGGCGAGAGTGCGTTTAAACAATATTTAGCTGAGCAAGTAAATCAGTTTTTAATTAAAGGGCAATGGCCAAATAACTTTAAAGTGCTGCCAATCCCACCGGGCTCACCAATTTAGAATAAAAAGTAGAAGCGCTTATTTTTAATCAATCATAAAGCAAAACACCGAGTATATTTATACTCGGTGTTATTTTATTCTAAAAACGAATACGTACACTAAGACTTTATTTGCACTAAATCGTAATCGGCCATACCAGGTACTATTGCTTGTAAGCGAGATTCGGTTACATCGAGTGCATTTAAACATTCGCAATACTCAGAAGCTTTAAGCTCTAATTGATGCGCCTTTTTTTGTAGCGACTTATCAATTTCTCTTGAGATAATATCCATGCGTTGCCCCATGTCGTTAATGCGATCTTCTATATTACCTTCGCGCGATTTAAACGCATCTCCGAGTGATACCAAAATAGCACCTAACGATCCATGCACTGCAGAGTGAATTTGCTGGCTGATCTCTTTAGTAAAAAAATCATCTATTTGCGAAAGTGATTGAGGGGCTATAAAAAAGAAGTCATCGCCGCGCTTAAACTTATCCATTAGCGCGCGCTCTACATACTTTAGTTGTGTTTTAAGTACTTCAGGTTCTTTGTCTGACATACCTTCAACTACGTGTTCAATAGCGCTTAAACCTAAGTTAACACCATCTGTAGCCAGATTTACTAATTCGGGGACTGTGTGGCGAATACCATTACTAAACTGTTCGAGTACTTTGCTTTCGTCATCGCTTAAATCAACCCAATAACCGCGAATAAATAGTTGGTTATTGTTATTAATTTGTACACGAGTCTGGCCTTTATCTAATATGCGAATTGCATCGTCAGTAATAATTAAACCATGACGTAATTCAACATCGCATTGGGCTTGAGCAAAGACACTGCTGCTTGAGAGCGCTATGGACAACGCCAATATCGAACGAGATAGAAACGCCATAAACACCTCAAAAAGACTAAAATGGAAGGCGAGTAGGTTAACAAAAAAACAACTTTATGCAAGGGAAAATAAACCTATCAACTATCTCACACAATAGCTGCATAGAGCGCAGCTTGAGTTTTTAGATACGGCTATGTTGAGAAAAATAGATAGCACAACAAAGGACTTAGTATGAGGCTAAAGAGGTGGAATTAGCTCACATGTAAATAAGAACACGTGGTTTTTAAGTGAAGTTTTGAAAAGATACAGCTATTTAGTTAATTAAGCTTTTAATAGCTGACTCCAAATTTACTCTGGAGTCAGCTTAGAAGGCTAGCGGTTAAAAGCCAAAATCTCTAGTGTGAAACTACTATTAATCGAATTGCATCAAGTTGTAACTGCGTTTTTTCAATATACGTAGTTAGGTCGTTGCGTTGCTTATCGTAGAAGGTAATTTCTTCTTGGCGAATATTCGGGTTAATCTGCTTAAGGGCAACAAGTCGTTCTTGCTCTTCACTGAGTGACGTTTGCATTTTAACAAGCGACGCTGCACGAATAACTTCAAGTTTTTCTTGTGCCATATCTTTAGCGGTAGTAATCATAGGGTGAACAGCACTTTGCAATGCGCCCGCAAGTTTACTTGCTGTTTGGCGGCCAACGGCAGATAACTGCTGATTAAAGCCTTCAAATGCCACATTCTCACCTAAATTATTACCTGCTTTATCAAGCAATATACGAATTGGTGTAGGCGGTAAAAAGCGACCAACCTGTAATACTTTTGGTGCCATTGCTTCTGCAACAAAAATAAGCTCAACAAAAAAGGTACCAGGCGGTAACTTTTTGTTTTTAAGCAATGCAACCGATGCGCTACCAAAGTCGTCGTCACAAATCATATCCATGGTGCCTTGCACCATTGGGTGATCCCAACTAACAAAGTGCACGTCTTCTTGCGAAAGTGCCGTATCGCGATCAAAGGTAACGGTCATACCGTCTTCTTTAAGCGATGGGAATGATGGGTTTAACATATGCTCAGTTGGCTTTAAGATAATGGTATTTTCGCCTTTATCTTCTTGGCTTACGCCAAATGTGTCGAACACGTTGATCATGTAGCTTGGTAATTCAAACTGATTGTCGAGTTTTTCGATTTCAGCTACAAGTGAATCTGCAGCACCTTGACCCGATGAATGTAGCTCTAGTAAACGATCTCGTCCGCTTTCCATTTTTTTACGCAGTACTGCATTTTGCTGTGCTACTTGCTCAAGTAATGGATCGAGTTCGTCTTCATCGCAGTTATGCGCAGAAATATATTCAAGTAGATCATCACGGAACTCTTTATAAAGCATTTGTCCTGTTGACGAGGTAGATTCGAATGCGTCTAGACCTTCGTTGTACCAACGTAGCAATACTTCTTGAGCGGTGTTTTCAAAATATGGCACATGAATGTTCACATCTTGTGTTTGACCTATACGGTCTAATCGACCAATACGCTGCTCTAGTAAATCTGGGTTCAGTGGTAAATCAAACAGTACTAAGTGATGCGAGAACTGGAAATTACGACCTTCTGAGCCAATTTCTGAACACAGTAATATTTGTGCATTATCGTACTCGTCTGCAAAAAATGCAGCAGCGCGGTCACGCTCAATAATAGACATACCTTCGTGGAATACCGACGCTTTAATTGCTTCGCGCTCACGCAGTATTTGCTCAAGGCTGATAGCTGTTTCAGCTTTAGCACATATAAGTAGTACTTTTTCGCGCTTAAGCGTTTTAAGAGTGTCGATTAACCAATCTACACGTGGATCGAATAGACCCCAGCTTGCGCTTTCGCCTTCAAACTCTTGAAATATTTTTTCAGGAAAAAGAGCGCGGTGTGCACTTAGTTCAGGGTTTTGAATGCCGCCCATATTACCGAGAACCGACATAGCCGTTTTATACTGTTTTGGCAGTGCCATAGGGTAGGCGTGTAATTTACGACTTGGGTAGCCATCAATGCCGCTGCGGCTATTTCTGAATAATATACGACCTGTGCCGTGGCGATCGAGCAGCATGTTAAGTATTTCTTTACGTGCCGGTAAATCACCTTGCTGTGCTTTTTCAAGAATATCAGTAATATCGGTTTCTTTTAATAGCTCAATTAGTGTGGCTTTGGCTGTGTCGTCTAGCCCTTGCTCTTGCAGTAATTGATTTGCAGCTTCAGCAACGTCTTTATAATTTGCTTCTTCTTCTTTAAACACGTCGTAGTCGTAAAAACGATCAGGGTCGAGTAACTGCAAACGTGCAAAGTGGCTGCTGTGACCAAGTTGATCAGGCGTTGCGGTAAGTAAAATAAGGCCCGGAATATCTTGGCTAAGCTCTGCCATACGTTGATACTCTGAGCTTGGCTTGCCGTTATTTATACTTAGGTGATGGGCTTCATCTATAACTAGTAAATCCCAATCAGCAAGCGTTGCTTGTTCAAACCAGCGTTTTTTCTTGGTTAAAAATTCAAGACTGGTAAGTACTAGTTGCTCTGTATCAAACACGTTTGGAGAATCTGCAAACGCTTCGTCGCAGCGTTCTTCATCAAAAATAGAAAAGTGTAAGTTAAAGCGGCGTAGCATTTCTACTAACCATTGGTGCTGTAGATTTTCTGGTACAACAATAAGTACGCGGCTCGTACGACCACTAATAATTTGTTGGTGTAAAATCATGCCTGCTTCAATTGTTTTACCAAGGCCTACTTCATCTGATAAAAGTACGCGTGGTGCAAAACGTTTACCCACTTCTTGGGCAATATAAAGCTGGTGCGGAATAAGATTAGCACGTTGACCAATTAAGCCTTTAATAGGCGATTGTTCACGTTCAAATTTATGTAACCACGTTTGGTAGCGAAGTGTATAGCGATCAAAACGATCGACTTGGCCCGCAAATAAACGATCTTGTGGTTTATTAAACTTAATAAAATGATCTAAAAAGGTTTCTTTAAGCTTGGCAGTTTCGCCGTTATCAACACGGGTGCCGTGATAACACAGTAACTCGCCTTGTACTTCAATAGACTCTACTTCTAATTCCCATTCTTCAACGCTTTTGATCACATCGCCAGGATTAAATGCCACACGGGTAACAGGTGCTTCTGCCGAAGAATAAACACGGCTCTCACCACTGGCAGGAAATAATATGCTGACCTGACGGCCTTCAATGGCAACAACGGTGCCTAATCCTAAATCTGACTCTGTATCACTGATCCAACGCTGACCTAAGGAAAAATTCATGTATGTCTCGTCTATGATGAAAAAGGCGGCTATGTTACCTGTAAGCTAACACCACTGCAAGGCGCTATTTGGCTCACTTTTAATTAATTTTGTAAGTGTTAATTATTACTATTAAAACAACTTGTTTATGACTCTTTTTTAGGTAAATCAAAACTAATTACAGTTTGTAATAAAACGGACTTTTATGACAAATAGACTAAACTTACATTATGCCTTGGCAATTAAGTATTGCAGGTTTAAGTTTTGCCCGTTTTACTTAGTTATTTTGGTATAGCATAAAAATCATAAAACGTAAGGAAAGTGCTATGGAAAAAGCTTCGAACCTTGAAAGTAAAATGTATGTGCTAGATACCAACGTACTACTTCACGAACCCCTCGCTTATTTGTCTTTTCAAGAACATGACGTTGTAATTCCGATGACAGTGCTTGAAGAGCTTGACCACATAAAAGACAGAAAACACGACGTAAGTCGTGATGCGCGCGTCGCTATTCGTGGATTAGATGAAGTACTTAAAAATGCAACGCCTGAACAAATGCTACAAGGCGTGGCGCTGCCGAGTAACAAAAAGGCAAAAGCGAGTTCTGCGGGTACGCTTATTATTGTAAACGACCATTTATTTGCCGACTCCATTTCTGGTTTGCCGGGTAACGAAAACGACCATCGTATTATTAATTGCGCCGTGTATTTACAAAAGCAGCACAGTGATTCAAAAGTTATATTAGTAACAAAAGACATAAACATGCGTTTAAAGGCCAAAGGCGCAGGGCTTAAATATGTTGAGGATTACCGTACCGATCAACTTATTGACGATATCAGCTTACTCACTAGTGGTTATAAAAAAATTGAAGGTGATTTTTGGGACCATGTAGGGGAGTGTAATACTGAGCAACACGGACGAGATACGTTTCATCATGTGCCTAAAAACTTAATACCTGATGTATTTTGTAATGAATATTTACTTGATGGAGGGGATCAGTTTGCGGCGCGTGTTAAATCGTACGATGACGAGCACATAACGCTAAAAGATATTGGTGTTGAGCGTTTAATGCATCAACAAGCATGGGGCGTTAAGCCCAAAAATATTTATCAGGGAATGGCGCTTGATGCGCTGCTAGATACAAGTATTGAACTTGTTATTTTAACCGGCCCTGCGGGGTGTGGTAAAACCTTGTTAGCGCTTGCCAGCGCCCTTGAAATGGTCATCGAAAAAGGTATTTACGATAAAGTAATAGTTACCCGTAATACGCCAGAAATAGCAGAGTCCATTGGCTTTTTACCAGGCACCGAAGAGGAAAAAATGGCGCCATGGCTTGCAGCCATTACCGATACGCTGGAGGTATTGCACAAAGGCGACGAAAATCCGATATCAAGCCGAAACTACATTATGGAGAAGGCTAATGTTCAGTTTAAATCGGTTAACTTTATGCGTGGGCGTAGTATTCAAAATGCGGTGGTCATTTTAGATGAGAGCCAAAATTTAACGGCATCTCAACTTAAAACGATTATTACCCGCTGCGGCGAAGGTACTAAATTAATTTGTACGGGTAACTTGGCGCAAATTGATAGTAACTATTTAACGCCAGTAACATCGGGCTTAACGTACATAGTAGAGCGCTTTAAAAACTTTGAAGGCAGCGCAACTATAAACCTCAACGGTGTTGTACGTAGTCGCTTAGCGTCATTTGCAGAAGAAAATTTATAACTTGCGCTTAACAAATTGGCTCGATAGTCTATCGATTGATTTTCGAGCCAAATGGCAGGCAGTACATTGAATTTTTTACCTCTGAAGCATTATTATCGTTCATTATTTATTGCGCTTTTAGTGCCATTGATTGTCGCTTTTTTACTGTGCTTGCACTTATATAATATAAAGCTTGAGCGGGCGGTTGAAAAACGCGAAGCCGATTTTACGAATGTTTCAGCACAGGTTACTCACGGGATGGAGTCGGTGAGTAATCTACTCACCACCATGTTTAGCTTATACGAACAAACGACCTATCCAAAAATAAACCAAAGCTTACTCGAGGGCATAAATCAATATGATGGTTACTATTACCGTCACTTTAGTGAGCAAGGCACTGAAATTGTAGGTAAGGGGGAGTTTGCGTTATCTACTAAGGCATTAATGCAGTGGCAGCAGGCTATTACATTAGGGCCTTCGTTTAATACAACGCTTGCATTAATGCAGTCGTTGTCTGCTGTAGCATATGTTGATAATAATGGTTTTGCTTATGTAAGCAGGCGAAACAAAAGCCAAAGTTTAATGCTTACTGAAATTCTAAATGGAAAATTTAAGCCAAAATTTTCACCAAACAAACTTACTTCAAGTCCCATTGTTAAAGTGAATGATAAATCGTATTTTGCTATTGGCCGACAACGAAGCACTGGCTCAGCCGATTACATTATTTTGATTTATGATGTTCAGGCAATTTCTGGGTGGTTAAAAAAGGTTTCACCGAACAGTGGTGAATACGTTTTTATGAACCAATCACATCAAGTTATCGCCAGCTCTAAACAGTTAATAGAGCAAGCAACAGCATTAAAAAATTATTGGCCTGATTTGGCCCAGCACCATAGTAAAAAAACAGTCTTAACTAGTGATAGTAATTACTTTATGCAGCCAATGGATGAGTTACCTATTCACGCAGCATTTTACGAGCACAAACCCCAACTAATCAGCCCAATTAAGTATGAAATACTATTAGAGTTTGCATTTTTAACGCTATTTTTAAGTATTATGTTTGGCGTGTTTTTTTGGTTAAGTCAGCGCATTTTTATTAAGCCAATGACTCACTTAATGTCGTACCTAGAGAGTAACGGTACACAGCAAGAAGTGCAGCTCGATTATAAAGTACCGCTGAGCTGGCAGCCTTGGTTTTCTAAAGTGAAGCGTGTATTTACTAAAAACAAACAGTTAGTTGATTCATTACAAAGTGCAAATAAAGCTCTGGACGACCAGGTTCAGTTGCAATCAGAAAAACTAAGCCGCAGTTACGAAGCAAAAGAGCGCCACTTGGCTTTGCTCAACACTATGCTAAACAGTGTGCCAGATCTTATTTATTTTAAAAATATTGATGGATCATTCTTAGGATGCAATAAAGCATTTGAGGCGTACATCGGTAAAGATCAAACTGCATTAGTCGGTAAATATGTAGATGATTTAGGTGATAACGATCAACAAATAAATGCGCTTGAAAAACAAGTATTACAAAATAGAAACAGTGTTGAACAGCGAATAGAAACCGATAAAAAAACGTATCAACTTACTATTGCACCTTTTTATAACGAGCACCAACATCTGTTGGGGACTATGGGTATTGGTCGCGATATTACCGAACAGCAACAAGCATTATCGGCCTTAAAAGCATCAGAATCTAAATTTAGAAGTGCGATTGAATTTGCGGCTAACTGCGTGGTTTTACTCTCGCTTGAGCACACAATATTACAAGTAAATAAAGCGGCAAGAAAGCAGTTTTCTGAACAGCCAGTACTGGTTGGTGAGCAGTTAAAAGCATTGTTTGACGATACTCAATGGCAGCAAATAAAAAGCACTTTAGCGCAATTGCTAGATGACAAAAAACGCGTATACCACCTAACGCTTGCTCAAGGGCGCTTAACAAGTTGGTTGCAACTGAGTGTATCGCTTGTATGGGATGAAAACCGGGACCCAGCTTATTATGTTATTCACATTCAGGATGTGAGCGCATTAACTAAATCGAAACTAGATGCCGAACGAGCAACCCTTGCTAAAAGTCGCTTTATAGCCAATTTAAGTCATGAAATACGCACTCCTCTTAATGCTGTTTTAGGGCTGCTTGATATGCTTATTGAGCAAGGATTAACGCAAAAGCAATTACAACAAACGGATCAAGCTAAGCATGCAGCACAAAGCTTGTTGCTAATGCTCAATAGAATGCTTGATTTTGCACGCATAGAAAGTTCGCAAACCGATTTAAAACAAGCATCTTTTAGTATGGTTGAGCTGGTGGATATTTGTGAAAGTTTAACGGCTCCATTGTGCGAAGGAAAAGGTATTGAATTTGTTATTGATATTGACCCGTTAATAGCGCCTGATTTGATATGCGACAGTATTCGCTTACAGCAAATATTAGGTAATTTATTAACAAATGCTGTTAAGTTTACAAAAACAGGTTCTATCACTTTAAAAATGGAACTTATTGAAAGCGATAGCCTAGAGCAGCAACATATTTGCTTTAAAGTAATTGATACCGGTATGGGCATAGATGAAGCCGATCAGAGGCGTTTATTTGACGCCTTTACGCAAGGTGATGAGTCTTCAACACGTATACATCATGGTGTTGGGTTAGGTTTAGCGATTGTTAAACATGCGGTGTCATTAATGGGAGGGGAGATTGCTTTAAAGAGTAAAAAAGGTCATGGCTGTGAGTTTTACTTCAGCGTTAGTTTTTTGGTTGATACCACTAAAAATACGATGTTACCGACTAATACATTGGCTATTTTATCGGATCAAAGTAAAGAGCTTAAGCAAGTAACAAATGCTTATACAGAGCTTGCTAATATTAATTTAGATGAAGTACTCAAATACCCAATTAAGCTCTCTAATACTCAGCAAATAATAATCGATGCGGCCGATTTACCTGCACTTTTAAATGTTGAAGCAATTAATGATTCGTTATCAGCTAAAGAAACATCGGTAATTATTATTAATCATCAGCACACACTTAATTTACCAACAAGTGAGCATTTAGCTGCGCATCACGTTAAAGCCTCTGCATTGGGACAAAGGCTATTTAGCTTGAACTCTCAGCAACAGCCTAAAGCTAGTACCAATGCCGTAATATATAATACTGCTGAAACTAAAGTTGATATATCGGGTCTACTTGTATTAGCCATTGATGATAATCAACTTAATTTAGAAATAATTAGCAGTGTATTACGCCAAGCAAACGTAAGTGTTGTTACCGCTTTAAGCGCATCTATCGGCATGGAATTATTGCAAGTTTTAAAGCCTGACTTAATATTAATGGATGTGCAAATGCCGCAAATAGATGGCTGCCAAGCTACGGCTTTAATTCGTCAACAGTTTGACGCAAAGCAACTGCCTATTTTTGCTTTAACGGCTCATTGTGAACCCGCTGATATTGAACGTTCTTTAAAGTGCGGTATGAATAAGCATTTAACTAAACCAGTTGTTGCTAAGGTACTTATTGATGCAATTGCCGATTTAAACTTAGTTAAACCAAGCTTTTTTGAAAAATCATTCGCATTAACGCAGTTTAGTATGGATGAAAAGCTCCTCAATACAATGATTGGTAAATTTGCTAATTTATGCGAAACCCAGCTATTGCAAATAGAAGAAACAACCAATAAGGATGATTTGGTACGCTTAGTGCATAGTATAAAAGGTGTAGCAGGTAATTTAGGTTTTAGACGATTGTCTCACTGCGCTTTATTGTGTGAAAGAACACTTAAAACAACTAACAAGCCTGTTGAAATAACACTGAAAGAGCTTATTATGCAGTTAGAACAGGTAATTGTTTTTATAAAAGGGGTAGGGGCTAGGGATGTCGAAAAGAGCTAAAGTACTTATTGTAGATGATGATCCAATCAACAGATTAGTACTTGAAAAAACACTTAAAGTAGAACACGACGTATTCTTAGTTGAAAGTGGTGAAAAAGCACTGACCTTTGTAAAAACTGCGCAAGTTGATTTAATTATCCTTGATGTGATTATGCCAGGAATTGACGGCTATGAAGTGCTTGTGCAACTTAAAGAAAATCCGATAACTCAATCGATCCCCGTTATATTTATATCAGCTAATCGTAGCCATGATGACGAAGCTAAGGGCCTAGAGCTCGGTGCTATGGATTATATCACCAAGCCATTTAGCCCTTCTATTGTGCGTGTTAGGGTTCGTAACCAATTACTTATAAAGCAAAAAAATGATCTGCTAGAGATGCTAGCCTCAATCGACGGCTTAACTGAAATCCCAAATAGACGCTACCTAGACGAAAACTTAGCTCGTGAATGGCGCCGAAGTAAACGCAGTGGAACCCCGCTATCGGTGTTACTTATGGATATAGACCACTTTAAGCGTTACAACGATTGCTACGGACATCGTGCTGGCGATGAATGTTTAAAGGATGTTGCACAAGCACTCGCAGCTCAATGTGAACGTGGTAGTGACTTTATAGCTCGTTATGGTGGTGAAGAATTTGCAGCTGTATTACCTGGAATGAATAGGCATGAAGCTATGGAGTTTGCTAACAAATTACGCAATGCTGTAAATGCTTTGAATATAGAACATAAAGGCTCATTAAATGCAGACCACATCACTATTAGTATAGGTATCGCCACCACTCAAAGTGGTAAAGTGTATGCTGAGCAAGCGTTATTAGAAGAGGCCGATTTAGGCCTATATGCCGCTAAAGATGCAGGGCGAGATAGAATAGTTGCACTCTAAAAACTTAATATACAAAAACGCCAATATTCATATATTGGCGTTTTTGTATATTAAGTTTTTTATTGGTTACTGCGTGATCATACCTAAAGCGGTTTCACCAATGCCCACTAACTTATCATTTTTAAATACAAGTGGCGTACATTCATCTTTCGTTGTTTTAGAATCTGAATGCTTGCTATGAGTTACATAAAAAAGTACTTGGTATACATCGTCATCTTTTTTTAATAGCTCTGTGAAATTAGGCGTTTTTAATTGCGTTAAAACAGATTGATAACTGCTATCCATTTTTAGCTCTGATATAGCTTCACGATTATTTTTATGTTGTGCTTGCCAGCTTGATGAGTTTTTCCCTGCCCAATGAGTCTCAGCTTCACCATCTGATACGGCAATAACACAGCCTGTTAAAAATGGAGCGATTAAAGCGGCTGCTAAAAGTGATTTTTTCATTTTTATTTACCTTAATAAGATTTTTAATTGGTTATTAGCTGTATTAAAGCAAAGAGTAGACCATATTTATAAGTTGTTATTAATCAGTTTGTTAAGTGGGTTAAGCTGTTTTTATCTAATAAAATATTAAATGTATTAGTAAAAACAGCCATTTTTTAGCTTATTTGATTACTACAATAAAATCACTACACCAAGCGGTTGCGTGATTCGCCTTTTTTAAATGCAGCAATATTTAAACTTACTTCATTAATTAAACGCACAATAGATTCGGTGCTTGCCCATGCTATATGTGGAGTAAGTAAAAGGTTATTACCTTTGTAATTAGCAAGTGGGTTTGAAAGCTCAGCTGGTTCTTTAGTTAGTACATCAACACCGGCTCCAGCAATTAGGTTTTGCTCAAGCGCTGTAGCTAAGTCGGATTCGTTAATAATTCCACCACGTGCTGTATTAATAATTATAGCGCTTGGCTTCATCATTTTAAGCTCATTAAGTGCAATTAAATCACGTGTTTCATCTGTTAGCGGGCAGTGTACGCTGATTATATCGGCTGTTTTAATGACGTCTTCAAAAGGCGTACGACCGTCGCGACATTTAACACCTTTGCGCTCTGCAACAATAACATTTGCGCCAAATGCCTCAGCCACTTTAGCAACGCCTTTACCTAGCGTACCACCGCCTATAATGGCAAATGTTTTACCTTGTAAGTCGTTAAAGCTGTAATCGAGTATGCAAAACATTTCACTTTTTTGCCACGCGCCTTGCTGGCAATCCGCCTGATAGCGGTGTGTGTTACCCAGTAAGTTAGTAATTAAAGAAAACGTATGTTGAACAACAGAAGGTGTTGAATAGCCAGCTACATTAGTTACGGCAATACCAAATTCTTTAGCGGCTTCTAGATCAACATTATTAGTACCAGTTGCACTTACACAAATTAATTTAAGCTGTGTAAGTTTGCTAATAGTGTCGCGATTTAAAACGGCTTTATTAGTGATTAATACATCAGCACCTTGGCAATGTTCAATAACTTGCTCTGGGCTAGTAAGTTCATAAGTCGTTAATTTACCAAGTTGTTCAATACCAGTAAGAGACGTTTTAGCTAACGTTGCGTTATCAAGAATAGTAATGTTCATTATGAGCCCTAAAATAAGTGGATCTGAAAGAGTTAAAATCGTAAAAAGATGCCTACGATCCATCAAAAATCTAAAATACGAGCTTAAGGTACTACGAAAGAAAGGCTTTGTTAATGGTATTACTACCAAATGATTAGAGGGCTTTGTATTAGTGGTCTGCCCACTAGCAGATTGAGAACATGGTATTTTGCTAGACTGATCAGATTTTTGCACTTTTAAGCAAGCTCATGGTCATAGAAGGTAATTAAACTCGGCTTTAAAGCAAGTTGCTAAAAATAAAAATCGTTTTTTTGGTTATTTCGCATTTTAGATTGGCTGAGTTATAATCGGATATAGACATAAACGGTGCGCTTTGGCGTACCGTTTTTTAACACTGTAGATGTAGTAATGAGTGAATTAGAAGATAAATACGCAGATATACGCCCATACAACGACGACGAAGTTGCGGCGTCGCTTACACGTTTAATTAACGATGATGCGTTTATTGATGTAATAGCAAAGTATAATTTACCGCGCTTTTTATCGGCAGTGCCTTTTATTGCGCGTCCAATGGTAAGAAGTCAGTTACGCAAAAAATGGGGCAAAGTAAGCACCGTTGAAGATGTGCAAAATGAAGTGGCACAATACTTAGATAAACTAGTGAAACGCACCACATCAAAAGTTACCTTTTCTGGGTTAGAACAGTTAGATGCTAACCAGGCCTATTTATTTATTTCAAACCACAGAGACATAGTGCTTGATCCTGCATTAGTTAACTGGGGTTTATACCAACATAAAATGAAAACAGTGCGTATTGCTATTGGCGATAATTTATTGCAAATACCTTACATTACTGAGCTTATGCGTCTAAATAAAAGCTTTATAGTTAAGCGCTCTGCTAAAGCACCAAAAGAGATGTTAAAAGCACTGACTCAATTATCGTCATACATTTACGATTCTGTGGTCGGTGGAAATTCTATTTGGATTGCGCAAAAAGAAGGGCGTGCAAAAGACGGTTTTGATCAAACTGATCCTGCGCTTTTAAAGATGCTGCAATTAAATGGGCGTAAACAAAAGAAAGAGTTTGGCGATTATATTAAAGAGTTAAAAATAGTGCCTGTTTCTATTTCTTATCAATATGAGCCGTGTGCAATTGCTAAAGCCAAAGAGCTTTACCACAAGCAGCATCATGGTGAGTACGTTAAATCGGCTGGTGAAGATATTGCGAGCATTGTTGAAGGCTTTAGTACTGCTAAAGGGCACGTGCATTTAGCATTTGGGCAACCAATTGAATCTAAATGTGATAGTGCTGAAGAGCTTGCTAAAACAATTGATAGGCAAATTGTTGATTCGTTTTATTTACACCCAGGCAATTACATCGCTGGTGGTTGTAAAGATGCGGTAATAGACTCTCCTGATACAGCGACATTTGAACAACGTTTAGCCTGTGTACCTGAAGAGTTAAAACCATTAGTGCTAGCTATGTACGCTAAGCCATTTCACCGTAAAACAGAGATAAATACTAATAGCTGTGAACATTAATACTCACAGCTCAATGAAACTAAGCAGCAATTAAATTGCTGCTTTTTTTTTGCTCAAAAATAACGCTATACTAATACCTCCTCTTCAACTGGGCGGTACTTATGCATGCAACAAATTGAAATATTTGATATTCCAAGTCCTTGCAAGAGTATTTGCTTAGTTAATAACAGAGGGTATTGCAAAGGGTGTTATCGTAGTCGGGATGAACGCTTTTCGTGGAATACCTTAACAAACGACCAAAAAAAGAAGGTGCTTAGTTTGTGCCAGCAGCGCTACAAACGTTATCTTCAAAAAAAGCAGCAAAATGCAGTGCCAAGCACACAGGCGCAGCAGCAAGGGTTCGACTTTTAAAAGCTTAATCCATACTTGGCTCTTAGTGCGTACACAGTGCCATTGTTAGTTAAGTTAATTAATGACATTTTAAGCTTTTCTACCAAGTTTTCATTACGCTTATTTAAATAATGATAAAGCGGATAAGTATTCAGCACTTCTTTTACGAAGCAACCTTGAGGTGAAGGTAGCTCATTGTTTTGCATTATAAAATTAATCATTAAAGCTCCCTGTACTTTTTTCTGAGCAAGCAAATTAAGTTGGGTATTCATGCTTTTAACTTTAATAATATTCCCTGCAAACTGTGTGCTTGCTAAATAATGTTCTTGGACAGGGTAGCCATCAACAATTGCGACGCTATCGAGCTGTTCTAAACTGCTAGGTAAACAGTTTTTATATAATACTAAGTCAAACTTAAAGAGCTCATAATCGACCCTAATCAAGTTTTCGTAATTTTCTTCAACGCTTGCATCTCTTCCTAACTGCCCATCAAGTACGCCATTATTTGCAGCTAGCAAAGCATTTTGGTGATTAAAATCGATTATATGTATTTTAAAACCGATATCTGCGTATGCTAACTTTAATAACTCTAAGGCATAATCAGCTTGTGGTGTACTTTGCGGACGATTAAAAGTGAGGTTGTATTGATGACTAAAACAAGAGGCACTAAAAAATAAATTTACCAATAATAACAAGATACTAAAATGTCTATTCATTATCAGTTCCAATTACTACAGAAATAAATAAAATAAGACGCGTATAATAACAAGGAGATTACCTCTTGCCCAGTTTCGGGGTTAATCAAATAATTTTAAAAGCGAATGAGGAAGTATTGTGAGTTTTAATTTATGCCTATTGCCACGTGAAGAAAAATACCAAATTCAGTTAGATTATGAAGCGTCTTTTTGGGCGTATCAAATTAAGCGAAATAAAAAAACGAGAGAGCAAGTTTATAATACAATCCATAGCCGTCCAATGGCTGAACAAATGGTTTTGAAGCAAAAATTTGAGCAGTATTTAGCGCTAATGCTTAGCTAAGTGTTGATATAAAAATGTATATAGTTGAGTTGCTGGATGGGCTAAAAGTTCCACTCGTTAATAAATTTTATAAAAAACATAATGTAAGAGGGCGGGCTAATAAACAAGATAAGGTATGGGTTACTTACTATAATAATGAAATAGTTGCAGCATGTAGGTTGCAAGATAAAACAGAGTTCTTATTTTTATCTACCGTGTTTGTTGCGCTGGAACATCGCGGTAAAGGTGTTGCTAAACAGCTATTATCAACACTCTTAAAGTCGCAAGATAAGATGATTAATACCTTCGCATATAAAAACGTAGTTGATTTATATTGTGCTATTGGTTTTAACCAGGTGTTAACATATACTCTTGCTTTACAAGTACTTTTTGATACTTACAAACATCGAAATATAGTCGCTCTAGAGTACCCATAATAATAAATAATAATATGGAATAAGCATGAGTAAATGCGTTAATGGGATCATTGGTTGCTTTGTAGTTTTAATAACTATCCTAAGTTGCCAAGTAGGCGCACAAGTAAAACGTTTATCTCCAAGCGAAGGCTTATCGCAAAGCTACGTTAATACAATGCTTATCGACACTAATGGTTACCTTTGGCTTTCTACTGAGGCTGGGCTTAATCGTTATGATGGCTATCAAGTTATTCCAATAAACGGCCCTAATGGTGAATTAGAAGAAGCGATCATTGATCGTATTTACCAAGACCCTCAAGGGCACATTTGGATTGCCTCGTTACTTGCAGGCCTATTTAGGTACGACCCCGTAACAGATTCATATCAGCAATTCCTAGAAAAACCTACCAGTGAAGAAGAGATTATCAATCAGTCTGTGTTTAGTATGGTGGCCGTTGATAAAAAAACACTTTGGATTGGGCGAGGCCGCGATTTTGCAAAGCTTGATATCGCAACCGGAAAAATAACAACTATTTTTGAGCTGCCTGCTAAATATAAAAATACTCTTGTGAGAAAGCTGTTTGCTTACAATGGTTATATATTTATAGGTACAAGCCATGGCGCATACGTATTTGATATTGCCACAGAGCAAGTTAGACCCCTGCAGCATTTAAAAGGTGAAGCTGAGCATATTTACCAAAATAATGTTAAGTCTTTCGCATTAGGTGAAAATAAACAGTTGTTAGTAGGGGCGGTACAAGGCTTATACGAAGTTGATATTAGTAACTTATCAAAAATGTTTGAACGCCCAGATTTACCTTTTGAAAGCAAGGTAATACTAAGCGATTTAAATGTGTGGAGCATAGTAAACGAACACGGAACAATAGATTTAGCTACCGACAAAGGCTTGTTTAAATTTGATTTAAACACCGGGGAGATGATTAAAAACACTCGAATAGCCCAAAGTAAGTACACACTTGCCGATACCAGTATTATTGATATGGCTAAAGACAAATCGGGTGGTACGTGGGTTGCGACTAAAACCGACGGTGCGTTTTACTTATCTCATGACAGCTATCACTTTAATAATGTCGATGGCACTTTGCTCGGGGGGGATGGTTTATCGCATCACTCTATCTGGGGGATTACCGAATATAAAGACAAGCTTTGGCTTGCAACGCATAACGGTATTACCGAGGTTGATTTAAAAACAAATATTGGTAAAGCTTATTTAAAAGATTACAAAGTCGACTTACTCACCACTGAGTTTACCGTATATGAAATAACGCCTTATAAAAATAATTTATGGCTTTATACAAATCGTGGTTTGTTTATTTTTGACCCTGTAACGCATCAAGTTAGCGAACCTAAAGTACATAACCCTGCTAATCAGGAGTTAATTACCGGTAGGGTACATGGCGTTACATTAATGCCAAATGGCGATCTATACTTTGTGCACTCAGATCATGGGGTATTTATATACAATATAGATTCTCAAGTAATAACGCGTTTGGGTGGCCAGTTTGATCAATTTGAACCCTTTTTAGCTCATGGTTTTTTACCTGCGCTGAGCAATAAACCAGATTCACCATTATTTTTTAATGCCGGTATTTTATACCAAGTAAACCCAAGTGATTTAGCACTTAAAATGATTTATAAAGTGCCAAAACAGCATGAAAACGTAGCCATTAGTGTGCTTTCTTACTTAATTGATAACAACAATATATTGTGGATATCACTTTCTAATTTCGGCTTAATAGGCCTTGACGCATCTACCTATCAATTAGTTCATACAATCGATTTAGAGAGGAATAAATTAGGCACTCTACTATACGATATGGTGCTAGATGATGATGGCATGATCTGGATGAGTAGCCATAAAGGCATTTGGCGATTAAACCCAGAAACACTTCATTTTCAGCAATTTTCTACATCAGAAGGGCTACTCTCTGCTGAGTTTAATAGTAACGCAATGGCACAGCTTAAAGATGGCCATATTGCGTATGGTAGCTTAAAAGGTTTTACTTATTTTCATCCAATGGAAAACCAAAACTATCAGTCGCTTATTGATCACGTAAATATTACGCGAGTTGATTTAATGTCACGAGATTTATCGCTTGATTTAAAACAACCGCTCAACGAGGTTGTGTTAAACCATGATGATATAGGGCTTGAAGTTGCATTTTCGGCCATGGCATTTAGTAATCAAGAACGCATCATTTATGAGTATCAACTCGATAACGGACAAAAAAGTTATACCCGAAATAACAACCGTGTATTGTTTCCAAAATTGAATCCAGGTAATTATCAATTAAAAGTTTGGGCTAAAGACCCCCTGACTGGCGAATATACCTCGCCTGCTATTTTAAAAATAAAAGTAAAGTATCCGCTTTGGCGTGCACCTTATTTTATGGTGCTTTACGGCATGCTGTTTATTGGCTTTGTTGCTATGTGGGTTATGCGCCGTAATAAAATTCAGCGTATTTTATTGGCAGCAAATAAAGAAAGTAAAGAAAGCGAAGCCCGTCTAAAGCTAGCGCTTGAAGGCAGCGAATCGGGTGTTTGGGATTGGGAATCAAGCAATCCAAGTATTTACCAACCTCGCTTAGCGAGTGAATTAGGCTACGAAAATGAAACCGTGAGCCTTGATGAATATTTATCTAAAATTCATCCGCAAGATAAACAGCTATTTCGCTTAGAGTGGCTTGAGTTTTTATCTACCGATAAAGGTTACTTTAATTGTACCTACCGCCTGCGCCATGCAAAAGGCTATTGGCGCTGGTATAAGGATTTTGGAAAAGTCGTTGAATGGGATGATAAAACGCCACAAAAAGTAGCGGGTACCTACACAAATATGACCCGTGAGATGGTGTTTGAAGAACACGCTTTACTATTTACGGCAGCATTTGAGCAAACACGTGATTGGGTGTTTATCCTCGATAAAAATTTAAATATTCGGGCTTCTAATAAATCACTGCAAACCGCCTTTAACTTCTCCGCTGAGTCGTTATCTAGTCGAGCATTAAATTTAGGTATATCGCGCAGCAATCGTTTTGATTATTTACGCATAATGCAAAAGCTATCCATTGGAGAGCACTTTTCGTGTGAAGACAGTGTAGTTTTAGCAAGTGGTGAGCCACGCCATGTACTTGTGAAAATAAGTGCAGTGGCCGATAACGAACAGCGCCTTAATAGCTATGTCATTATTTTAACCGATATAAATGCACAAAAATCAGCCGAAAACGAGCTGCACTTATTGGCCAACTACGATGCCTTAACAGGGTTGCCAAATCGTACGTTATTTAATGACCGCGTTGAACACGCCCTTGAGCAAGCAAAATTTCACGAATGTAAAGTCGCTTTATTACATATAAATATTAAGCGTTTTAAATACTTTAATGACTCTTTGGGGCATGCAGTTGCTGATGAGCTAATTAAAGAAGTTGCTGAGCGTTTAAAATGCTCCTTGCGTCCATCTGATAGTGTTGCTCGATTTGGTGGCGATGAATTTGTAGTACTGGTGGAAGATATTCAGCAAATCGAACAAGTACTCATTATATGCACTAAGTTGATGGATTGTGTGAATCAAAATATTACGATTAATGGCCAAGTTGTAAACGTTAATTTAAGTATTGGTGTGTCTATATCACCAGATGATGCACAGCAAGGCTCTGCGCTTTTAAAAGCTGCGAGCATAGCGTTATATCATGCAAAAGACTCTTTAGAGGGGCGTTATCAGTTTTATAAGCAAGAGATGAATCAGCATGTTCAAAGAGCGCTGCATCTTGAGTCTCAGCTAACTAAAGCGTATCAAGAAGAAGAATTTTGTAATTACTACCAGCCTATCATTAACGCTGAAAGTCAAAAAACAGAAGGCTTTGAAGTACTGCTGCGTTGGCCTGAAAATAAGCTTGTGCAAACTCAAGAGTTTTCGGTGGCAGCAGAAGGTATAGGCCTAATTACAAAAATTATGCTGCAGACTTTTGCGCGCGCTTTATTAGAGCTAAAAGAGTGGCGAAAAGCCTCACCTAGCCTGTATTTATCTATTAATTTATCGGCTCTTGATTTTGAGTTTAAAGATCTTGTTCCTGAAATTAAAAAAGCGTTAAGTAATTCAGGAGTGTCGTCTGAGGCAATTGTTTTTGAAATAACCGAATCAATATTAATGCGTGATTCAAAAGAAGCGCTACACAGCATGGAACAACTTAAAAAGTTGGGCTGTAGATTGTACATGGATGATTTTGGTACGGGTTACGCATCGCTTACTTATTTAAAGCGTTTTCCTATTGATGTATTAAAAATAGATAGAAGCTTTGTACAAGACATAGGCATAGATTCTGACGATGAAGCTATTATTCAATCAATACTCGCGCTTGCAGATAGTTTAGGTAAAGAATGTGTAGCTGAAGGCGTAGAAAGCTCGCACCAACTCGCCTTTTTAAAGGCGCGAGGATGCATGCATTTTCAAGGGTACTTATTTAGTAAACCGGTACCTAATACCGAAGTGCTACCGCTTATTAATCGCAATTGGAGTGATATATTTAATTAATAATAGCAGTACTTATTTAAGGCCTTTTACCGCAGTGCCTGCAAAACAAATGGCTATTATGCTCATTCAACTGCGTTTTAATGGCCTTATTAGCTTCTAGTTTACTCAAGCCTAATTTATAGCGTAGTTCTTCTAGGTGTTCTTGTTGAGTATCATTAAGAGTGCCATCTTGAATTTGTTCATGTACGGCATCTTCAAAAAATTGGCGGCGTTTACGTATTTGTTCTGAAAAACTAGACGCCAGTAAACCGGTAGGTATTGCAACCATTCCCATGCTCAGTAGTGTAATAACCCCGCCGAAAAACTTACCCAATGGCGTTATAGGTACTACATCGCCATAACCAACGGTTGTTAGTGTTGCCATTGCCCACCACATAGCCGCAGGAATAGAGCCAAATTTATCGGGTTGTATGTCGTGCTCAATTAAGTAAATTCCGCATGAAGCTAAAATAAGCACGACGGCCATAATAAAAAAAGCAGCCATTAATGAACTACCTTCATCGTTAAAGGCTTTTAAAAGTAGCTGCATGGCGCGTGAGTAGCGAGTGAGTTTAAATACCCTTAATAGTCGGAGCACGCGTAAAAAACGTAAATCGAGAGGAAATAAAAACATCATTAAGCTTGGTAAAATCGCAATTAAATCAACAATTGCCAAAGGAGAGAAAAAATAGCTAAGCCGACGTTTGGTATGAGACCCTTCCATTGCTGCATATCGTGTTTTATCTACGCAAGCCCAAAGCCTGGCCAAGTACTCAATAGCAAAAATAGCGACCGAGACAATTTCTAAAACTAAGAATTCGTTGTAATACTGCTCTGCCACACTTGGGATTGATTCAATAACAATGGCTACAACGTTAATCATTATTAAGCTAATGAGCGCAATATCAAGAATATGTCCCGCTCGATGGTACTGGCCTGTGCCTTCAAACAGGCAAGCCATTTTTTGTCTTAAAGTGTGTGGTTCATTCATTATTTAAGTTTAAGTACCATGTTAATACTGCCTTCTTCAAAGTCGCGACTAATTTTAAAACCTAACTTACGGGCAAGCTCAATCATCCCTGTATTCTCTGGTAAGGTTATGCCTTCAATCGATTCCACACCTTGACGTTTACAGTGGTTAATTGCTGCACTCATTAGTATGCGACCAAGCCCTAAACCTTGGCAATCTGAGCGTACTACAATGGCAAACTCAGCATGCAGGTTATCGGGGTCCATAATGACGCGAGACACACCTAATGTGCGAGTTTTACCTTCAAAGCGTTGGCAAACAATAAACGCCATTTCACGGTCGTAATCAATTTGCGTCATTTTCGCGAGTTGATCGTGGTTAAATTGTGGTAGTTCGCCAAAAAAGCGTTTATATCTGTCTTCTTTATTAAGTGACTCGTCAAATGCTTTATGAGCTTGTTCATCTTCTGGCTTTATTGGTCTGAGCGTAGCTTGGGTGTTGTTTTTAAGTGTTACCACTTCAACAAGTTCAATAGGGTAGGGACGAATAGATAAGCGCTTACGATTGCTCTGAGTTTGATAACGGCTAAGTGTCATGGTGGCATCGAGCACTAAAAACTGTCCATTACTGGCAAGTATAGGATTAAGTTCCATTGAGCTTATGTCAGGTTGATCAATAACTAACTGAGAAATACGCGTTAGCAGTGCACACAAACGATACTTATCAACTTTTTCGGGTAATATGCGCTCCTTTAATACGCCTTTATCGTGCGCTGCGGCAATTAAATACTTTGCTAAGTTCATATTTAGTGGAGGCAGAGCAACGGCGGCTTGCGCATATTCAAGGCCGGTTCCTGCTTCACCTAATAATATAACAGGACCAAAATTAGGCTCGGTTTTAATCGCAATTCGCAGCTCATTTGCGCCTGCTCGCGGCGCCATTTTTTGTAATGAAAACCCTTCAATAACAGCATCCGGATAAGTGTTTTTAATACGGATAAGCATTGCAAAAGCGGTTTGTTCAACCTCGTTGGCATCGTTTAAGTTAAGCACCACACCACCTACTTCAGACTTTGAAGCAATGCTTGGGCTAATAAGTTTTAACGCGACCGGAAAACCAAGTTCTATGGCTTGCTCTCTGGCTTCTGTTGGGGTGTAAGCCACCTCAGTTTGAATGCATGTAATACCATAGTGATTTAATACTTGGCTTGCCTGATGGGTAGGTAAGTAGCTTTGTCCGTCATCTAAAAACTCATTAATAAGCGCTTTAGCTGCTACTTTATTTATTTTTGCGTCATCTGTATTCGACTCAGGTGTTTGCGTTAAATGCTTTTGGTTACGGCGATACGTTACCAAGTGCATAAACGCGCCAACAGCACCCTCTGGTGTTCTATAAGTTGGTATTGCGTTGTTTGAGCACACTTTTCTGGCGGCGTAAGATGCGTCTTCACCCATAAAATTAGTTATAACGTAAGGGCGCGCCATTTTAGGTAATGTTTGTAAGGTTTCTACAATAATGTTGGCGTAGTCTTCGCTGGGCGCAAGCGCTGAGGGAGTATGGATAATCAGTAAGTTTTTAACTTCTTTTGCGTGCAGTAAAATTTCTAATGCTTGCTTATAACGCGCAGGTGCTGAATCGCCAAAAATATCCACAGGGTTTGAGGTGGTTTCTGATTGCGGAATTACTTTATTTAGCGCATTTCGGGTTTCAATGCTTAGTTCTGCTAATTTACCGGAGCTTTGAATTAGCTCATCAACGGCCATAACACCTGGGCCGCCACCATTAGTTAAAATTGTCAGTTGCTCTACTTTTAATAATTTTGGATGCATGGCGAGTGTTTGTGTCGCTGCAAATAGCTCTCGTAAATCATTTACGCGCAGCATACCCGCTCGTTGAAATAACGCATCGTAAACAGCATCAGAGCTTTGCTTTCCGCCGGTGTGAATTTCGGCTGCAAGTGCGCCTGCACTTGTTTTACCTGTTTTAATTGCAATTACAGGTTTACTAAAGGCCGCAGCTCTTGCTGCTGATATAAAGCCACGAATATCTTCAATGTTGTCAATGTAGAGTAAAATAGCTTTGGTTTTAGCATCACGACCTAAAAAGTCGAGTAGTTCATTAAAGTTTATATCAAGGCAATCACCTACCGATACAAAATATGAAAAGCCAATTTCTTTGTTTTTAGCCCAATCTAAAATAGTTGAGCATACTGCTGCTGATTGCGATACAAATGCAATTTTACCTGGGCTTGCCACTGTATGTGAAAAGCTCGCATTTAAACCAATATGAGGGATCAGCAAGCCCAAACAATTGGGTCCAAGCAAAGTAACCTGTTTGGCTTGAGCGCATGCTTTAAGTGCGCTTTTTTGCTCTCCAGAAAGCCCATCTGCAATAACAATAGCCGTTTTACAGCCAAGCTCTCCAAGCTGCTCAATAATATCAATTAAGGTATTTTTGTTAGTACAAATAACAGCAAGGTCGGGTACTTTTGGTAAGTCAGCAATAGAGGGGTAAGCAAGTACGCCATGTACTGCGCTATGGCTTGGAGTAACGGGCATTATCGGCCCTTTAAAACCGCCTTGAAGTAAGTTGCGCATAACCACAAAACCAGCACGAGTTGATATATTAGAGGCACCAATAACGGCCACTGAGCTTGGGTTAAAAAACTGGGTAATGCGCTTAAGGCTCATGGTTTTTCCTAGGCTGATTAAATTTTGCGTTATTTATAGTCTCAATGTACCCTGTTTACTGTGTTATTTCGAGCGTCTAGATGCTTATTATTGATATCAATCAAGGAGATTATTGTGAATAAAACCCCCGGTTTTTACATTGTTATAGCGGCTATTTGTTTAAGTATAGGCTTAATTAGCTTAGGGTTTATTTTAAAGAGCACAGCTCTCAGTGTAAAAGAGATGGAACGTACTGTGCAGGTTAAGGGGTTGGCCGAGCGAGAAGTTATAGCCGATACGGTAATTTGGCCTCTGCAATTTAGTGATGCCGACAATAATCTTGAAAAACTAGTAAGCCGAGTTGAGAAAAAAAATGATGCTGTAACTGCTTTTTTAAAACTGCATGGTTTTGACGACGATGAAATAACAATAGGCAGCCAGTCAGTTATTGATAAGCAAACACGTGAATACAGTAATGAAAATCAACAGTTTAGATACATAGTGCGTTCAAATATTATTGTTTATTCTGATGCGCCAGATAAAGTGCAAAACGCGCTGAGTAAAGTAAGCCAGCTTGCTAAACAAGATATCGCGATAGTGCAGGACAGCTACGAAACAAAAGTTGAATACATTTTTACAGGCCTCAATGATGTAAAGCCTGCGATGGTGCAAGAAGCAACTGAAAAAGCGCGTGAAGTCGCTAATAAATTTGCTAAAGACTCTAATTCAAAATTAGGCAAAATAAAAACAGCTCGCCAAGGGCAATTTAGTATCAGTAATCGAGATTCAAACACACCGCAAATAAAAAACATAAGAGTGGTAACCAGTGTTGAATATTATTTAAATGACTAGGAAATAATATGTCAGAGTCTAAATATGGTCAGTTTGTACTGGCGCCCCGTTCGTATTTTTTTACTGCTATAGCGAGCGTGGTGTTTGCGTTTATTGGCTTTAGTTATAATGCATGGCGAATGGAGGCAAGTGAAGAGAACAACAATACACGCATTGCTAGCTTTCAAATATTACAAGAACTAGCCGAGCTTGAGCTTATTGTATTTGCGGCACATTACGATAATAACAAAATAGATGGCAGCCCTAGAAAAGGCTGGGTTAAGGTTAACTTAATTCATGACTTAAGCTACTTAGCCGTTGATAAAGTACATTTAAAAACAAAAGACTTACAAAAGGTCTGGCAAACTAATTGGCCAAATATGGTTGATCACCAAAGTGCTGCGCAATCTATTACACATGCTATAGACAGTGTGCGTACAGAAGTTGTGAGTGAATTAAAGCGCCTTGATTAAGTGAGCAACTTGCGCCGTTGAGCGTTGCAAGTAAGCGGCGCTCAGTAAAATTGTGGTCTCGTTAACTTTTTGCCCTTTTAGTACGTTGGCAAGCTGCTGTTTTGCGTTAGGATTTTGTTTTTGCTCTATTTCCATTAATGCTAACAAAGCTGAGAATTCATGCTTTACCGGTGTGCTCGATTTATTTGCATAGGCAATGTAGCAGGCAACTGGTGTTAATCCGTGAGAGTTGGGCTGCGCCAACGCTTTAACTAAGTCATCATTTGATTCAAACAACATTAAAGAGCGTACATAGTTAAATGGCAGCTTTGTAGTATCGGCATGTTTAAACACATTGTGCAGTACGTTATTTCCTTGAGTATCTTGTACTAAAAAGCCTTTATTTACTCTCAGCGCTGGAGTAAAAAAGCTCAATGCGTCAATATTAGTGAGTTGATTAATAAATGGAGAAGGTGCTGTATTAGTACTTAATATACGGATTGCTATGTTTTGCATAAAGTCATACTTAACACTCAACCGTTGGGCGCTGTCATATAAATGGTTAAGCTGCAAAGTTTGCTGAGCAGGGCTTAACTGCCTAAAGTCGTTATCGAGTTCATTTAACTGCTGCTTTGAAATACGCGCATTAAGTAGTTGTATGCTTAAATCCATTATTATTTCCAAAATATTTTTTGCTACTATAAAACAAAAAAGGCCGCAAATGCGACCTTTCATATTTAAAGCAATTGTTTAAATTGGTTTTAAGCCTTTTTGCTTGCTACCCATTCATTAACAAAGTTTTCTAGAACATTAAGTGGTACAGGACCATTTTTAAGCACTACGTCGTGGAACTGGCGAATATCAAATTTATCACCAAGTTGCTTTTTAGCTTCTTCACGAAGTTCTAAAATCTTCAGCATACCTACTTTATAAGCCGTTGCTTGTGAAGGCATTACAATGTGACGCTCAACCATTTTAACACCGTCAGATGTTGCATTAGGCGTGTTATTTACGTAGTAATCAATACCTTCTTGGCGAGTCCACTTCATTGCGTGAATACCTGTATCAACCACTAAGCGACATGCGCGCCATAATTCCATTGAAAGACGACCAAAATCTGAGTAAGGGTCTGAGTACATGCCCATTTCTTTAGGAATGAACTCTGAGTATAAACCCCAGCCTTCAATATACGCTGTGTAGCCACCAAACTTACGGAACTTAGGAATACCTTCTAGTTCTTGCGAAATAGCTATTTGCATGTGGTGTCCCGGAATACCTTCGTGGTATGCCAGCGCTTCCATTTGATACGTTGGCATTGCTTCCATATCGTAAAGGTTAGCGTAGTAAACACCTGGGCGTGAACCATCAGGAGCTGGCTGTTGGTAAAATGCTTTACCTGCTGCTTTTTCACGGAATGCTTCAACCGCTTTTACTTTTAAACCTGCTTTTGGTTTAACAATGAATAATTCATCTAAACGCGTTTTCATTGTATCAATAAGCCCAGTGGCTTCATCAAGGTAGCGTTGTTTACCTTGTGCATCATTAGGGTAGTAAAATTGCTTGTCAGTTTTCATAAACTGCATAAACGCTTTTAAGTCGCCTTTAAAGCCAACTTTGTCTTTAATCTCACGCATTTCATCATGAATACGTGTCACTTCAGATAGACCAATTGCATGAATTTCTTTAGCAGTTAAATCTGTTGTAGTTGTGCGCTTAAGTGCGTTGTTATAAAACGCTTCGCCATCAGGTAATTTCCATGCGCCATCGCGATCATCTGCGCGTTTTTCAAGCTGTGCAAGGTAATTAATTAGTTTAGAGTAAGATGGTTTAACAGCCGATTTTAATGCATC
The DNA here is from genome assembly GCF_030408075.1 of Pseudoalteromonas sp. APC 3358. Taxonomy (NCBI): domain Bacteria; kingdom Pseudomonadati; phylum Pseudomonadota; class Gammaproteobacteria; order Alteromonadales; family Pseudoalteromonadaceae; genus Pseudoalteromonas; species Pseudoalteromonas sp. APC 3358. The sequence goes on from NZ_JASDCE010000005.1 coordinate 259,587, forward strand.
TGATGCATCGCTGATTAACGAGTCTTTCTCGTCTTGGCTAATTTCAAGCGCTGTTACTTTACGTTTAAAGTCAGCAAGCAATGTAGAATCATCGCCTTTTTCAAACGGTGCACCGTGAATAATGTTTTTGCTTGAATCAATAACATGCGGGAATACAAATTTAGGGGCAATGATGCCTTTTTTTGCACGTACAGTTAAATCAATAATAAGCTGATCAATAACACCAGTTACACCATTTAAACGAGAAATGTAGTCTTTAGCTTCTTTTACATTACTAATTGAGTGCTGATTAATTAAAAACGCAGGGATCATAGAATGCGTACCAAACATTTGGTTCACAGGGTAGTTATGGTAACGCCATTTAAAGTCAGCAATTGAGCTTTCAAGATCTTGTTTTTTTAAGTCGTAGCTAACTTTTGTTGCATCATCTAATAAATCACGGCTGATTGCTTTTAGTGCAACTAGGTCAGCTTTTGTTTGCGCTAAATCTTTAAGCTGTCTTTCTTCGCTGCCATCATCCCACTTATCGTAATCTTGCTTAATACCCATGTATGTTTGATATACAGGACTGCTCATTACGTCGCGGTTAAATGTATCTTCAAAAAATGCATTGGCTTTGTCTATTTCACTTTGTTGTGATTGAACTGCTTGTGCAATAGGAGCTGAAGTCGCTTGTTGTGTTGTTTGCTGGCAACCAGCAAGTAGTGCAACGCTTACTGCGGCCGCAATAAAAGTAAGTTTACGCATTGTTTTCCCTTTTGTTGTTAGAAACCCATTAGGGTGTTTTATATTTATTTTTTGTGTAACGCTGGGCGCTACACAAATAATTCTAGCAGGTCATTTAAAAAGCGATGACCTTTTAAGCTTACCTGCCAATGGCTATCTGTTTGAGTCAATAAACCTTTATTAATTGCTTGGTTTAATGCACTTTGCTGACTTTGCAGTGGCAGTGTTGTAAGTTTATTAAAATCATTAATTGGGCAAGGCTCAACAAGGCGAAAGCGATTCATAAAAAATTCAAACGCTAAATCGTCTTGCTCTACATGCCAGCTTTTATACATATATGGTTTAATTAAATCCATATAGCCGCGTGGGTGTTTAACCTTTTCAGTACGCGTAATAAGCCCTGTATTTGCATCAGTAACCTTACCATGCGCGCCGCAGCCAATACCGAGATAATCGCCAAAACGCCAATAATTCAAGTTATGTTGGCACTGATAGCCTGGTTTTGCATAGCCCGATATTTCGTATTGTATGTAACCTGCTTGAGCTAGTAACTCGACCCCTTGCTCTTGAATGTCCCACAGTATTTCGTCTTGTGGCAAGGTAGGAGGTTTTGAAGCAAACTGAGTATTGGGTTCAATAGTTAGTTGATACCAAGATATATGCGGTGGATCGAGCGCTATTATTTGCTTTAAATCGCTCAGTGCATCATCAAGTGTTTGCCCAGGTAAGCCATGCATTAAATCAAGGTTAAAGCTATTTAAACCGGCTTCTTTAGCTTGTTGCGCAGCATAGTTTGCCTCGTCGCTGCCATGAATCCGACCAAGTGCTTTTAACTTGTCGTTTTGCATGCTTTGCACACCAATCGAAATACGGTTAATGCCTGCTTTTACGTAATCTTTAAAACGACCTGTTTCTACTGTACCTGGGTTGGCTTCAAGGGTAATTTCGCAGTGTTCTTCAAGACCAATTAGGTTGTCGACTTCATTTAATAAACGAGTATAAGCCGCACCAGTTAATAAGCTCGGAGTACCGCCACCAATAAAGATACTGTGAATTTTACGTCCTTGCACTAAGTGCAAATCTGCTTTTAAATCATCAATTAAATGCTGAACATATTCAGCTTCAGGTATTTCACCTTTTTGTCCGTGGCTATTAAAATCGCAGTACGGACATTTTTGCACGCACCAAGGTACGTGCACATATAAGCTCAGTGGTGGAAGGTTCACAGGCCGCCTTTTTGCTGTAGCTCTAGCAATAGTTTTTGTAGTGCTTGGCCGCGATGACTCACTGCATTTTTTTGCTCTTTTGTAAGCTCAGCACTGGTACAATTTTTCTCTGCTACAAAAAATACAGGGTCGTAACCAAAGCCACCGCTGCCATTTTGAGTGAGCGTAATTTCGCCTTCCCAGCTTGCACTGCAAATAAGGGGGGTAGGGTCATCTGCATGGCGCATTAATACCAGTACACACCAAAAGCGCGCACTGCGAATAGGGTTGTCGCCTAAATCAACGAGTAATTTATCAATGTTATCTTGATCGCTGGCACCTGGGCCTGCAAAACGGGCTGAGTAAACACCAGGGGCTCCATTTAGGCCATCAACTTCTAAACCTGAGTCATCGGCAATAGCAGGCATGCCAGTAATTTTAGCTGCATGACGCGCTTTAATAATGGCATTTTCAACAAAGGTAGTGCCGGTTTCGGCAACTTCACCTACGTTAAAATCGCTCTGTGGAACTACATTAATATTCAGAGGGCTTAGCATGTTAGCTAGCTCATTTACTTTGCCAGGGTTACCTGTAGCAAGTACTAAAGTTTTGGTCATGTTATTAATCTACGTAAAATTTTTGCTGAAACTGTAATTTTTGAAATTGATTACTTTGTTGTATTTCAATCTCAAAGCGTAAAATCTCTTCGTTGGTGTAATCAACTTGGGCAAGGTAATAAATTGAATCACCTTCTTTTACTTCTTTAAAAGTAAGCGTTTGTTTATTGCCAAGTAGGTTTCTAGCTGTGCCAGTAAGCTTTGCTGTTTGGGCTGTATTTTCGGCATCATTTTTTAAAACAGAAATATTCACAATGCCCTTGTATCCGCTTCGCTCAAGGCCATACGCTTTTGCTATTTTTGGCTGAATAAAAGTAGAAGGAAAGGCGATGTAATGCACCTGCCAAGGGCCAAGCTCTTTATATTGTGCGCCTTGCATTTCTTCGCTTTGCGCGTTAAATGCAAATGCTAAACAAGCAATAAAACAAAACTTAATTAAACGGTTCATTATGTATTCCTCAAAACATATAAAAAAAGAGGCCTTTGGGCCTCTAATTAAAAAATCCATATTAGACTAAAAAATCCATAAGCAGCATTTGCAAAAACTGAATACCAATAATAAGCACTAAAACTGATAAATCTAAGCCACCCATTGATGGCAATATTTTACGAATTGGTTTTAGCATTGGTTCAGTAAGCTGATGGAAAACCGCTTCTATAGGGTTATAACCTTGGCTAACCCAACTTAAAATAGCGCGAATAATAAGTACCCAAAAAACTAAGTTAAGGCCTTCTTTTAGTACAGTTATAAGTGCTTGTATAATTACAGGCTGTATTGCCCACGCATTATATATAACAAGCATTAAAGTACTAATTTTGGCTACAGCCACTATAAATGCCAGCAACAGAGATGCTAAATCAAGTCCGCCAAACCCCGGAATGATTTTACGCAGTGGTTTTACCGCAAACGAAGTGGCTTTAACCACAAACTGGCTCATTGGATTATAAAAGTCGGCTTTTGCCCACTGCAGCCAAAAGCGCAGTAATACCACCATTAAAAACAAATCAAACAGGGTACTGATTAAAAATTGCATGGCATTCATAGTGTAACCTTCAATAAAAAAGTGGTTTTAAAGTTCTTTTTCCATTTGCTCTGCACGCGCAATACACGCATCCATTGCATCGCCAACGGTTTTAGTTAAGCCTTCATCTTTTAAGTGCTCAACAGCTGCGTGAGTCGTACCGCCTTTAGATGTTACGTTTGAACGTAGTTGCGAAATACTAATGTCAGGCTGGCTAAGTGCCATTTCAGCAGCGCCAAGAGCTGTTTGTTGTACTAAACGACGAGCGTCTTCATCATTAAAGCCCAGCGCTTTAGCTTTTTCTTCTATGGCTTCCATAAATAAGAAAAAGTAAGCAGGTGATGAGCCGGTCACAGCAATAATATCGTTAATTTGTGACTCTTTTTCCACCCATACAACAATGCCCGTGCATTCAAAAACTTGTTGTACAAATTCGTGTTCGCTTTGTGTTTCGCCCGCGCCATATAAACCTGATACACCACGGCCTAATAAAGATGGCGTGTTTGGCATACAACGTACCATTTTAACGTCTTGACCTAGCATTTCACGTAAACGTTTTACAGTTAAGCCAGCAGCAACAGAAATAAACAGTTTATCGCTAAAATCTACGCCCGACTCTTGAAACGATTTACATAAATCGCCCATCATTTGTGGTTTAACAGACAAAACAATTACATCAGCATCGCGCAGGGCTTCGTTATTGTCACTGGTGGTTTGCACCTTGAAATCGGCTGCTACCTTTTCAAGCTTTTCTTGGTTGCGGTTAGTCGCAATAATGTTACTTGCGTTAAAACCGTTTTTTACCATGCCACCAATAATGGCGTAGCTCATATTACCTGTGCCTATAAATGCGATTTTTTTATCTGACATAAATCTGTTATCACCTTTTAAGTTCGTGTTCCAAAAATGTCTGTGCCGATCCTTACCATGGTTGAGCCTGCACTAATGGCAGCTTCAACATCGTTACTCATACCCATCGACAAAGTATCTACTTGAGGATATTGGGTCTTTAGTTTATCAAAGCAAGTTTGTAATTGCTCAAAAGATTGAATTTGCGTATCCAGATCGTTGCTTTTAGCGGGAATCGCCATTAAACCTCGAAGTGTTAAGTGCTCACATTGGTTAATAAAATCGGCAAGTTCATCTATTTCATCGCGGTGGCAACCCGACTTCGCTTCTTCATTACTTATATTTACTTGAATAAGTATATTAAGAGGCTGTTTATCGTCTGGGCGCTGGGAATCTAATCGTTTCGCTATTTTTATGCGATCAACACTTTGCACCCAATCAAAGTTGGCAGCCACTAAAGCACTTTTATTAGATTGAATAGGGCCAATGAAATGCCAAATGATGTCGCTATATGACTGTAGTTGAGCTATTTTATCTATAGCCTCTTGAACATAAGATTCACCAAATTCGCGCTGACCATGCTCATAAGCTGCAATAACATCTTCGCTTGGTTTAGTTTTAGACACTGCCAGTAGAGTGACTTCGTTAGTGTTTCGTTGTGCAATTTTTGCCGCGTCTGCAATTCTAGCGTAGGCGGATGTGAGTCGTTCTGCTATTGTAACCATATATTTATCAGTTAGTTGTGGAGTCATAAATGGATATTACCGAATTATTAGCGTTTAGTGTGCAACACAAAGCATCCGATTTACATTTATCGTCGGGTGTTTCACCTATGATACGCGTAGACGGTGATGTTCGCCGCATTAATATACCAGCCCTTGCAGACAAAGACGTAAACAGTCTTGTTTACGATATTATGAACGATAATCAACGCAAGGACTATGAACAAAATCTCGAAGTGGATTTTTCGTTTGAAGTGCCTAATTTAGCACGTTTTCGTGTGAATGCGTTTAACTCTAATCGCGGGCCTGCTGCGGTATTTCGTACCATACCAAGTGAAGTGTTAACGCTTGATGATTTAGGTGCGCCAGATATTTTTAAAACAATCTCCGATACCCCACGTGGACTCGTGTTAGTGACAGGTCCAACGGGCTCTGGTAAATCAACAACACTTGCCGCTATGGTCGATTATATAAATCAAAATAAACATCACCATATTCTAACAATAGAAGATCCAATCGAGTTTGTTCACGATAATAAATTAAGCCTTATTAATCAACGTGAGGTACATCGCGATACTCATAGCTTTTCAAACGCGCTACGTAGTGCATTGCGTGAAGATCCAGATGTAATATTGGTCGGTGAGTTACGTGATTTAGAAACAATTCGTCTTGCAATGACCGCTGCTGAAACGGGTCACTTAGTGTTTGGCACGTTGCATACAACATCTGCACCAAAAACCATTGACCGTATTATCGATGTATTCCCAGGTGAAGAAAAATCAATGGTACGTTCAATGTTATCTGAATCTTTGCGTGCTGTTATCTCGCAAACACTGCTTAAAAAGATTGGTGGCGGGCGAGTTGCAGCACACGAAATTATGATTGCAGTACCTGCTATTCGTAACTTAATTCGTGAAGATAAAATTGCACAAATGTACTCGTCTATTCAAACCGGTGCGTCTGTGGGCATGCAAACAATGGATCAATGTTTAACTAATTTAGTTAATCACGGCATTGTTACAAATGTGGCAGCGAAAGAAAAAGCACAAGACAAAACACAATTTGGCGGGTAAGAAACTATTATGGCTTTATCTTTAAACGACTTTTTACTCATCATGATTGAGAAAAAAGGTTCTGACTTATTTGTATCGAGTCAGCTACCTGTAAGCGCAAAAATAAACGGTGAGCTAACAGCCCTAAGTGACGATAGGCTTACTGATGAGCAATCGCTTGAGTTAGTAGAATCTGCAATGAGCGAAAAGCAAAAAGCAGAGTTTCATACAACGAAAGAATGTAACTTTGCGATTGCCACCGACGAAGGGCGTTTTCGTATTTCTGCTTTTTGGCAACGCGATAAAGCAGGTATGGTTATTCGCCGCATTGTTACGCAAATACCTGATGTGAGTGAGCTAGGTCTTCCTTCTATTCTTACCGATGTAATTATGTCTAAGCGTGGCCTTGTTTTGTTCGTTGGTGGTACTGGCACGGGTAAATCAACCTCGCTAGCTGCACTTATTGGTTACCGTAACCGACATCAACGTGGTCATATACTGACTATTGAAGATCCTATTGAATTTGTTCATGAGCATCGCAAAAGTATTATTACTCAACGCGAAGTAGGGCTTGATACCGAAAGCTTTGAGTCAGCACTTAAAAGCTCATTACGCCAAGCTCCCGATGTAATTTTGATTGGTGAAATTCGCTCTCAAGAAACTATGGAATACGCACTAAGCTTTGCCGAAACAGGTCATTTATGTGTTGCAACACTGCATGCTAATAATGCTAACCAAGCGATTGACCGTATTATGCATTTAGTTCCAAAAGAAAAACACGATAAGCTTAAGTACGATTTAGCACTTAATTTACGTGCTATCGTGGCGCAGCAATTAGTGCCGACTGCTGATGGTGAAAGCCGTGTTGCAGCTATTGAAATATTGCTTAACTCACCAATGGTTGCTGAACTGATTAAAAACGGTGATATTGGTGGTATTAAAGAGGCAATGGCTAAATCGAAAGAAATGGGCATGCAAACCTTTGACCAAGCGTTATTTGAGCTGTATAGACAGCAGCGAATTAATTACGCTGATGCACTGCATCATGCTGATTCGCCAAATGATTTACGTTTAATGATTAAACTGCGCAATAACGAGCAGCAAGGTGCGGGCTTTTTACAAGGCGTTACTATTGATGGCCTTGACGATAAAAATAACGATCAATAATTTAAAAAGTAATGAATATAAATACTTAATATAAAAAAAGCGCCAATTGGCGCTTTTTATATAAATAACCTGTTATATAACAGGTTATTTATATAGCCTGTTTATTCACCGTAACTAGACTCAAAAAAACTTTCTAAAATAATAACCGCAGACATATTATCTACGTTACCTTTGCCTAAGTTTTTATAGCCACCACTTTCAAAAAGTCGCGCTTTAGCATCCGCAGTCGTTAAACGCTCGTCTTGTGTTTGCACAGGAATGCCATAATGATTATGTAATCTGTTGGCAAACTTTTTTGCTTTAAAGGTAACCTCTTGTGACGTTCCATCCATATTTAGTGGTAAGCCAACAACCATTAAGTCAGGCTGCCATTCGGTTACTTGTACAGCAATATGGTCCCAGTTAGGAATGCCATCTTGTGCTTTTACAGCCTTAAGGCTAGACGCGCTGCCTGTTAGCTCTTGCCCAATAGCAATACCAATACTTTTGGTGCCAAAGTCAAAGCCCATTACAGTGCGTTCGCCTTGCGGCTTAAGCGATTTTTTTGTCATGTGTATCTTGTTTAAGTTTGCTAAGGGTTAAATTACTATTATGCGTGACCAGCTTCAGGGCTGAGTTGGCTAATATCAAAGCCCAACATTGAAACTGCTTTTTCCCATCGTTTTTCAACGGGGGTGTCAAAAATGATCTTCGGATCGGCTTCTATGATCAACCAACTGTTATCAAGTAACTCTTGTTCGAGTTGTCCTTGCTCCCATCCTGAATAACCCAATGTAATAATAAATTGTTCAGGTGCTTGTGCGGTAGTTAAGCTTGCTAAAACGTCTTTTGAGGTAGTGATCATAATATCGCTACTGAGTTTTTGGCTTGCTGAATAACCTGATTGGGGAGAGTGCAAAACAAAACCACGGTCAGTTTTAACGGGTCCGCCTGCAAACACACTTACTTTTGCTGCGTTTTGCGTTTTGTCGTTATCAATTTCTATTTTATCTAAAAGTTCGCCAACAGTAACATCAATAGGTTGGTTTATTACCAAGCCCATAGCCCCATCTTCATTGTGCTCACAAATATAGGTAACAGCACGTTTAAAAAAAGGGTCTTGCATCGACGGCATCGCGATTAAAAAATGATTTTCTAATGACTGCATAGATTTCACCCTTTTTAGTTAATGAACTTTGAGTATGGCACATACCTTTGTTTTTAAAACTAAAAAAGCACTTTCATACAGTTTAAAAATTAATAGTTAACAACTATATTAAAATTTATGACACGAAAGTGCTTTTAATAACGATAGGTAGATACTTATTTATCTAGCTTTCTTTCAATGGCATCAAACAAAATACCTGTAATAGAAATATCATAAGCAGCTTCAATTTCGCGCACGCACGTTGGTGCAGTTACGTTAATTTCAGTTAATTTATCGCCAATAATATCTAAACCTACAAATATTAAGCCTTTTTCTTTAAGCGTTGGTGCAACCGCTTGCGCTATTTTTAAATCTGACTCGCTAAGTGGACGGGCTTCGCCTCGACCGCCAACAGCTAAATTACCGCGTGTTTCACCATTTTGTGGAATTCGCGCTAAACAATACGGAATAACCTCACCATCAATAACCAATACGCGCTTGTCGCCTTGTTTGATCTCTGGGATGTAATTTTGCACCATAGCAAAGCGGCTGCCGTGCTCGGTTAGCGTTTCACAAATTACACCAATGTTGGCATCGTCTTCTCTAAGGCGGAAAATAGATGCGCCACCCATGCCATCAAGGGGTTTTAAAATAATGTCTTTATGCTCGGCTAAAAACTCACGAATTTGTTTTTGGCTACGTGTAACAAGTGTGTCTGGCGTATGTTCGCTAAACCATGCTGTAAATAGCTTTTCGTTAGCATCGCGAAGGCTTTGTGGCTTGTTAATTATTAACGTACCTTCTTGTTCTGCACGCTCTAAAATATACGTCGCGTAAATGTATTCGGTATCAAAAGGAGGATCTTTTCGCATTAAAATAACATCAAGGTCGGCAAGGGCTATAGTGGCTTTTTCTTCAAGCTCGTACCATTTTTCTGCATTATTAAACACTTGCGCTTTAGACGCTGTAGCGTACGACTTACCTTTACGAAGAGATAAATCATCCATCTCCATATAATAAATTTCGTAGCCGCGTTCTTGCGCTTGCATCATCATTGCAAAACCGGTGTCTTTTTTGATGTTAAATCCACTAATAGGATCTGAAATAATACCTAACTTAATTGCCATGCGCTGTGCCTTACTATAAATGTTACTGTTTATATGAGGGTGCTTTTAGTTATTTCAATTAGCTAAATCGCCAAATTGAAGTTGTAATGCACTTAAGACCGTTAAAGCGGCTGTTTCCGTTCGTAAAACGCGCGGGCCTAAGCGAATATCCACAAATTCTAGTTGTTTAGTTAGTGCTATTTCATCGTCGGTAAAGCCGCCTTCTGGGCCGACTAAAAAGCGTACGCCATCTTTAGGTACCGTAATGGTTTTAATGCTGTGCTCAGCACGAGGGTGAAGAGTGAGCTTAATTGCATTGGTTTGTTGTGCAAGCCATTGTTTTAAATCTACAGGGGGATGAATAATTGGCACAAAATTACGCCCAGATTGCTCTGCCGCTGCTATTGCAATTTTTTGCCATTGTTGGTGTTTTTTCTCTAGACGATCGCCCATTAGTTTCACGCCACAGCGCTGACTAAAAATAGGGGTGATTTCGGTAATGCCCAGTTCAACTGACTTTTGAATTGTAAAATCCATTTTATCACCACGGGATACACACTGGCCTAAATGAATTTTAAGCGGGGATTCTACATCATGAGGATTAAGCTCTAACGGCATTACGACGACTGTTTTTTTTGTTACCTCAATTATTTCACTAAGGTATTCGCCGCCTTCGCCATTAAAAATAGATACATGCTCGCCTACTTTCATGCGCAGCACTCTGCCAATATGCCCTGCAGCATCGTCATCTAAAGTTACAGGGGTGTTTAGGGCAATACTCGATGTTTGATAAATATGAGGAACTCGCATAGGGCGTCACTTATTACTTAGCGTAAAAATATATACTGCTATGGTAAGTAAGCTGGGAGCTGTGCGCAATTATTTATTTTTATTAAGTTGCTCTGCAAGGTCTATTAAATCTTGTGGTGTGTGCGCTATATCGTGGTGATTTTGCGAAGGTTCCGTTAACGTCTCGTCAGTAACTAGGCTTAGTGTATAGCCTGTATCATCAAAGCTTATTAAAAAGCGCTCTTCATGTAACGAGTTATAAATAAAGCGTTGTTTATCGCTTGCGAGTAAGTAATCGGTGCTATTAAAAAGGACTCCGTGTAAATCGTGATGCTCTTTTAGATAGTTAATTAATTCAGAAACGCTTATTTCGTTTTCAAGGTCGCAATAACTATAGTCTTTAATAAGTTCGTCAAACATCATTTTTACTAACTGGCGGGTATTGCTGCCTGCAGCAATAAGCGTACTCGCTTTTGTTTTACCATTATTATTTACATAGTATTCGGCAAATGCTCGGCTAAATTCGTTGTCTATGTCAATTAACAAGTAATTCGTTATTTCAAGTGGCATAGAGCTAGGACCTTGTTGCATTTAAGTAATTACCATTATTACTTAAATGCAGACTTTTAATGGCTGTATTTTAGTAAAAAGGTCTAAAGAGAAAACATGCTAATAAGTAAATAGCCTATAGCACAAAAAACAGCAAACTCTATACATGCTACCCCAATATTATCTTGATGGTCTATTTCAAGAGCCGTATCAATATTTGGTAAAGAGATAACTTTTATCACATACGTTAAGCTGTAAAGTAGTATCCACATTACACCGCAATGCATAACGAGTGTAAATATGTTTTCTACCATTTTACCGTTTTGAAATGCTGCGCTAGATAAACCAGCATACACAGCCAATGCTAAACCTATTGATTTGCCAGCATACCTTATACCAATAGATGTATTTTCTAGGTTAAAGTTACTTTGTAGCGAAGCTCCTTGATTTGCTTTTGCAAAACGGTGTTCTCGTATTTTACTATCCAGTGCAAACATTCCCTGAAGCGTAAAAAAGCTAACACAAGCAATAAGTAAGTTGCTAAATCCTTGGGTGTGCGTCCACGTGTACAAGCCAAGTGCGATAATACAGTTAGCGATTAACATGCCTGAATCTACCAATGCAGCACATACATTTTGTTTTAGTATGGCAGCTTCTTCGTTAAACCTGTGGAGTATCCATTTTCTGTGAATTAAATGACCCACTTTTATAAAAGTGAATAAAAGAATAATAATAATTAACACTTTTAACGGGTTTGACTGTGCGGTACTTATACTTATTTCGTCAAATAAGAAAGCCATAGTGGCTATAACAACTGATATTTCAGATGCAAAACTAATACCCATGGCAAAGTTGTCGTGTTGTGCTAGCTCATCTTTAAGCGCTTGTTTTGCTTTGATTTGAGTGACAACTCGTAAACAAAAAATAGTTATGCAAATAACCGCAAAACTAATGGCAATCGCAATAAAACTAGTGTTAGATAAAGACAAATATGACATGGTAATCCTAATTAAGTTAACCTTTCTAGGTTTTAATCATTCTAGTACGGTTATTGATGATATAAAAGAGAGGATTGATGAGTAACGTAAAGCAACTTCCTATTCAATTACAAAAACTTGGCTTGATGCGCTTTGAACAGTTATACCCGCAGCAAAGTAAACAAAGTGAAGTTGTAAGGTTATTAGCATTAAGCGACTTTGCTTGGCGCAGTTTAGAATCACAACCTGATTTAAATACTTGGCTATTATGCAAAGACGAAATACAAAATAGAGTAATAGATTCTCCTTTTAAAAACCTTAATTTAGCTGATATTGATGAAGTGCAGTGCCATAAAGTACTTCGCCAATATCGTGAAAAGTACTGGCTCAAAGTCGCCTTTTTAGATTTATGCTGTAACAATCCCATTGCCGATAGTATTAATTACATAAGCAAACTGGCTGACATGCTAATAAATAGTGCTAACCAATGGGCGCATGCACAGGTGGCAAAAGTAAATGGTGAGCCGCTTGATGAGCAAAACCAAGCAATGCCGTTAATGGTGTTGGGTATGGGAAAACTTGGCGGACAAGAGCTAAATTACTCCTCTGATATTGATCTCATTTTTGCATATCCGCGCAGTACAAAAACCCAAGGTGGCCGCAGAAGCCTTGAGGCTCAAGTATTTTATACCAAAGTTGCACAAAAGCTCATTGCATCACTTAACCAAGCCACCGGTGACGGGCAGGTATTTAGGGTTGATATGCGCCTACGCCCGTTTGGCGAAAGTGGCCCTTTGGTTATGAGCTTTAATGCCATTGAAGATTACTACCAAGAACAAGGTCGCGACTGGGAACGCTACGCGATGTTAAAAGGGCGCTTAATTGGCACGCCTAACAAATATTGGGATGAATTTATTAAGCTTTTAAAGCCGTTTGTTTATCGCCGGTATATTGATTTTTCGGTGATTGAATCTTTGCGTAAAATGAAGTTAATGATTGCACAAGAGGTTCGCCGTAAACGCTTAACTAATAATATAAAATTAGGCGCTGGTGGTATTCGTGAAGTTGAATTTATAGTGCAAGCCCTACAAATGGTACGAGGTGGGCGAGAGGCTAATTTACAAACTCAATCATTACTTAAAGCATTAAATGAGCTGGCACTTAGCCAAGTTATAGATGAGCAAGAAGCGAGCGAGCTTAAACGCAATTACCTTTATTTGCGAAAAGTTGAACAGTACTTACAAATATTTGACGATCAGCAAACGCAAACACTCCCCGATGATGAATTGAACCAGCAGCGCTTAAATTTATTATTAGAACAAGCTGATTTTTCTGCCACTTTAATCACTATTGAAAAGGTAATGAAGCAAGTTAACGGCGAGTTTGCACTCGTTATTGGTGAAGAAACCGCACCACTAGATACCTGTGAAGGTGCATTTATTAGTGCTTGGGATCATGGTGATGTCAGCTTTCTAAAAGAGGCTAGAGATGAATGGCAAACACCCCTTAACGATTTTAAATTAAGGTTGTCTAAGGTCAACATAGGTAACCGAGGGCGTGAAACCCTTGATAAATTAATGCCTGTTTTATTGAGCCAGTTAAATGACTTTAATGCCAGCGCAGCTGCTTTTACAATGGTTTGCCAAATTTTTAATAAGATAATTTCACGTACTGCTTATTTAGAATTGTTGTACGAAAACCAAGGTGCGTTAAAGCAACTTGTTTTACTGTGTTGTCATAGCAAATGGATAGGCGAGCATATTTCTCGCTACCCTATATTGCTGGATGAGCTAATAGACCCGGCTGTTCTTTATAAACCGACACCATTAACCGCTTATAAAGATGAAATAAGACAGTATTTTTTACGAATAGAGCATGACGATTTAGAACTGCAAATGGAGTCGCTTAGGCAATTTAAGCAAACGCATCAATTACGAATTGCTGCTGCTGATGCAACCGGTGTTCTTGATGTAATGAAAGTAAGCGATCACTTAACCGTATTGGCTGAAGCGATTGTTGATCAAGCTGTTAATATTGCATGGCATAACACCGTTAAGCGTTTTGGTATGCCCCCTGGCACTGATGATGAAAACAAAGGTTTTGCTGTTATTGCATATGGTAAAACAGGCGGCTTAGAAGTAGGGTACGACTCAGATTTAGATTTGGTGTTTGTACATAATCATGATGGCTCAAGCCAAACCAATGGTGAAAAACCGATAGATTCTCGCCAGTTTTATTTAAAACTCGCTCAGCGCTTAATGCATTTATTTAATACTCGTACTGCATCGGGTATTTTGTATGAGCTTGATACGCGATTACGCCCTGAAGGTGCATCAGGTTTACTTGCTATCAATTTAGAGAGCTTTAATCACTATCAGCAAACTCAAGCATGGACGTGGGAACATCAAGCACTTGTGCGGGCTCGGTTAATTTTGGGCCAAGACGATCTTATAGAGCGTTTTTCACAAATTCGTAAAAGTATTCTTTGCCAACAGCGCGATGATACCGTGTTAAAAGCCGATGTAATAAAAATGCGCGAAAAAATGCGCGACCATCTAGCGAAGGGAAATATTGATCAATTTGATTTAAAACAAGATATTGGTGGTATGGCTGATATTGAGTTTATTACGCAATATTTAGTACTTAAACACGCGAATGAGTTTGAGCAGCTTACCGTTTATTCAGATAACGTAAGAATATTAACGGATGCAGCAAATATAGGCTGTATTACTAAAGAGCAAAAACAGCAGTTGATCAAAGCGTATATTGATTATCGCTCGTGTTATCACGTGCTGAGCTTGGATCAAAAAGGCAAATTGATCTCGCGAGAAGCTTTTTTACAAGATATTACTAACGTAACGAATATTTGGAATAGTATTTTTGAATTGAATTGAATTGAATTGAATTGAATTGAATTGAATTGAATTGAATTGAATTGTAAAACCCAAGCGCTTGCTTGGGTTTTTTGTACGTGTAAACCCTTAAACCTTTAGCTTTAAACAGTTTGTTCGCACAAATTCTGATGGTAACTCTGTAATAACCGCTGCTCTTTGTTTGTGGCAAAAGTAAGTGTAAACCTCATGCTCAAAGTCGTCATTTATAGCACGACCAATTTGATAAAGTGCTGAAGTAAAGTTGCTGTCTACTCTAAAATGATCTTTAACTACGTAGTCTTTACTTAAATACCAGTAAAGCTCAATACCTTCATTTTTTGCGTATTTATTGAGTACGTTTTTAAGTGTTGTGCCATTTTCAAAGCGCCTCGGTTCAACTTTTCCAGTCCAACTTGTTGGCATAGGATCAACTGTTCGCGCACGTTCAGCCAATACTCTATCTAAGGTTTGTTCTGGTGTTTTAAGCTTTAAAACAAATTTATCTCGTTCTTTATTACTTTTTACTTGGTTACGAATAGAAGAGTAAAATCGTGACAATCCTTCGGCGGCTGCATTTTTAGATTTTTTTATATCGAATACAGAACCATCACCCAACAGAAAGTATACGGCGAGTGCTATTAACACAACTGCAAATGATAAATGTCTAATCCAAAACCACATTATTATTCCCCACCTTATTTGTTCCTATTATTGTTATACCATTACTTTTTATAAAAAGAAGGGGTATTTTTATCAGGTCGAGTTTTAAAACGACGGTGTAGCCACATGTATTGCTCTGGTGCAGCATTTATACATAGCTCTACGCGTTGATTAACGCGTATTACATCAGCTTTATCATCACCACTGGGGAAGTTTTCAAGCTCAGGTACTACCTCTAAATGGTACTTACCATTTTCGTCACGGCGAGAGATTAAGCTCATAGTTTCGCAGTTTTTACTGCCAGCAAACATAAGAGTACCTGTTGTAGTTGCAGTGTCGGGAACAGCGTAAAATGGCACAAATTCACAGCGGTTACGGCCGTAATCTTGATCGGGTAAGTAATAGCATACTTTTTTATTTTTTAATGATTTAAGCAAACCTTTTACATCTTTTCGGCCAATTAAGTATTCGTTAGAACGAAGACGGCCATTAGTTGTAAAGTATTCCATTAGTGCGTTGTTGTGAGGACGATAAAAGCCTAAGCCTTGGCATTTCAATCCCATCACACGACTAGCCATTTCAAGATGCAAGATATGGGGTACAAGTAATAAAATACCTTTACCAGAGGCTTGTACACGCTCAAAGTGCTCTAGACCTTTGATTGAACCATATACACTTTCAACTCGCCACTGCGGCCACCACCAGGCCATACCAGTCTCAACCATAGCAATGCCGGTATTTTCCATATTTTTGAGTACAAGATCTTTTTGATCTGCTGCGCTCATATCAGGAAAACATAATTTAATGTTAACTTCTGCAATATGGCGACGGCGTTTCATAAACTTATGAACTAAGCGGCCAAGTTGTTTACCCATCGCCAACTGTAGTTTTTGTGGCAACCAAGAGATCAAATATAAAAATAAAACGCCAACCCACGTTAACCAGTATCGAGGGCCTAAAAAAGATGCTTTAAAAGGAGAAGAAGTGACCACAAAAATCTCTCTGAGAATAAAAACGATAGTTTAACGCTAAGCGCTGTAAAATACAAAAAGCCAGCATTTAGCTGGCTTTTAATGTGTTCATACTATGCGAGTAATGAAATTTAAGCGGCTTTTAAACCTTGATTTATAGCCACTAAATCTTCACTTGTTAGTGTTCCCGCAGCTTGTTTTAGGCGAAGGGTAGATAACACATAACGATAACGTACATCTGCAAGGTTACGCTTTGCATCGTACAAATTTTGCGTACTTACTAGTACGTCAACAATTGTACGAGTACCTACTTCAAAACCAGCTTCAGTTGCTTTAAGGGCACTTTGAGCTGAAACAACCGCTTGCTCTAGCGCTTTGTAAGTAGCAATGTCTGAAACAACTTGATTATAAGATGTAATCACTGTGCGAGTTACTGCGCGGTAATTTGTTTCATAGTCTTGGCTCGCACCTACGTAAAACGCACGGGCCTGATTTGTTGCAGCAACTGTTGCACCACCTGAATATAAAGGTACGCTAAAGTTAAGCCCTACAGAGCTTGAGTCTGAACGTGGCTGATCATCAAAGTTAGCGCCATTTATTTGATTGTCTGTAAGAGAATCGCCGTAACTAGCACTTAGGGTTAGCTTTGGGTAATGACCCGCTTTTGCTAATTCAATTTGATCTTTTGCAATATCAACCGTTACTTTAGACACTTGTAGGTTTATATTTTTATCTTCAGCTACTTTAACAAAGTCGCTTGAGCGCTTAGTTGGTTTAGTTGTTGAGAAAGTATCTGTATTTAAAAAGTCTAATTTTTCGTGATATTTACCTGTAATCTCACGAAGTTGCTCACGTGCTGTTTCTACAGCATTACCTGCAATAATTTCTTGAGCTACAGAGTTATCAAACTGAGCTTGCGCTTCGTGTACGTCTGTAATTGCTGTTAAGCCTACCGCATAACGTTGTTTTGTTTGCTCAAGTTGACGTTCAATTGCACGTTTTTCAGCTTCAACAAATTCAAGGTTATCGCTTGCACTTAATACGTTAAAATAACCTTCAGCAACGCGTACAATTAAGTTTTGTTTAGCTGCATCGTATAGGCCGCTTGCTTGAAGCGCTTGCTTGTCGGCAATATCTAACGTATTCCAGGCACCTAAATCAAATAATGTTTGGCTTAAGCTCACACCGCGCGAGAATTGGTCTGTATCACTTTCAACTTTTACTTGGTTAGATAAGTCGCCAACGCTTTGGTACGACGTTGCATCGCTTTTTGTATAACCCATAGTTAAACCAATTTGAGGTAATAGTGCACTCATCGCCAAATCGCTTTGGTAAGACTGCGCATCGGCTTGGGCTTTTGCTTTTAAAACAGTAGGATCGTTAGCTGTCGCTATTTCAAAAACTTGTAGTAAATCTTCAGCTTTCACTGCTGTTGCACCTAATGCGCATGATAAACTAACTAGCGCCGCAAGAATGTTCTTTTTCATGTGGGGTTCGGTCCTTAGACAATTTTTGTACTAAAAGCATGTTAACCTGTTTTACTGCATAACAAAAAAAATAATTAGTAAAACAGTATGTTCAAGTGTAACAGAATATATTAACGCATTTTAAAGCTTTAGATAAGTAGGAGTTAGCTACGTGGTTGATAAAAAACTCGTTCAATTTACACATAAAGATGTGAATTTAAAGCCAACAAAAAACCTTTATAAAGGTTTTTTTCAGGTTGATTTATACCAGTTCGAACATGCTCTTTTTGCGGGTGGAAAATCTAAAGTAATTAGCCGAGAAATATTAGAACGTGGCGATGCAATTGCAGTACTCCCTTACGATCCAATATCAGATACTGTTCTTTTAATTGAGCAAATACGTATTGGCGCTATTAAAAGCAAGCATTCGCCGTGGCTACTAGAGTGCATAGCCGGAATGACTGACGGCAGCACTGATTACGAATCAGTTGTAAAAAAAGAAGCGTATGAAGAAGCTGGGCTTGAACTAACTGAACTTGAATTTATGCTTTCATACCTATCAAGCCCTGGTGGTACAACTGAGCGCTTACATTTATATTTAGCGCGTACTGACTTAAGCCAAGTGAAATCAGGTGTATATGGTCTTGAAACTGAAGGCGAGGATATAAAAACTCATATTTTATCAGTTGATGATGCGCTAATGCGCCTCAATAACGGTGAAATGGATAATGCGGCAACGGTTATTTGTATGCAGTGGCTTGCGCTAAATCGCGAAAAAATGGCAAGCAAATGGGCATAAACTCTTACTAATATTATGGTGGTACTTTGACAGCACAATTAGCAACAAAGCGATATATTCAGAGCCTCCCAAAGTATTTAACACTTTGTGAGCATAACTATGTGCGACTATTAAAGTTGTTACCGAGCGAGCGCAATATAGGAAGCATTCGTGAAGTTAAACTTGGCAACAGTGAGTTTGCTACAAAAATTGATGGCAGCGCTAAATACACTATGGATATTTCAATTAAGCAGCTAACAGGAATGGTTAAAGGGATTACGCCGCTGTATTTAACGGTACGCATGTATCACGATGCCAAAGTGGCTGAAATTGTTCACCACGATTACCATCAACGCATAAAACCATCTTATGGATACCCTAACCCTAAAATGCATCAAAAAGATGAAAAGTATCAACTTAATGCTTTTTTATACGACTGGTTAGTGGCCTGTGTAGAGCACGGGCAAGCAACATTAAATTGGGATGTAAATAATGGCTTGGTTTGATGATACATATACATTTGATAAATCATCTTTGTGCATTGCGCATATTACTGACAGCCATTTATTTGCAGACAAAAGCGGTGAGTACTTTACTGTAAATACTGCAGCTCATTTTGAACAAGCTTTGGCGCACATAGCTAAGCAATCAATAGACTGTATTATTTTTGGTGGCGATTTAACACAAGATCATAGTTTTGAATCGTACTTATTATTTAGTGAACTTATAAATGCCAGTGACATTACTTGTCCTGTATTTTGGGTGCCAGGTAATCATGATGAACTAGCAATGCTTAATCGCATAAGTGGTGGGCAAATAAATTCGGCTAAACATATTATTGCTAATGGGATTGAGCTACTTCTTATTAATTCTAAAGGGCCCACGCCCGCAGGATGGGTTACTGGCACGCATTTAGATGAAGTAACGGACGCTTTAGTCAACTCGAATAATAGTAAAGTTATATTTTGTCATCATAATCCGCTGCCAATAAACGGCTACCTTGATAAACACTTATTAGAAAATGGCCCACAGCTTTTAAATATCTTAGTTAATAGTAATAATGTATCTGCGCTTTTTCATGGGCATGTGCACAATGATTACGAACAAAGTTTTAGAGGCCTGCCCATATATGCGACCCCAGCCAGCTCAATACAGTTTGTAAAGCACACTTCACAGTGGGAGCAAAAAAATGCGGGACCAGCTTACAGAACGCTAAATATAAAGAGTAAAAAAGATAAAGTAGAAGTAAAAACGGAAGTAGTATGGCTAAACGCGTAATTTATATTCATGGCTTTAATAGTTCACAAAAATCATATAAAGCTGTGCGCTTTGGTGAGCTTATGGCAAACTATGACGTTGATTATTGTGTACCGAACTTAAACCACGAGCCCCTACAAGCTATAATTGAGCTTGAACAATTACTAACGCCAAATACCGTTTTATTAGGTAGCTCGTTAGGTGGTTTTTTTGCCACGTATTTATCGCAGCGTTATCAAATTCCTGCAGTGGTTATTAATCCCGCGGTCGCACCCTATAATTTATTACAGTCGTTACTTGGACCTAATTATAATCCGTATCAAGATTATCATTACGATTTAAATAACAGTCATATTGAGGCACTTAAATTACTCGCTGTAGATAAATTAGCATACCCTGAGTTACTGTACTTATTACAGCAAACAGGCGATGAAGTGTTGAACTTTCAACACGCAGTAAAATATTATTCGCAATGCAAGCAATTGATAGAATTTGGTGGCGATCATAGCTACGTTGAATTTGAACGCACTTTTGCAAGTATTGTAGATTTTCTTAAAATCACGTAAAACTAGTTAGCCTGAACTGAGGTTAGTTACTATATTAACGCTTTAGCGCATATAACAATAAAACTAGTAAAACGTATTAGAGCCTTAGCGGATATAAAGACAAAAACTATGAGTGATCAAAATTATAACGCCGAAGCCATTGAAGTACTTAATGGATTAGATCCGGTAAAACGACGCCCAGGGATGTACACAGATACAACACGTCCCAATCATTTAGGCCAAGAGGTTATCGATAACAGTGTCGATGAAGCTATGGCGGGTCATGCTACTCGTATCGACGTAATACTCCACGAAGATAACTCGCTTGAAGTAAGTGATGACGGGCGTGGTATGCCTATTGATATTCACCCAGAAGAAGGTATCCCTGGGGTTGAATTGATCTTCACTAAATTACACGCCGGTGGTAAGTTTTCTAATAAAAACTATCAATTTTCGGGTGGTTTACACGGTGTAGGTATTTCGGTAGTAAATGCGTTATCTACGCGTGTAGAAGTAACAGTAAGGCGCGACGCTCAGCAATTTAGAATGGCATTTGAAAGCGGCGATAAAGTAGAAGACTTAAACGTAATTGGTACAGTCGGTAAGCGTAACACCGGCACTACGGTTCGTTTTTGGGCTGATGTTAGCTACTTTGATTCACCAAACTACTCAATTACTAAACTTAATCATTTATTAAAAGCCAAAGCCGTTTTGTGTCCAGGGCTGCGAATTAAGTTTGTTAATAAGCAAACAAAAGAAACCCAAGAATGGTTTTACGAAACAGGCTTAAAAGATTATTTAGTTGAAGCAATTAAAGGTTTTGAAACATTACCGCAAGACCCGTTTGTTGGCGAATTTAAAAGTTCAATTGAAGGCGCTGACTGGGCTGTTGTATGGCTACCAGAAGGTGGTGAATCAATAGCTGAAAGCTACGTAAACCTTATTCCTACCGCGCAAGGTGGTACGCATGTAAATGGTTTACGCCAAGGCTTACTTGAAGCAATGCGTGAATTTTGTGAGTTTAGAAACTTACTCCCTCGTGGTGTGAAATTAACTCCTGATGACATTTGGGATCGTTGTAGTTACGTGTTGTCGGTTAAAATGCAAGACCCTCAATTTGCCGGTCAAACAAAAGAAAAACTATCATCACGCTCGTGTTCTGCGTTTGTATCGGGGGTTGTAAAAGACTCGTTTAGTTTATGGTTAAATGAACATACAGATACCGCAGAGTTATTAGCTGAGTTATGTATTTCAAATGCGCAAACTCGCTTGCGTGCAGCTAAAAAAGTAGTGCGTAAGCGTGTTACTGCAGGTCCTGCCTTACCGGGTAAACTTACCGATTGTAGCGCGGCCGATAACGACCGTACCGAATTGTTTTTAGTGGAAGGTGATTCTGCTGGTGGCTCTGCTAAACAAGCAAGAGACCGTGAATTTCAGGCTATCATGCCGCTACGTGGTAAAATTTTAAATACCTGGGAAGTTGAGTCAGGCCAAATACTAGCATCACAAGAAGTACACGATATTTCAGTGGCGCTGGGTATTGATCCAGAATCAACCGATATGTCGGCATTACGCTACAATAAAATTTGTATATTGGCCGATGCTGACTCGGATGGACTACACATCGCAACACTATTATGTGCACTGTTTGTTCGCCATTTCCCAGAGTTAGTAAAAACAGGGCATGTGTATGTAGCAATGCCGCCATTATTTAGAATCGATATTGGTAAAGAAGTTTATTACGCACTTGATGAGCAAGAAAAAACCGCTATTTTGGCGCGCATAGAAGCCGAGAAAAAACGCGGAAAAGTAAACGTACAACGATTCAAAGGTCTGGGTGAAATGAACCCGTTACAACTGCGTGAAACCACGATGGATCCAAATACACGACGTTTAGTGCAGCTTACGCTTGATGAAGAAGTAGAAACCATGGAAATGATGGATATGCTGCTTGCTAAGAAACGATCGCCTGATCGTCGTCAATGGTTAGAAGATCATGGTAACAAGGCACTCGTTTAATTACCTGTACTTAACACTAGGAGAGGCGAATGAAAAAACTACTAGGAAGTTTGCTGTTACTTGGGCTGACTACCGCTCCTGTAATGGCGAAAAATATACTCGATAAGCTCACCGTAGCACCGGGATTTGAAATAAGCTTATTTGCAAATGATGTAGAAAATGCACGTCAAATAGCTGTTTCAAAAAAAGGTATTGTGTATGTTGGCTCTCGCAAAGCGGGCAACGTATATGCGCTTATTGATCATAATAGCGATGGCGTAGCAGATAAAAAAATTGTTGTGGCTAAAGGCCTAAACATGCCCTCTGGCATAGCAATTAAAGATGGCGATTTATACGTAGGCGAAGTACATCGTATTATTCGCTTTAAAAATATTGATACCCAATTAAAAGATCCAAAATTTGATGTGGTTTATGACGCATTACCGAGCGAGCGTCATCATGGTTGGAAATTTTTACGTTTTGCACCAACGGGCGAGCTAATCATTCCGGTGGGTGTACCGTGTAATATTTGTGCTGAGGATGAACGTTTTGGTCGTATTTTTGCGCTTAATGTAGAAACAAAACAAATAAAAACAATAGCCAAGGGCGTTAGAAACACCGTCGGTTTTGATTTTCATCCAGCTACTCAAGCTTTATGGTTTAGTGATAACGGTCGCGACATGATGGGCGATGATATTCCGCCTGATGAGTTAAACCGTGCAACGCAAGAAGGTGAGCATTTTGGTTTTCCGTATGTTCATGCCGGTGCAATTATTGACCCTGAGTTTGGTGAAGGTAAAAATATTGCCGATTACACGTCGCCAGCTCTTGCACTTGCTGCGCATGTAGCGCCACTGGGTATTCATTTTTATAACGGTAAGCAATTTCCAGCAAGCTATAAGCAACAATTATTTGTTGCTGAACATGGCTCATGGAACCGTTCTAAAAAGTCAGGTTATAAAGTAGGGCTAGCAACAATTGAAGTAGGTCGCGTAACTAAATATACGCCATTTATTACTGGCTTTATGAAAGACGAAACAACATTTGGACGCCCTGTTGCATTTGCAGAATTAGGTGACGGCAGTCTGTTAGTAAGCGATGATTACGCCAATGTAATCTACCGTGTAAGCTATAAGAAAAACTAGGTAAGCTTTAATGAGTGATACAGATACCTTGCTAATGCAAGGAATTGAGCAACAAACAATGGGGCGTTTTACCGAAGACGCCTATTTAAATTATTCCATGTACGTGATCATGGACCGCGCCTTACCGCATGTAGGTGATGGTTTAAAACCAGTACAGCGTCGTATTATTTATGCGATGAGCGAACTGGGTTTGTCGGCTAACGCTAAGTACAAAAAATCAGCCCGTACAGTGGGTGACGTGCTTGGTAAGTACCATCCACACGGCGACAGTGCATGTTACGAAGCGATGGTATTAATGGCGCAGCCGTTTTCTTATCGCTACCCTTTGGTAGATGGACAAGGAAACTGGGGTGCGGCAGATGACCCTAAATCGTTTGCAGCAATGCGTTATACCGAAGCGCGTTTATCTAAGTTTTCAGAAGTACTATTAAAAGAGCTTGGCCAAGGCACCGTCGATTGGACACCAAACTTTGATGGCACAATGGATGAACCTGTTGTGCTGCCTTCTCGTTTACCGCATATTTTACTAAACGGTATAACGGGTATTGCCGTAGGTATGGCAACCGATATTCCGCCACATAACGTACGTGAAGTGGCTAGTGCATGTTGTTTATTACTTGATAAACCAAAAACAGAGCTTGAAGAATTACTTGAGCTTGTACATGCACCAGATTACCCAACAGATGCTGAAATAATTACCCCAAAAGCCGATATTCATAAAATATATAAAACCGGTCGTGGGTCTATCAAAATGCGTGCGGTTTACACCGAAGAGCATGGTGATATTGTTATTACAGCGCTGCCGCATCAATGTTCTGGTGGTAAAGTACTTGAGCAAATTGCAGCGCAAATGAACGCTAAAAAGTTACCAATGATTGCCGATTTACGTGATGAGTCAGATCACGAAAATCCAACACGCATTGTAATTATTCCGCGCTCAAACCGCATTAAAGCTGAGCCATTAATGGCGCATTTATTTGCAACCACCGATCTTGAAAAAAATTACCGCGTAAACTTAAACATGCTAGGCCTCGATGGCCGCCCGCAAGTTAAAGATTTACGCTGTATTTTAAGTGAGTGGCTAATATTTAGACGCGAAACAGTGCGTCGTCGTTTGCAGTATCGTTTAGATAAAGTATTAGCACGTCTACATATTTTAGAGGGTTTGCTAGCCGCCTTTTTAAATATTGATGAAGTGATTGAGATAATTCGCAGCGAAGATAAACCAAAGCCTGTATTAATGGAGCGCTTTGATTTAACTGATACGCAAGCAGAAGCAATTTTAGAATTAAAACTTCGTCATTTAGCAAAACTTGAAGAGTTTAAAATTCGTGGTGAGCAAGACGAACTGGCCAAAGAGCGTGATAAATTAGCGCAAATATTAGGCTCAGAACGTCGTATGTCGACACTGCTTAAAAAAGAAATTCAAGAAGCCGCTGAAATGTACGGTGACGATCGTCGCTCACCAGTGATTGAGCGCTCAGAAGCGAAAGCACTTAACGAAAAAGATTTAATTCCGTCAGAGTCAGTTACTGTTGTGCTATCAGACAAAGGTTGGGCACGCGTTGGTAAAGGTCATGACTTAGATGTACAAGGCTTAAATTATCGCTCAGGTGACGGCTTTAGAGCCTCTGCTCGTGGTAAGAGTAATCAACCTGCGGTATTTTTAGATTCAGCGGGGCGGGCGTTTGCAACCGATGCGCACAGTCTACCTTCGGCGCGAAGCCAGGGGGAGCCAATGACAGGTCGTTTTAACTTAACACCAGGCGCTAATTTTGAGCACGTGGTAATGAGTGAAGACGAGCAAGTATTGCTTATGGCGTCAGATGCAGGTTACGGCTTTATTACCGACTTTAAAGACTTAGTTAGTAAAAATAAAAACGGTAAAGCGCTGGTAAGTGTCCCTAAAGGTGGAATATTACTTTCTCCTATTAGAGTGAACGATGTCGCTAGCGATTACTGTATGGCTATTTCTAACGAAGGTCGAATGCTTTTATTCCCGCTGCGAGACTTACCAAAATTAGGTAAGGGTAAAGGTAATAAAATCATCTCTATACCAGGTGCTAAAGTACAAGCCCGTGAAGAGTTTGTAAAAGTGCTTGCTGTTGTACCATTAGGAAGCAGTGTTACGCTTCATGCTGGTAAGCGTAAACTAACACTTAAACCAAGTGATTTAGAGCATTATCATGGTGAGCGAGGACGTAGGGGTAATAAACTACCGCGTGGCTTACAGCGTGTTGACGAAGCCGTTGTTGAGC
This sequence comes from Pseudoalteromonas sp. APC 3358, assembly GCF_030408075.1. Classification (NCBI taxonomy): domain Bacteria; kingdom Pseudomonadati; phylum Pseudomonadota; class Gammaproteobacteria; order Alteromonadales; family Pseudoalteromonadaceae; genus Pseudoalteromonas; species Pseudoalteromonas sp. APC 3358. The sequence continues at coordinate 285,445 of NZ_JASDCE010000005.1, forward strand.
TAACACCTCAAGATGATGAACCAATAGACGTTATTAGCGAAGAGTAGCCAATTACTTTTTTGTATAAATAAAAACGGTCTGCATTTGCAGGCCGTTTTTGTTTTAAAATAAAGAGCTTAAATATTTCAGCGTACACTTGTGCGCTATTGACTCGTTTGTGTCACAAAATAACGCTATAATAATTATAATTCATTTTTGGAGAAGCCCATTTGCTAGCTGTTATACGCGTTTTTATTATGCTGCTGTTTATATTATTCAGTTGTATTTTTGGTTTATTACTTTCGATTGTAAGACCATTTCACCCTAATAATGTACATATTATAGCGGGTTGGTTTGGCTCAATGGCTAAAATGGTTGGCGTTAAGCTAGTTCTAACACGTCATAAAGATGCCGTTGATCCAGGTCCTGCAGTTTATGTTGCTAATCATCAAAATAGCTACGACTTATTTACAGTGCCAGCAATGGTGCCAAAAAACTGCGTAAGTTTGGGTAAAAAGAGCTTAAAGTGGATCCCATTTTTTGGTCAGCTTTATTGGTTGTCGGGTAATATATTAATAGACAGATCGAATCGCTCTAAAGCGGCAGGAACTATCTCAAAAGCAGCCGAAAAAATTAAAAATAATGGCTTATCTGTATGGATGTTTCCAGAAGGCACACGAAGCTATGGAAGAGGGTTGCTACCATTTAAAACCGGCGCATTTCACACCGCAATGAGCGCAGATGTACCCATAATTCCGGTATGTATGAATACAACACATAAAACCATTAAGCTAAATCGTTGGGATAATGGTACAATTCACATCGAAATGTTAGCGCCTATACCGCTTGATAAAGAAATTAGCGCGCGTGAGCATGCTAAAAGCGTGCATAGCATTATGGCTGCTAAAATAACTGAATTAGATGCTCAAGTGAGAGAAAAATAATGGAAAACTGGCGTGAAATAAGTGAAGACATCGTAAGTTCACTACTTGAAGATGGGTCAGACCCTGAAATACTTTATGAAGTAGAGCACCACTTTGTGTGTGAAGACTTTCCTAAGTTAGAGCAAGCTGCACTTGCTGCTTTTAAATTGGGTTACGATGTTGAAGAACCAGCAGAGCTTGAGCTTGAAGACGGTAACAAAATTTGGAGCTTTGACATTGTAGTTGAAGCTGAGCTAGACGTAGACGTTATTATGGAAGACGTTGATAAGCTAGCGCAACTAGCCGTTGAGTGCGAAGTTGAGTACGATGGTTGGGGTACTTACTTTCAAGAGTAATTAGCTGACTGTTATAAAAAAGGCGATCATTGCAAAGTGTTCGTCTTTTTTAATGCCTGTAAAAGCGTGCTACCAAACATGCGCTTCCCCTCAGGTTTTTTCTAGGGACGATTACTCTTTGTTGCCTAAATGGATGTGGTAAGGGGCGTGAACAGGACGCGGAAGCTTTGCTCGGTTTTTACTTATTTTCACATGGAAGTATGCCAGTAGCGTAACGCAGGAGTAGTTACCGAGCCCGCTTGATTACAAACCCCGCGCCGCGATTTAACCGCCCCTAGATTAAACTAATTTCAATCCGCAAAGGGTAACATGCCGAGTTCTGCTGAAGCTTTTAATTCGAACTAAATTGAATCAACCTTCTAGGTGTTTTCAATAATTTATTTAAAACTTATTGGTATGTTTTGTATAAATATTATTAATAAATTATCTATAAAAAATAAAATATTCACCTTCACTGAACTCAAACACCTCTTAAGTTTTTTAAGCTACCCTTCACTAATATAATAATACTTTCATCTTTAAATTCTTATTTCAAATGCATTTTGTTCTGCCATTATTAAATTTTATTTTATATAAACAGTCTAAATTAATTGGTTAACCAGTGGTATTCTAGTTAATTAAACTGAACGTAAGCTTTACTGCATAAAATAAAATGAAAATCAATTTTGTTATTACAAGAAATGCGATTTTTGAATTTTTAATAAATTACCAATTAAAGTTTTATTTAATGCTTTTTCATTATTTTATATTTTGTTCCTTATCTGGGCTTGTTATTTTTTTGATAGTGATTGGTTTTAAGTATTTGTTTTCATGTATTTTTATTTGTTGTTGATTTAATGAATCTAAATGAAATCAATACTTATTACCTATTAAATAAATTGTTGCAAATTTATTACAAGCAATATAACTTGTGTCTCAGCCCAGCTGGCAATAACTATTGGTAATGCTTGTTTGTAAACCAAGAGTGGTTTTTTTTACATTTTACTTATTACCAATTACACATAAAAACACAAGTTAAAACCTGTTTACAGGCGGTGATCTAGGCTCAAGTGAAATACTCATTTATAGCCATGTAGTAAGATTTTTTCATGTACAGGTTTGGAGAAATAAAGATAATGATTAACCAAAAATCCCTATTTATGCTTGCAGCAATGACTGCTAGCTCAAGTTTTGTACAAGCGGCAACTGTTAATAATGCTGGATTTGAAGATGGTTGGAATAACTGGAATGAAACAGAACCAGCGGCTATTTCAGGTAGTGCTTACAAGGGCTCTAAATCATTAAAAATTCAAGGTAGCCCAGGGCGTGTTTACCAAAATGTAGATGTAGATCGAAATACTCAGTACACGTTAAGTGCGTACGTACTTGGCAAGGGACAAATCGGCATTAACGATCTTAATGGTTTGTTTAAAAGTGAGAAATTTAACGTTTCTTCGTGGACAAAAGTATCTAAAACTTTCACTACAGCTAATACAGGTACGCTACAAGTATTTGCTAAGCATGATAAGAGCTCAAGCGATGTTCGTTTTGATGACTTTTCGTTAACTAAGGGGAGTTCTTCTGGCGGCGGAGACACAGGTGGTGGTGATACTGGCGGTGGCGACACTGGTAGTGGCTCAGGTATAGCAAGCAACATCACCAACGGTAGTATTTTTGACCTTGAAGGTAACGATCCTCATCCATTAGTAAATAGCGACACTTTAGAGTTTGTTCCTCTAGAAGCGCGTCATATCACTCCAAACGGGAATGGCTGGCGTCATGAATATAAAGTAAAAGAAAGTGCACGTGTTGCAATGACCGAAACCTATGAGGTTTTTGAGGCAACTGTAAAAGTTGAAATGTCAGATGGTGGTAAAACGATTATTTCTCAGCACCACGCTAGCGATACGGGTACGATTTCAAAAGTATATGTTTCAGATACTGATGAATCCGGTTTTGATGATAGCGTAGCAGATAACGGGATTTTTGACGTTTATGTTCGCCTGCGTAACACCAGTGGTAAAGAAGAAAAGCATGCACTAGGTACTATCAGAAGTGGTGGTTCATTCAATCTAAAAGTAGTTAATAATTACGGTGATGTAGATGTGACTGCATTAGGTACTACCTTTGGTATTCCGGTAGAAGATGATTCAGAATCTTACTTTAAGTTTGGTAATTATTTACAATCACAAGACCCATATACACTAGATGAGTGTGGCGAGTCAGGAAACTCAGATTCATTTAAAGAGTGCTTTAAAGATTTAGGAATTACAAAAGCTAAAGTAACAATGACTGACGTTAGTTATACGCGTAAAACTAACTAATTATTTAGTAGTTTAGAAAGCCACTCAGTTTAAAACTGAGTGGCTTTTTTAATGCTTTTTAAATGTATAAACTTAATTTATAACCATTTTTTATTTTTAAAATACACACCAATACCGCCAGTAAGTACAATCAAAAATATAACAAACGCACTAAATGCATAGGGGCTCTCGGTACCCGGAATACCTCCTACGTTTACGCCTAACAGGCCGGTTAAAAAGCCTAAAGGTAAAAACAATGCAGCCACAACCGACATTACATACATACGCTGATTTAATTGCTCAGACACTTGGTTAGTGATTGTTTGCTGAATGATTTGCGCACGTTCAATAGAGCTATCAAGCTCCTCTAAATAACGAATAAGTAAGTTTGTTGTTTCGTTTAATTTTGCTTTATCGTCATCTAACAGCCACGGGTAGTGATTATTTACCATTGAGCTAAGGGCTTCTTTTTGCGGTTTTAAATAACGCTTTAAGGCAATTGTTTGACGGCGCAACTGTGATAAACCTTGGTTATCAAACTTTTTACTTGGTTCATCTATTTCTTCTTCAAACTCGTCGAGTGTTTCATCTAGTGAGTCAATAACGCTTTGCATACGTGAGGTTAATTTTTGTGTAATAGAGCACACTAATTCAGAAATATTGCATGGGCCTTTATTTTCATTTAAACAGGCGAGCGTATCTTGCACCGATAATAAACGACGTTTGCGGGTAGTAATAAGAATGTCTTCGCTAATAAATAAACGAATTGAAACCATGTCTTCAGGGCTTTGTGCTGGATTTAAATTTACACCACGTAAAAATAACATATGTCCGTTAGTCGTTGATGTAATTCGCGGGCGTGTTTCATCAGCAATTAAGGACTCTAATTCGTAATCGTTTAAATGAGGCTGTGCCTTGAGCCATTCAACAGCCTCGCTTTGGCTATAGTCCATGTGCACCCAAAGTTTTCCGTGGCTTGGTTGCCAGCTATTTAGCTCATTAGTGCTTTCAATAGGGCGAGCGCCGCCTTGTCCATCAAGTACAAGTGCATGTAGTAAACCATTAATCATAATTATTTCTCATAATAGTGTATTTTTAATACCGTTAACTATAGTGTATCTACTTAAGTATTTTAAACTTACCTTTATTTTTAATAAGTTAAGCTTAAATAGCAAAATATATGCAGAGCCTTTGGGCTGAGTAAAGTGGCATAAAGTACTATTCAGCAAGGCGTGCATTGTGTGACCAGTTGTTTAAAAAGATCAATTTAATTTACTAATCGACTAGATAAATTTATTTCGTTGGTGTTTTTTTACCTGTAGCGTATAAGTCACTTTTTTATTAAGGGCACATTTATGACAGCAAAGATCACAGTTGGTTGGCGTGAGTGGTTAAGTTTACCTGGGCTTGGTATTAACGAGATAAAAGCAAAAATTGATACTGGCGCTCGCACTTCATGTATTCATGCAATTAACATTGAAGAATACGAAGTTGACTCAGAAAAATGGGTTAAATTTACGGCCCAGCCACTGCAAGATGATGAGCAAACACAAGTCACTTGCAATGCAAAAGTTAAAAAAATGAAGTACGTAACCAGCTCAAGTGGGCAAAAAGAGTTACGTTACTTTATAGAAACTACATTGCATGCAGGCGAGCATAGCTGGCCTATCGAGCTTACTTTAACAAGCCGTGCAACAATGAAGTTTAGAATGTTATTAGGGCGTACAGCCATGGAAAATCGTATAGTCGTTGACCCGGCTTTATCTCAACTATTAGGTCGTAAGGTTTAACTATGAAAATCGGTATTTTATCTCGCAACAGAAAATTATATTCAACACGTCGCTTAATTGAGGCGGCAGAGGCACGCGGTCACGAAGTTAAAGTGATTGATGCATTGCGCTGTTATATGAATATCAACTCTGAGCAACCAGAAATTCACTATCGCGGTGAAAACTTAAAAGAATTTGACGCAATCGTCCCGCGTATTGGTGCATCGGTTACATTTTATGGCTGTTCGGTACTTCGTCAGTTTGAAATGATGGGTGTTTACCCTGTAAATGAATCAGTCGCTATTTCTCGTTCGCGCGATAAATTACGCTCACTTCAGTTACTTTCGCGCAAAGGCGTTGGTATGCCAGTAACAGGTTTTGCTAGCAAACCAGATGATGTAAAAGACTTACTAGAAATGGTAGGCGGTGCACCTGTTGTAATTAAATTACTTGAAGGCACACAAGGCATTGGTGTTGTACTTGCTGAAACACGCAAAGCGGCAGAAAGCGTTATTGAAGCGTTTATGGGCTTAAAAGCTAATATTATGGTTCAGGAATACATTAAAGAAGCGGGTGGTGCCGATATACGTTGTTTCGTATTAGGCGATAAAGTAATAGCAGCAATGAAGCGCCAAGCACAAGAAGGTGAGTTCCGCTCTAACCTTCACCGTGGCGGTAGTGCTACATTAGTTCGTATTACTCCAGAAGAACGTAAAACGGCAGTAGCCGCGGCTAAATCAATGGGCTTGAACGTAGCGGGAGTTGATTTACTTCGCTCATCTCGTGGACCACTTGTGATGGAAGTAAACTCATCACCAGGTTTAGAGGGCATTGAAATAGCAACAGGTAAAGACATTGCAGGCATGGTGATTGATTTCATCGAAAAAAATGCTTCAAGTAAAGGAACAGCAACACGTGGCAAAGGTTAAAATTAACCGTCCTTTTTCCTTATTAGGAGAGAGTGTAGGCGTAGGCGAGCGTAAAACACTTGCCTTAGAGGCAGCTAAACTTTATACCCATTCACCACTTAATATTCCTATTGAAGTGGTTAACGGTGTAATGGAAGGTCCTGTGCTTATGGTGTGTGCGGCTATTCATGGTGATGAGCTAAATGGCGTAGAAGTTGTGCGTCAATTAATTGCTAAAATAGACCCAAGCCAACTGCGCGGTACAATAATCGCTGTGCCTATTGTGAATGTGTTTGGCTTTATTCATAAATCGCGTTACTTACCAGACAGACGCGATATGAATCGTAGCTTCCCAGGTTCTGAGCGTGGCTCACTTGCTGGGCGTATGGCTTATATGTTTTTTAATCAAGTGGCAATACATTGTACCCACATTATTGATTTACATACTGGCGCTATTCATCGAACTAACTTACCGCAAATTCGCGCTAACTTAGCTGATGAAGCAACCGCTGAAATGGCTAAAGCATTCGGCACGCCAGCAGTTATAGATGCATCATTGCGTAATGGCTCATTACGAAGTGAAGCTGCAAACCTAGGTATCCCGGTTATAACCTATGAAGCTGGTGAAGCACTGCGTTTTGATCCAATCGCAATTGCGGCCGGTGTACAGGGTGTTGATTATGTTATGCGTCATTTAAAAATGATCCGTGGCAAGCGTCCTAAAAAGTTACCAGATCCTATTATTGCAGGTTCAACTAGTTGGATACGTGCCGAAGTTGATGGCATTGTGCGTGCACAAGTATCACTAGGGGAGCATGTAACTAAAGGGCAAGTACTTGCTTATATTAGTAGCCCACTAGGTGACTCTGAGCTTGAGCTTTTAGCGCCTAAAGGCGGTATTGTTATTGGTCAGCAAACTATGCCATTGGTAAATGAAGGTGATGCGGTATTCCACCTTGCTTACTTTGCAAATGATAATAGCCTAGTAGAGCAGCAACTAGAGAACTTTATTGATGAGATAAATGATTTAGATGACGAGCTTAAAACAGCAGAATTAAATAACTAGTAGCCAGCCTGAACTCTATTTAGTTAAAGCATTAAAAAGCCGCAGTAGGTAATTACCTACTGCGGCTTTTTTGTGTGTTTATTTTAATTTAGGATTTTTTAGGTCCAATAATACGCTTTATAACGGGGGCTTTTGTTGGCTTTGGTTCTTTATTTAAAACCATGACAGGGCGTGTCACAAATAAATTATTAGGGTAAATTACACGGTGCCCATCAATATGCTCAAGTACTACATTCATTAAGCCCATTTCAACAATGCGGCCTTCAATATGATTCGCACCATCAATAATTCGTACCCAATAGCCAACACGGCAATCGTTTTGAATAAACATTAGTAAAAATGCGGTGAGATTACTTAATAATGACCAGGCAGCGAATAGTGCTACGCCCAACATAGCGAATAAAGAGGAGCCTAAAACCAATAAGCCACGCAGCTCTATACCCCAAAATACTAAAACCAAACACAGGACTACAAAGGCGAGTATAATTTTTAGTAAAAGCTCTGCACGGTATTTTCGGTGTAAATCAACTTTCCCCTTAATTGCTTTTTCGAGTAATTTTTTGGTTATTTTTAATAGCAGAGGGAAAACCAAAATAGCGATTATAGTTACAACCAACTTATATTGTGATGCAAACAATTCTAAAACTTCTATTATTTCCACATTAGACCCTGAACTTTTATACCAATTTAATTTAATGCAATTGGTATTAGTTTAACGCGTTTGTATTATTTAAAAAGTATTTTTAACGCTCACTAACCACTGTACTGAGTCTACGTCATCGTAGCTATCAACTGGGGCTGCAATATCAATGTGAATCATGGTTCCTGAATTTGCACGACTCGGTGCTAAACGAAGACCCACGCCTATATTTTTTAATACATGTGCGTTTTCACCATTATCTTTATCGTTAAACCATGCTCTGCCCACATCCACAAAAGCTGCGCCACCCACTTTAAATAGTTGTAGTAAATCGTACTCCCAGTAATAGCGCTTTTCTAGATTAACTAAAAAGCTGCGGTCGCCATGTTGATAATCCATAGGGTAACCACGCAGGCCTGTTTCGCCGCCTAAAGTAAGCTGTTGATCAGCAGTAAGGTTTTTTGCGTATTGCACGCGGGCTTTAACATACCAAGATTGGTCTTCACTGGTATTTAAATAATATTGTACTTGGCTGGTGGCCATAAAGTTTTCGAGTTTTTTCTGTTCTTTATTCCAATAGCCATCAATATCAGCACTAAAACGCCATAAGGTATTATCGTTAGTAAAGTGGGCTTTTTTAAAGTTAACAGAATACACCGCGCGGCTGTCGTCATTACTTAATGATTCGTCTGAATAGCCAATTAAGCTTTTAATATTCCAACCTAAGTTTAAATCCTCAGTGCGAGATATACTGTCAAAATTGCGTACTTTTATGTAGTTATCTTCAAACCAATGGCCGCTTATAAAGGGATAACTTAAACTTCTGTCATCGGCAAGTGGTGCAAATGTAGTGTCTATAGCTTCAAAGGTATGCTGCTCGTCGGTATAACCTAAGGTTAAGCGTTGGGTCCAATTATTATTAAGCGCTTTAGAGTGTCCTATAAATGCACGGTTTAAATCAGTAGTTTGATCAAATTCGCTAAACTCTTCGCCGCGTTTATATAGTGACTCTTCGCGCTGCTCAGAATAGCTTAAAATACCGTAACTAAAAGGGGTGTCTATCGCGTAAAATGGATAGGTTAGCTCAAGTAAATGGCGCTTGCCATCGCTGTTATCAGCGTACTCTAAACGGCCGCGGTAGCGAGTAGATAAAATATTAGGATCGTCGTAAACAAATAAATAACCGCTACGATCGCTGTCGGTCGTGCGTGACAACGAAAGGCGCTTCCCCCAACCAAGCAGGTTTGATTCTCTAAAACCTATACTTGATTTATTTTCTCCGCCGCTACGGCTAAAGTTTACTTCAGGTAAAAGTGTCCACAAATCACGGGTAACCACTTCTACATTAACGTCACCGTCGCAGTTTTCGATTGCACTAATTTGTGCATCATATAAGTAGCTTTCTTTACGAAGTAGGCGCTCAGACTCTGCAAGCTTTTTAGCATCGTACTTGTCACCAGGGGAGAATAATAAAAGGTTATTAATGACATCGGGCTCTGTTTGAATATGAGCGCGGTTAGCAAATCGGAATAGGGCATTATTTTCCTCTTCAAGCTCAGTATTAAATACATTAAGTTGCTTGAGCTTTATTGAGGCTATTTTAGCGTTACTATTACTGTGCGTGAGGGTTGTTTTGTCTTGAACTTCTCGGCGTAAGTTTTTATTTGTGCTTAAATCTGTCTGTTCTACAAGGCAGTTATCAGTTTTCGTTGAAGATTGTTGTGCGAATGCATTAGGCACATAAAAGCTTAAAACCGTTAAGCTAATACAACATTGTGCTATCCATTTCTTGTTCACCATTAAACCTCTTTACTGCTACGTAGCAAATGACTATCGTAATATCAGCTTACATCATTGTTATTATAATGTAAGTAAAAGGTATGGATTTTGAAACTAATTAATTGTTACTCATATTCACTTATGTTAATAACCAACCTGGTTTAGAACCGCCTCTGGGCGGGGTATTAAAAGCTAACTTAAATAAAATGCTAAAGCGGCTAATAAGTGCTCAGCTTCATGGCCTTCGGCATTAATCCAAATACTTTGGCTGTAATGCTCATAGTTTAAATTAAAGGTCTGCTGATTATAGGTAAAGCGGACTTGATGGCGATCGGCGCCTGCAGAATACTCATTGAGTGTTACATCGTCTGAGTGTAAAAAGAGTGTGCTCCACAGTTCAAAGTCTTCATCGTGTGGAGGCTCGACTGGTGTAATTAAAATGTATTTATGGGCGTGGTCATATTCTATTTGGGTCATAACATTCTTAATTTGTAGCTAGGTAATTGCGAATTGCAGTTAAAAATTCGCCGCCGTACTTATTTAACTTAGTAAAACCCACACCCGACACTTTTAAAAATTCACTGTCGTTTGTTGGCATAAGCTGCGCCATTTCGGCTAGCGTTTTATCATTAAATACCACATAAGGTGGTACATCATCGGCATCAGCAAGTTCTTTACGTAGTGCGCGCAGGCGAGCAAACAGTTTTTTGTCGTAATTAAATTGTGCTAATTTATCTTGATAAACGTGTTTGGCTTGCAGGCGTGGCTCGGCTAATTGCAGTGCGTACTCACCTTTTAAAATTGCACGCGCGGCTTCGGTTAACCTAAGTGACGCACCTTGCGTTATATCTTGGCTAAGTAAGCCTTGGTGAATAAGTTGGCGTAAAATACTAAGCCAAAATTCACTGCTTTTATCTTTACCTATGCCGTAAGTGCTTAGCTCATGATGATTGTTATCGCGTATGCGGCTAGTATTTGCACCACGTAGTAATTCAACAATGTACCCAAGACCAAAGCGCTGGTCAGCTCTATACACACAAGAAAGCGCTTGTTGGGCAACCAATGTACCGTCAAAGCTTTTAGGTGGATTTAGACAAATATCGCAGTTACCACAAGGTTCGCGCTGATACTCACTAAAATAGTTAAGCAATATTTGGCGGCGACACGTTTGTGCTTCTGCAAAGCTTGCCATTGCGTTAAAGCGTTGTTCTTCTACACGGCGGCGTTGCTCGTCGTCTATGTCTTCAAAAAAGCGTCTTACACGGCCAATATCAGCTGGGTCAAAATACATTATGGCTTCTGCGGCAAGTCCATCTCGCCCAGCACGCCCCGTTTCTTGATAGTACGACTCTATACTTTTTGGAATATCGTAATGCAGTACAAAACGCACGTTAGGCTTGTTTATACCCATACCAAAGGCAACGGTTGCGACCACTATTTGTATATCGTCACGTGCAAAACCAGTTTGTACAAATTGTCGTTGCTCGTTACTCATACCTGCATGGTAAGCGGCAGCGTTTAGCCCTGCATCTGCAATTTTTTCAGCAATGTCGTCTACGCGTTTACGGCTGGTGCAATAAATAATACCGCTTTGGCTTTTTTGCTCTTTTAAGTAGCGAAGCAGTTGCACCATAGGTTTAAATTTTTCTTCTATGGTGTAGCGAATATTGGGGCGATCAAAGCTGCCAGTATGAATATAAGGCTGTTGTAGTTTTAGTTGCTCAACTATATCAAAACGGGTGGCTTTATCGGCAGTTGCAGTGAGCGCCATCATGGGTACATGTGCAAAACGTTGCTTTAATTCGTTTAAGCGAAAGTAATGAGGCCTAAAATCGTGGCCCCAATGCGACACACAATGCGCTTCGTCAATGGCAAATAAGCTTACATTTAAATGCGATAAACGCTCTAAAAATTCGCGTTGTAATACTTTTTCAGGTGCCACATATAAAAGCTTAATTTGCCCCTGATGAAGCTGTTGATACACCAATTGCTGCTCTTCTCGCGCTAAGCTGTTATTTACGTAAGCGGCTTTTACCCCAAGTGCTTGAAGTTGACTTACCTGATCTTGCATTAGCGATATGAGCGGAGATATGACAATAGTTACGCCTTCGAGCACTAAAGCGGGTATTTGATAGCAAACCGATTTCCCGCCGCCAGTAGGGAGCAATACAAGCGAGTCTTGGCCGTTAATAGCAGCATCAATAACTGTTTTTTGGCCGTCGCGAAATTCACTGTAGCCAAACACTTGTTTGAGGACAGTTTCGGGTTTACGCACAAGGGTGCTAGAAGGTGGTGTTGATGTATTCATTGGCGGGTATTTTAGTGGTTTTTTAGTGAGATGTCTTTAGCTGAGTTACTTATACCAATCCGCAATACTACTTAATCAATTTGAGGGGTTAAATCTGACGCTAGCTGCGTTAAAAATTTCTGATATAGAACAACTAAATAACGAGTTTTTTGCCTTGTTATAGACACTATTTTCTTACCTCCAGATAGATCACTTAATTAAGCTAATTGGTATTAACCTCAACTCTATTGTAAGTAAATTAAACTCTGGTAGTGTTGAAACCGCTTATTAAGATAGATCTGCTTTCTTAAAGTTAGGTTGCTAAGTAAATGATTTAACTAGAACCTCGTAGTTTTGCTTAAGTTATGCTTTACTCATCGTACCAGTTTAAACATAGAGAATAATAATGAATAAAGAAATGTTAATTGAACAAGTGGGCGCATTATTTGTAAATGGCATGCCATTTAACCAGTTTTTACAAATATCGGTTGAGTCGTTGAGCCCTGAACAGGCCAAAATTACGTTTCCGTGGCAGGATGTACTCATTGGTAACCCTGCGCAAAAAATACTGCACGGTGGTGTTATTTCAGCCGTACTTGATAATGTAGGCGGTATGCTCGCTGCAGCAAGCGTGATTGATAAGCTCACCGATTTAGATATAGGAAGTGTGCAAACAAAATTAGCCACGCTTGGGACTATCGACTTGCGCACTGATTATTTGCGCCCTGGTAAAGGAGAGAGCTTTACAGCGAGTGCCACACTTATTCGCTCAGGTAATAAAGTGTGTGTTTGTCGAATGGAATTACATAACGAACAGTCTGTTCAAATTGCTTTTGGGACAGGCACGTATTTAGTTGGATAAAACGTGTATGGGAAGTAAACTAGCGGCCTTTTAAATCACTAAGTGTTTATTATGTCGATTGATACTGAGCAGCGTAAAGGTGCTATTTTTGCTTGTCTTGCTTTTTTTATGTGGGGCCTTGCGCCAATATATTTTAAGTTAATTCAGCATGTTTCTGCCTTTGAAATTTTAATGCATCGGGTTGTTTGGTCGGTTGTATTTTTAGTATTAGTAGTAAGTGTTTTAAAGTATTGGGGTAAAATTAAACGCATTATTGTTCAGCCTAAGCTTTTGCTTATGCTTGTTATTACCTCAACATTACTAGGGTTTAACTGGGGTTTATTTATATGGGCTATAAATAATAACCATATGCTTGATGCGAGTTTGGGCTATTACATAAACCCTCTTTTAAATGTATTACTGGGTATGCTCTTTTTAGGTGAACGCCTGCGTAAGTTTCAAGGTGTAGCAGTGGCACTGGCCTTTACCGGTGTTGTGCTGCAGCTAATTAGTTTTGGCTCGTTTCCGGTAGTGGCATTTTCATTAGCTATATCGTTTGCGCTTTATGGTTTGTTACGTAAAAAACTACCCGTTGAAGCCTTGCCTGGCATTTTACTCGAAGCACTTATATTACTGCCTGTTGCACTCATTTATTGGTGGTTAATGGTGCCTACAACAACATCAAGCCTGCCAGCTAACGATTGGCATACTAATGCATTACTGATTAGTGCAGGTATTGTAACTACATTACCATTGCTGTGTTTTACCGGCGCCGCTAAGCGTTTGCAATACACTACATTAGGCTTTTTTCAGTATATTGGGCCAAGCCTAATGTTTATATTGGCAGTGGTGTTTTACGGTGAAGTGTTTGACGCTGAGAGATTAGTAACGTTTGCATGTATTTGGAGTGCGCTAGCTATTTTTAGTTGGGACTCTTACAATCAATCACGCAAACGTAAAAAAGCGGCTATTACAGCCGCAGAAGTATAATTAACCTAATAGAGCTGTTAGCTAACTACTTTATTACGACCAGATTCTTTAGCGTCGTAAAGCTTTAAATCGGCCTGTTTTAATAATTCATCAATTTGATAAACAGGCCCATCTGCAAAACCAATAGATATAGTAAATTTGATTTTTTCTTTACTAAACTCTTGGCTGTTCGCCTCTATAAAGTACCTAAAACCTTCAAGTCTTTTTAGTGCTTCTTGTTTATCCGCATTTGCAAAGTAAACGGCAAACTCTTCACCACCTAAGCGGGCCACTAAATACTTTTTAAAATATTTACTAAAGCAAATGGAGAGCCCTTTTAATACTTCGTCGCCTACATCATGTCCGTGAGTGTCATTAATTACTTTAAAATGGTCAATATCAAGCATGGCTAGCGCTCCTGAACCTTGCTTATTTTTAATATTTTTAAGTGATTTGCTTGTTTCTTCAAAAAAGTAACGACGATTAGGTAGATTAGTTAGGTAATCGGTGTTGGCTTGGCGTTTAATTGTGGCTATTTGCTCTAGCATATCGACGTTTTGGCTAAGCCTGCAGTAAAACTCTTCACTATTAAAAGGTTTATGTAAATAATCGTTTGCGCCATTTTTTAAAAATAAACTAGAAAGCCCTAAAGAGTCAGAGCCCGAAATACCAATAATGGCTTTTTCGTCGTTGCTATATAAGCGGCGAATTTCGCTACATAACTCATCACCATTCATGTTTGGCATTTCGTTATCAGTAATGATGACTGAAATGTCGGGTGAATTTTCGAGCATTTTTAATGCTTCTTCACCGTCTTGTGCTTCAATAATTTGATATTTGTGACGAACTAACAAGCTGCAAATGTATCGGCGAGTCGATTTAGAATCATCAACAACGAGTACTTTTACATTTTCATTGCGAGGTAAGCGGTGTAATTGTTTTTCTAGGTATTGGTAAGCTTGTTTGTTTTCTTTAATGATGTAATCGATGATTGGGTATTTTTCGACGGTGTCGCGGGTTTTTTTATCAATATTACCCGTCATTACAATAGTTGGGATATCAGCATTAACAGTGCAGGGTACTGCTTCACCTGATGGGGCATCAGGTAATATAAAGTCAACTACAGCGCAAAAGTAGCTATTTTTACTTATAAGCTCTTTTGTTTGTGCTAATGACTCTGCTATATCAACTTCATAGCCTGCTTTAAGCGCGATGTGCTTTTGCACTCGCGCCATTGCAGGTGTATCTTCAACTATTAGTATTTTTCGCGTCACGGAACAACCCTGTTTATATTTTGCAAAAATATTTGCTTATACAAGTTGTAACTGTTAAAACGCAAAAAAGCAAATAACTTAAGTACTTACAGATTATCCGCTTCTGAATAATACTCTTGGCTAATCGGTGCCGGTCCTGACATTTTTGAGCGGCCAAATAAAGTATGAAACTTAGTTTTGCAGGTCGTTAGCTTTAAGTATTTTACCCAAGCACGTTCGATTGGGTTAGTAGGTTCTTGTGAGCCAGTTACTACTGCTACAAACTGTTCTTGATGTTCGTTTTGCGGCTCAATTGTTTTGCTATATAAGCCTCTTAAAACAACACCATGTTGTTCTAATATACTGGCTTCTAATAAGGTGAAGTTTCCGCTGCGGCTAAAACCACGTGGAAAATTCTGATCATCATAAAATTGACGTTGGCTAACAAATGCTTGGCGTAGTAATGAAATGTTATTGCTCATAGCTTTATCCTCATACCCTATTAATTAGCTGGAGTATGATGCAAGTTTGGCAATTTATTAAACAAATTATTTTTATCGTGAGGATAAAAAATTGGATATCGATTTATTAAAAACATTTGTTGAAGTAGTGCGTACGCGTCACTTTGGTAAAGCGGCAGAAAACCTTTATATTACGCAGTCTGCAGTGAGCTTTAGAATTCGCCAATTAGAGCAAGGGCTTGGTGTTAATTTGTTTATTCGCCAGCGTAATAATATTCAACTTACAGCACCTGGCGAGCGCTTATTACCGCACGCACAAATGATTATTACGGGCATGCAGCGGGCCAAAGTCGATGTTGCACTTGCCGACAATATGCATAAGCAAATTAGCTTAGCAGGAACGCCTAATATTTGGGATGCTTTTTTACAGTTTGGTATAACAAATATTGTATCGGCGATGCCGGGCGTGTCGTTGGTTGCAGAAGTTAAAGCACAACAAGAGAGCACTCGACTTTTATTAGAGCGTACTCTCGATTTGGCAATATTATTTGATCCACCAAAAGTAGATGAATTAGTGGTAGAGCGAATTTGTGAGTTGCCAATCATTCCAGTAAGCGGATACGACACCGCAACGAACGAAAACTTTTTTGATAATCAATATGTGTATGTTGATTGGGGAACTACTTTTTCTCTTTGGCATGCGCGTCAGTTTACAGGAAAAACACCCCCTTACTTTAGAACCAGCACGGGGCGTATTGCACTTGATTTAATACTGCAATGTGGTGGTAGTGCATTTATACCTCAAGTATTGGTTGAAGGGCATTTAGAAAAAGGTGAGTTGTTTCATGTTAAAGGGGTAGAAAACACCTCAAGAGACGTATTTATTGCGTATCACAGAGACAACGAGCAAAAAGAGCTAATAGAAACCTTAGTTAATTTACTTTCGCAAATGACGCCAAGCTTGTCATTAAAGCAAGATAAGTAAGTACGACCATTTACTAGGCTTTCATGTTATTTTGATTTCACATTTAATGCATTTTTATTAACAAAAAAAGACATTAATATTTCCGTTGTAATATTACTGTCATTTAGCGGTGACAAAATGCAGCAGTTTTGAAAATTAGTCTTTTGTGATTATCCAAGGAAATAACATGAAATTTGTAAAATCGAGCTTATGCTTAGCACTATTAAGTGGTTTATCTTTTAATGCACTTGCCGACGTAGACATTTACGGTAAAGCGAATGTAACAGTGCAATCATCTGATGATGGCGAAGGGTCTTTTACCGAGATAAAAAGCAATGCATCTCGTCTTGGTGTTAAAGGTTTTGAAAAAATAAATGATAGTTTAGAAGCCGTTTATAAGTTTGAGTTTCAAGTTGATGTGTCTGATGCTGATTCAAAAGGCGATAACGACGACAATATTTCTGCGCGTAACCAATACGTTGGTTTAAAAGGTGCGTTTGGTCAGGTTGTAATTGGTCGTAACGATACTGCGCTTAAGCAATCTCAAGGTAAGTTAGATTTATTTAACGACCTTGAAGGCGATATTAAAAATGTATTTAAAGGTGAAAACCGCTTAGGAAACACAGTTAGCTACTCATCAAACTCATACGAAGGCTTTAAGGTACTTGCTACTTTTGTAGCTGAAGATGATGTAGACGCTGATAACGGTTATTCAATGGCGGTGACATACGGTGACGTGGCACTTAAAAAGAGCGCGGTATACGCCTCTATTGCAGCCGATAGTGAAGTAAATGGCTACGACGTAGTACGTGCATCAATCCAAGGTAAAATCGAAAACTTTAAATTGGGCGCAATGTACCAAACACAAGAAGCAGTAGATGGCAGCGCAGAAGCGGATGGTTACTTGCTAAATGCTGCTTACAGCATGGGTAACAACACATTTAAAGTGCAATACCAAGATATGGACTTTGACGACAGCGACGATAAGTCAGCAATTTCAGTTGGTCTTGATCACAAATTAAATAAAAACATTAAAGTATTTGGCTTTTATTCAAGCTTCGATATGGACAACAACGTTGACCAAGACTACGTAGGCTTAGGTATGGAATACAAGTTTTAACTATTCGCTAAATTAGTTAAAACACTCCCTTTTTAACCGCGCTCTTTTGAGTGCGGTTTTTTTTGCTTTAAATTATTTACTTAGCCGCCCATAATAGAGCTTCATTTGGAATGAGGTGCGAGTCCTCGACTGTTCCCGCAACTGTAATTAGCGCAAAGCTTTAAGTCAGATACAAATGGTATAATACCAATTTTATTAAAAACATGATCTTTCTAGCGAATTAAATAACTTACTAACTTCGTTAAAAATTATTCATATAGAACAACTATATGTCATAATTTCCGCCTTGTTATTAAGCTATTTATTTGTCGCTATAATAAATCACTAATTTAATGCAATTGGTATGAATTCTTTTAACGAGCGGGTTTACTCATTTTTTCTTGTAGTGCATTAGTATTTTTATCGCATTTTTAGTGAGTTTAACCTAGGGTCTGCTGATCTTTGCGGATTAAAATTTGTTCAAACTAGGGGCTATTTAATCGCGGCGCGAGGTTTGTAACCTAGTGGGCTAAGTAAAAACCGAGCAACAAAGAGTAAATAGCCCCTAGGAAGAACCCTTTGGGCAGCGCCTGTTTGGCATTAATGCTACGTTATCGCCCATTTATGGGGAATAACCACACTACATAGGCTCTGCCTTGCCTAAATACCAAACAGACTGTTGCAAATTTAACCTTGAAAGATCAACAGACCCTAGCCTAGGACTGACTATTGCACACTCAAACGCCATTAAATAAACCATTACTAAACGTTAAAAACGTATCATGGGGTATTGGCAATAAAACGATCCTCAAAAAAATAAACCTTAAAATAACCACAGGTAAATTTGTTGGTTTAATTGGACCTAATGGCGCAGGTAAATCGAGCTTATTGCGTTGTTTATATCGTTTTAATAAACCCAGTGATGGCGTTGTAGAGTTTAACAACACCGATATTTGGCAGCTAAAAAGCGATGAGTACGCAAAAAAAGTAGCGGTTGTTTTACAAGAAACCCCCTCGCAATTTAACTTAAGCGTATTTGATGTTATTGCGCTTGGGCTAACGCCTCATAAATCGCTATTTAGCTCGGTAACTAGCATTGATAAACAAAAAATTACCCAAGCTATCAACACTGTAGGGTTGGCAGAACATAGTGATCAAAGCTTTGAGTCGCTCTCAGGCGGTGAAAAGCAACGTGCCTTGATAGCCCGCGCCATAGTCCAGCAACCTCAACTGTTAATAATGGATGAGCCAACTAGCCATTTAGATGTTAAATACCAAATACAGGTTATGGAGCTTGCTAAATCGTTGGGTGTAACGGTATTTGCATCGTTTCATGATTTAAACTTAGCCTCTGCAATGTGCGATGAACTAGTGGTTATTAAAAACGGTGAAATTACACATACAGGTACGCCAAGGATAGTATTAACCGAAAACATGTTAGGCGACGTTTTTGGTGTCTGCGCCCAAGTAAATGACCACCCGCAAATATCGAAGTCGGGAAATAGCATCCCTCATATCACTTACTTTTATGGTTACAAATAATATGAGCGCAGTTAATAATCTCCACTCATTTGCGCTATTTATAAGTGTTGTAGCTGCTTTATTTAGCTTATTTGCAGCACTTAGTTTTGGCGCAGCAGAGACCTCACTTCAAGACGTACTTAATAGTTTTTTGCTCTCAAATGATGCGTCTTTTAATACGCGTATTATTTACGAGCTAAGAATGCCACGCACATTACTCGCCTTTTTAGCAGGCTCTGGCTTAGCAATTGCGGGGCTTATTTTACAAACGGTAACGCGCAACCCTTTAGCCGATCCTTACTTATTTGGTATATCGTCGGGTGCCTCATTTGGTGTGGTGTTACTTATGGCATTAGCAGGCATTAGCGCAGGCTTTATGTTATCGGCAGCAGCACTGCTGGGCAGCTTACTCGCTATGAGTTTATTAATACTTATTGCAGGTAGGCAGCAAAGTGCACAGGTAGAATCAATGTTATTAGCTGGTGTTGCTCTGTCGTTTTTATTTAGTGCATTTACCAGTTTGTTGCTTTATTGGAGCGATCCTCAGGCGGTAGCTGCTATTTTATTTTGGACACTGGGCAGCTTTGCTCGTGCGCAGTGGGCTACGCTTTGGTTACCTTTATTGGTAATTACATTGTGTACGTTTGTAATGCTGAGCTTTAGAAGGCAGCTCAATGCTATGTTACTGGGCGATGAAAGCGCAATTACATTAGGTGTGAGAGTTCAGCGCTTTAGAATACTTATGCTGGTTTTGAGCTCATTAATTACCGCTGTGCTGGTGGCTATGTGTGGTGGTATTGGGTTTGTAGGATTAATGGTACCGCACATTGTGCGCTTTTTTATCTCCCAAGGCACCATCGCTGGCTTACTGGTAACCAGCTTGGTGGGCGGTACATTTATGGTGTGGGTTGATGTACTTTCGCGCTCCTTGCTAAAAAACCAAGAGCTGCCCGTAGGCGTTATTACTGCTGCTATTGGTAGTGTGTTCTTTTTAAGTTTATTGTTTTTTAGAAAGCGAAGGGTGTAATTCCATGAAAACCTTAATGGTGCAAGGCACTACTTCCGACGCTGGTAAAAGTACCCTAGTTGCAGCCCTTTGCAGGGTATTTGCTAAGCGAGGGTTAAAGGTTGCGCCTTTTAAACCACAAAATATGGCACTTAATAGCGCAGTAACAAAAGATGGTGGCGAAATTGGTCGTGCGCAAGCTTTGCAAGCAATAGCGGCTAAAGTAGAGCCCGAAATAGACTTTAATCCTATTTTACTTAAACCTAATAGCGATACGGGCGCACAAGTGATTATTCACGGAAAAGCCATTAGCAATATGGAAGCGGGCAAATATCACGACTATAAAAAAGTGGCGATGGATGCAGTAATTACCTCACATAACCGCTTAGCTAAACGTTTTGATTTACTCCTTGTTGAAGGGGCGGGGAGCCCTGCTGAAATAAACCTGCGTGAAAACGATATTGCCAATATGGGTTACGCCGAAGAGGTAGATTGCCCTGTCATTATTATTGCCGATATTGATAAAGGTGGTGTGTTTGCACATTTGGTAGGTACGCTTGCGTTGTTAAGCGAGTCAGAACAGGCGCGCGTAAAAGGCTTTGTTATAAACCGCTTTAGAGGCGATATAGGTTTGCTGCAAGGCGGGCTAGATTGGCTTGAAGAATACACAAACAAACCCGTGCTTGGCGTATTACCTTATTTGCACGATCTTGCGCTTGATGCCGAAGACGCCGTCGCAATTGATAATAACGTAACCAACGCCACAATTAATATTGCAGTGCTACTTGTTCCCCACATTAGTAACCACACCGATTTTGATGCACTGCGTTTGCACCCAAACATTAATATAAATTACGTGCGCCATACGCAAACGATCCCAGACGTTGATCTGATAATTCTTCCAGGTAGTAAAAATGTGCTGGGCGATTTAAACTTTTTGAAAAATGAAGGCTGGGACACTCAAATTAAACGCCACTTACGCTATGGTGGCAAAGTACTTGGTATTTGTGGCGGCATGCAAATGCTGGGCAATACAATCAATGATCCCGATGGTATTGAATCGTCATTAAAGCAAGTAAATGGGCTTGCTTTGTGCGATTTTGAAACCACGCTAACAGCACAAAAAGTATTAACCAAAATAACCGCTACACTACTTTTAAATAACCAACAAACACCCTGTAGTGATTACGAAATACATGCAGGAATTAGCCAAGGTACAGCGCTTAATAAGCCATTTTTAACCTTTGATGAAAGCCATCCACATGGTTTTACGTTTGATGGCTTTATTAGCGATGATAACGCCATTGCGGGCACCTATTTACATGGTTTATTTGATGAAGCCGATGCTACATCGCAAATTTTAAAATGGGTAAAACCAAGCGCCTCAATTAACCCAATTAGTATTGCCACTCATCGCGAGCAGCAGTTAGAACGATTAGCAACCATGTGCGAAACGCATTTAAACATACAGCAAATTATCTCGATTTATGAAGGGCACAATAATGACTGAACAAAACAACGATAAGCACAAGCAGCGCCAACAAAAAGTAAAAGAACAAGTGGATGCACGTGTTGCTGCAGCACAAGATGTAAAAGGTATTTTTCAGGTAATTACCGGTAACGGTAAAGGTAAATCAACCTCGGGTTTTGGCGTTGTAGCACGCTGCGTAGGGCATGGTAAAAAAGCAGCCGTTTGCCAATATATTAAAGGCACGTGGGAATGTGGCGAGCGTAATTTATTACAAGGTGCAGGCGTTGAGTTTGTTGTAATGAACACCGGTTTTACCTGGGATACGCAAAATAAAGAAGCCGATACAGCGGCCGCCCAAGCAACATGGCAAGAGTCAAAACGCATGCTTGCTGATAGCAGTATTGATTTAGTATTACTCGATGAGCTTACGTATATGGTGACCTACGGCTACGTTGATTTGGATGAAGTAGTAACAGCACTTAATAACCGTCCGCCCATGCAGTCAGTTATTATTACAGGACGTGCAGCACACCGTACTTTAACAGACCTTGCCGACACTGTAAGTGAAGTGCGTAATGTAAAACACGCATTCGATTCAGGCATAAAAGCGCTTGAAGGGTTTGATTACTAATGTTTAAAGCGTTTTTTATTGGGCTACTGCTTTTTAGTGTATCGGGCAGTGCACTTGCAGAGCAGGTTAATGATTCTAAAAAACTGCGAATAATCGCGCTTGCACCACATATAGTCGAAAACCTATTTACCATAGGGGCGGGCGATAATATTGTGGGCACGGTTGATTACGCCGACTATCCTGCTGAGGCCCAAGGTATTGAGCGCATAGGCGGTTATTACGGTATCTCGCTTGAAAAAGTATTGGCGCTTAAACCTGATTTAGTCATTGCGTGGAAAAGCGGAAATCAAAGCGAAGATTTAGCCCAAATAGAGCGCCTGGGCATAAAAGTATATTTAAGTAACCCGACCACAATCGCTGGTGTGGCCGATGAATTACTTACTTTTGGTGAATTTACAGGGAATATTAAGCAAAGCCAGCAAGCGGCAAATGCATTTAAACATAAGCTAAATGGTATTGTTAAAAGCCAGCAAGATAAAAAAAATATTACCGGGTTTTATCAGTTATGGGCTGAGCCCATGATGACAGTAAGTAAAAATACATGGATAAGCCAACTGATTGAAACATGCCATGTAAGTAATGTATTTGCACAGAGCGTTACAGATTACCCGCAAATTAGTATCGAAAATGTCATTGTTACTAAGCCACAAGTTATTATTATCCCTGATGAAAAATCAAAAACGCCACAGCCGGTTGTTAATTGGCAAAAGTGGCCAGAAGTGCCAGCAGTTAAAAATGATCAATTTATTAGCGTAAATGCCGATTTATTACATCGTTTTACTCCGCGCATGCTAGATGGACTCGCGGATATGTGTGATAAAATAGACGCATCACGTAAACAGATTAAGAGTACACAATGAGCGATTGGGCTACATTTTTAGAAAGTGAATTACAGCAACCTTACATGCAGGAAACGTTAGAGTATGTGGCTAATCGAAGCAATGAAGGTGTTGCTGTTTATCCGCCTGAACCTCAAGTATTTAGTGCTTTTGATGCCACAGCACTAAATGACATCCGCGTTGTAATTTTAGGACAAGACCCATACCACGGAGAAGGGCAAGCGCATGGCTTGTGTTTTTCGGTATTGCCTGATGTAAAAAAGCTGCCGCCGTCGCTTAAAAATATGTACAAAGAGTTAGCTACCGATATCAGCGGTTTTGCTGTTCCTGAACATGGGTACCTGCAAAGCTGGGCAGATCAGGGCGTGTTTTTACTCAATACAGTATTGACCGTTGAGCAAGGGCAAGCGCATTCTCATAAGCATTTAGGGTGGGAGCAATTTACCGATAATGTAATAGCGCATATTAATAAACACTGCGAAGGTGTGGTATTTATTTTATGGGGTGCACATGCACAAAAAAAAGGTAAAGGCATAGATAGCGCTCGCCATCATGTTTTAAAAGGGCCGCATCCATCACCGCTTTCGGCGCATAGAGGCTTTTTTGGCTGTCAGCATTTTTCAAAAACGAATGAGCTATTACAAGGCCAAGATGAAAAACCGATTAACTGGCAGGTGTAAATAACCTGGGCTCCGAATAATAAATTTATCTCATGCAGCTATTTTCAGCGCATTAAAAAAGGCTTCCATATATCGGAAGCCTTTTTGTTTAGTTGGGGCGTATTGAATTAAAAATCGAGCTCTTCAATTGCAATACTGTCTGTAAAGTAGTCTAGTTCTTGTAGTTCTTTACGTAGGCGCTGTTTGTCTTTTATTGCTTCTATTTCGCGCCATTTTCTTTTTTTATTTTTCTGAGAGGTTTTCCTTGTTGTATCTGGTCCTTCTAATATCTCTAATATATCGTTTAGGCTATCCATGAACTTCTCCTATTGATTTTATTGACCTCAAGAATACCTATACCACAGGCCTAGTTAAAATAGAATAAAAAAGTGACAGTTATGTTACATAAGTGTGATTAATTGATGAAGGTTTATACGAGGATTATATGAAGTCGATATGAAGATTATATAGAGGGGTAGCGTATTTTAGGCATAAAAAAACGCCGCTATTGCGACGTTTTTAAAACACGATTATAGCAAATTACATTGCTTTAAAGCGCGCCTCTAGTTGTTCTTGTGCATCAGCAAAAGAGCGAATACCTTCAGCTAGTTTTTCAGTAGCCATAGCATCTTGGTTATGTAACCAACGGAACTGTGCTTCTGTTAATGGCTCTGGTTTTGGCTCTTGTGGAACATCGCTTTCAAGCAAATATTCTTGTGCGCCTTCAAGGTTACCTAAATCTTCTAAAAGATTAGGGCTAATAGTTAGCTTGTCACAACCTGTAAGTGCAATAATTTCGCCTGTATTACGGAAACTTGCACCCATCACAACTGTTTTGTAGTCATGGCGTTTGTAAAATTCAAAAATGCTGCGTACAGACTGAACACCTGGATCTTGTAGCGGATCGGTTGGTTTTTCCATACCGTTAGCAACGTGCCAATCTAAAATACGGCCAACAAATGGCGAAATTAGAAATACGTTTGCATCGGCACACGCGCGAGCTTGGGCATCGCTAAATAATAAAGTAAGGTTACATTTAGTCCCTTCTTTTTCTAGTTGCTCAGCGGCTTTAATACCTTCCCATGTAGACGCTACTTTAATTAAAATTTTGTCTTTGCTTACACCTTCTTTTTCGTAAAGGCTAAGTAGGGTATGTGCTTTATCAATCGTAGCTTGCGTATTAAACGAAAGGCGTGCATCTACTTCAGTAGAAATATAACCAGGTACAATAGCGCTAATTTCTTTACCTAGTAATACGGCAAAGTAATCACATGCTAGTTCAAGTTGTTTAGCAGGCTCTTGCTCGGTTTCTTTTGCGTAGCTCCAAGCTTTATCTAGGTAAGGCTTATATGCTTCAATCTCGCTCGCTTTTAATAAAAGCGACGGGTTTGTAGTTGCATCTTCTGGTTGATGCTTTTTAATAGCTTCAATATCACCAGTGTCGGCTACGATAGATGAATGTTGTTTTAGCCTTTGTAGAGCTGAAGTCATTTGCTTTCCTCATTCCAAGCAAGTTAAAAGAAAAATCTAATCACTCTTAATATATACAATCCATACTGCAACAGTGTGACAATGCTTGATAGGTCTTATGTCCTGATCAATAAAAAAACGGCAATGCATGGGTTATTAAGAGAGGATTTATTTAAACAAAACGTGCTTTTCGTTTCATTTAATGTTGAAATTGACACTAAATAAATTACAAGTCAATAGCTAACTATGATCACTGTTATTTCACCTGCAAAAAATCTTGATTACGAAACGCCACCCGCAACAGACAAGTTCACTCAGCCTGAATTACTAGAGCACAGCGAAGAGCTCATGAAAGTATGCCGTGAACTAACACCAGCGCAAATTGGCAGTTTAATGAAAATTAGCGACAAGCTATCTGGGCTTAACGCAGCACGCTTTAGTGAGTGGGCGCAGCCGTTTACACAAAGTAATGCTAAACAAGCCGCACTTGCCTTTAATGGTGATGTATATGGCGGTTTAGATGCAAGTACGCTTAAAGCTAGCGAGCTTGATTACGCACAAAACCATTTACGTATACTTTCGGGTTTATACGGCTTATTAAAACCACTTGATTTAATGCAAGCTTACCGTCTTGAAATGGGCACCAAGATTGAAAACTCACGTGGCAAAAACTTATACGAGTTTTGGGGCAGCGTAATAGCGAATAAACTAAACGACGTATTAAAAGCACAAGATGCACAATATTTAGTTAACCTTGCTTCAAACGAATACTTTAAAGCGGTAGATAAAAAAGCGCTTAATGCACAAATTATTACCCCACACTTTAAAGACTGTAAAAACGGTCAATACAAAGTAATTAGCTTTTACGCTAAAAAAGCACGCGGCATGATGGCGCGATACATTATCGAAAATAAAGTAACGCAATTAAGCCAACTTAAAGAGTTTACTGTGGCGGGTTATTACTTTAGCCCTGAGGCAACAGTTAAAGAGCTTGAGCCGGTATTTATGCGCGACGAACAAAATTAGGTTTATAAGCTTAAATAAAAAATTTAAAAGCCATGCATTGCATGGCTTTTTTGATGTTGGCGTTATATTTGCAATCTCATCTAATATTAATGAGAACACTAATTAAATAGGCGCAAATAAAATGATCAGCATTCCGTCAATTGATGAAGCCGAAAAACTAATAGAAGAAAAGCTCGGAGGGTGGTTTGATGTTGTAATAAGTCATATCCCTAATTTTATAGTTGCGATACTGATCGCAATTGTGTTTTCAATATTGGCACGCTTTGCTGGCAAGCTGATGAAAAACGTATTACGCCGCTCACTCGACTCAACACAAATTGCCGACTTAATGGCGTCAATTTTTAAAGTTATTGTGTTGTGCATAGGTTTATTTATAGCGCTCGATTTTGTTGGCTTAAAAGGCACCGTTACTTCGCTACTTGCTGGTGCGGGTATTGTGGGTTTAGCCATTGGTTTTGCGTTTCAAGACATGACCGAAAACCTAATTGCAGGTATAGCAATGGGTGTACGTAAGCCATTTAAAACAGGTGATGTGATAGAAACCGATGATGTGTTTGGTTCGATACATTCTATAAACCTACGTAACACGCTAATAGAGAGCTTTTACGGGCAACTAATACTTGTACCAAACAAAGTCTTATTTAGAAATGTACTAAAAAATTACACCACGCTAGGTATAAGACGTATAGAAGTACCCGTAGGTATTTCGTACGGCGATGACATAGAAAAAGCAAAAGACGTTATAGTCGAAAAAATTAACGAATTTGACTTTGTAATACGCAAAGACGAAACCGCCGTATACGCTGAAGGCTTTGGTGACAGCAGCATCAACTTACTGGTGTGGTTTTGGATTAAATACCCAGGCGAGCCTGACTTTATGACGGTACGCCATAAAGGTATAGTTGCCGTTAAGCAAGCACTAGACGAGGCGGACATTAGCATTCCATTCCCAATTCGCACTTTAGATTTTGGTATTAAAGGGGGCGAAAAACTCGATGCCATGATTAGCGACAAAATAAGCCAGCAGTCATCAAATAAAGACAGTAGCGACGGTGCTGACTCTAGCCAAAGTGAGTAATTTAGTTAAAGCTCATTAGGCAAAAGCATTGGAAATAGTTACTTACCAACAGCGCATTTTTACAGAGTAAAAATGCGCTTTTTAATTAGTTCAAGTCACTTTTCTTTATTCATTAATTATTTTCTCCAGCAGATTTTGTAACGTATTTTTTATAAGGTAAGTTTCCCTTTTATCTATTTATTATGCAATTATTGGTTATACAAGGTGTATTTTTTAGATATTAGGGTTACAAACAAATGAAGTTAAAGATTAAATGGTTTACAAAAATAATTTTATTTTCAAGCCTAGTTATTAGCTTTATTTCAGTAGGTAACGAATATAATGCTAAATATGATGTGAGTTATAAATTAAATATAGATAACAATACCGCTGAAATGCTTTTTCTCGATAAAAACAAAAACCTTACCTCTACATTAATCTTACCAAATAAAGCGGCATATATTGAAAAAGAGAAGTTACGAGAGTTTTGTAGCTCAGATGATGTTTTATGCCCTAGAAAAAGTTATGAAAGTAACGTTATCACTTGGTCACCTGATAATGAATATTTAGCTGTGTTTGTGGGTAATACAAAAGGGTTTTGGTTTATCCCCAGTAAAGAGATAACAAAAGCCGCATTCAATAAAAATAATGTAGTTAAAGTCGGCTTACATACTCAAAACGATAAAATAAATATTGCTCTATTTCATGGCGCGGCAGGATGGGTTGATAATCATCATTACGTTTTTTCAGCGGGTTTAAGTGGTGACAATTTTGTTTATAAGTTTAACCCAAAAACAAAGGAACTTAAGGGTTTTCCTTTTGAGCTAAATGAAGATTCTACGGTAAGCAGTTTTAAAGAAGTTTTTGTTGAAAGTTTTAATTCACAAAAAAGTAGTTTTAAATTAAGTGATGTTATTCAACAACTAGATAAATTGAAATAACTACAAAAAATAAACATAAAAAAGCGCAGCTTGTGTTGGAGTAACAAGCCGCGCTTATGAATTAGTTATACAAATAAGTTTATGTGGTGCGTATTAAATAACACTAATTTTATTACGAATGATTTTAACCCCATCCATATTTTCTAAAAACTTTTGAGCCAGTGCGCGCTGAAAACCAGTTTGTGCTTCACCGTATAAATCTACTTCCCCATTTTTTACCTGCACACGAATATCACTTAACGCTAGGTTAGGATTAGTTCGTAGGGTGTTGGTGATAGCTTGTTGTAAGTTAGGTTGAGTGGCTACACTGCTTACTACGGCCATGTTGGTTGCTGCACTTACTTTTGTAGCGCAAGCTAATAAAAATAAACAACAAAATGATACTAAAGCGATAGTTAACTTGAAGCGGTTCATAACTTAATCCTTACATTACGGTGAATAGTGCAGCCACAATATGGAAATTCCATCGGCTAGGTTATCTTTGTAGTTACAATTTCGGTGCCAATATTAACGCTATGAAATATAAGGAAATTTTATTAAGTGGGAATTCAGGTGGGCAAAAATTACATTTAAATGAGTATGAGTTACATGCTTGGGTTACATATGTAACAGGTACAAACAGCAGAGCCTGCAAGGCTTGCATTAAAAAGCCGACAAAAGTCGGCTTAGTATAAAAATGTTTTAGGTTACTTTTTCTTTTTAACCTTAGCCTTTTTCTTGGCTTTCATTTTTACTGGATCTTTACGCTTTTTAGCTGGTGGCTTAGCTTCTTTATGCTGTGGCTCAACACCTCTAATTACACGGCGTTTTAATTTTTGTTCAACGTAGCGCTCTACTTTATATAAAATACCAATATCGTGTGCTTCAACTAGCGATATTGCTATCCCTTTTTTACCAGCACGGCCAGTACGACCAATACGGTGTACATATACGTCGGCAGTACGCGGCATATCAAAGTTAATAACGTGGCTGATGTCAGATACGTCAATACCACGTGCAGCTACGTCGGTAGCAACTAATATGCTTGTTTTGCCACTATGGAAGTTTTCCATGGCTTTCATACGTTTGTCTTGTGGCATTTCGCCGCGTAACCACGCCGCTTTTACATCATTAGTTGTAAGTTCGCCAATCAATGTTTCTAAGCGTTCGCGAGTTTTAACAAACACAATCGCTTTAGTTACGTCAGGGTTTTTTAGCGTATTAACTAATAATTCAAGTTTGTGATGATAATCGTCGGCTAAATGTACCCATTGGTGAATTTTAGCTTTTTCTTTACGTGACGATTCGGCTTCTAATAGAGCTGGGTCGTTTAATGTTTTTTCAGCAAACCTTTCTACGCTGTCACCTTCAAGTGTTGCTGAGAATAAAAAACATTGGCGACGATTTTTAGCTTCGTCACAAATACGGCTCATTTCTTTTTTGAAACCCATATCTAACATGCGATCTGCTTCATCAATAATAAGCATTTCTACGTGTTCAGCATGAAAGTTTTCGGTTTCTAGGTATTCCATTAATCGACCTGGTGTGGCGATTAAAATATCATTATTTTTTTCAAAAATTTCTTTATGCGTGCCGTAGTTAATACCGCCTGTTACTACACCAATTTTTAGGTGTGTGCGTTTAGCTAGCAGTTCACATTGTTCATGAATTTGATAAGCCAGCTCACGAGTCGGGGTCATAACGAGTACGCGCGCAAAACCAGGGTCACGACGTGGGAAATCCAGTAAGTACTGAATAGCCGGAATTAAAAATGCCGCTGTTTTACCTGTACCAGTAGGCGCAGATGCTAAAATATCGCGCCCCTGTAGTGCTTCAGGAATAGCTTGTTGTTGAATGCTGGTTGGCGTCTCGTAGCCCATTTTATTAATGGCATCGAGTAGCTTGTTATCAAGATCAAATTCAGAAAATTGCATAGAGTGTCTAAAATAAGGGACAATTACCCTGATTATACGCGCTATGCTGCGCTTGGTGAATGAAAAGGTGAAAAAATGTCTGGTTTTGTATTTAAACAATTTAAAGTTGAACACGACCACTGTGCAATGAAAGTTTCTACCGATGGCATTTTGCTTGGCGCATGGGCTAATTTAAGCGGTGCAAAGTCATTACTTGATATAGGCACCGGCACTGGCTTGTTAGCACTAATGTGTAAGCAGCGCAGTAATGAGCTTGATATAACTGCGGTAGAAATTGACGAAAGCGCCTATACCCAAGCATTACAAAATGTAGCTAATAGCCCGTGGCCAACTATAAGTATTACGCACCAAACTATTCAAAGCTTTAATAGTGAAGTTAAATTTGACGTGGTTATCTCTAATCCACCGTATTTTAATCACAGTTTAAAAGGCGATAATGTTGCGCGTAATACCGCACGTCATACCGACGGCCTAAGTTTTGAAGAGTTAATTAATGCGTTTAAACATTTAAGCCATAGTGGTTCTCGCTTTAGCTTAATACTCCCAAGCGTTGAAGGCGCATTATTTATTGAGCTTGCTACTCAAAATGGGCTTTATTTAAATGCTCATTGCCAAGTAAAAGCCACGCCCAACAAAGATATTAGCCGCAGTTTAATGACATTTAGCTACGTAAAAAGCGATATAGAATCATCAACCCTGTGTATTAGAAACTTAGATAATACCTACACTGCTGATTATATAGCCCTATGCAAAGCATTTTATTTGAAAATGTGAAGCAATTGTAAAATAGGAACGAATAACGCAAACTGACTAAAACCTATTGTTGAGAACAGATATGGATAGTCAGTTACCAAAATCTTTTATAATTATACTTGCCGTACTACAGGCTATTGCTCTTACCCTTTTGTATAGCAGTATAGAAAATAATGTGTGGCCAGCAACAAGCCCTACATGGTTAGTCTCACTTATTACATTTTCTATGAGCTTTCCTTTATTAATGCTAATGACCGTTAATAAAAATAATATAAAAACGTCGTTGCTTTTAATCCTTCCTTTTTCCTTGTTGTTATCTTTATTGGGGGCGTATGTTGGCTTTCAGCAAGAGCCTCAAGAGTACGTAAGTAATAACACTTTAATGTCAGTTTTTATTTTTACTAGTTTAATAGCTGGCTTTAAAGGCCTTATGTACATACAACAATTTGGTAGCTCAGAAAATGTTAGTTACAGTCGTTTATTTAAGCTCTCTTGGCGTAATTTTATAATATTTGGAGAATGCTGGCTGTTTGTACTTATTTTTTGGGGAATTCTAAATTTAGGTGCGGCTTTATTTGATATTTTAGATATAGAATTTTTCTCTGAGCTACTAAGAAATGAATGGTTTTGGATCCCAACCTTAACGCTCGCATTTGCCTTTGCGAGTGTCATATTTAGAAAGCTTTTGAACATTGAAGATAATATCGCTTTTTTACTACAAACTTTAATTAAGTTTTTATTGCCTGTTTTATCAGTTATTTCTCTCGGTTTTTTAGCAACACTTCCTTTTACCGGACTCAATAAATTATGGGAGACCGGAAGTGGCAGTTTATTAGTAATGTGGCTGCAGGTGCTCACGTTGTTTTTTGTTAACACTGTTTATAAAGATGACTCATCAGTTCGCCCTTATCACATGCTCTTGCACCGACTCGTTTTTATAAGCGTTGCGTTACTTCCAGTTTATAGTGTTATTTCTGCCTATGGAATTTACTTACGGGTAGAGCAGCATGGGCTAACAGTAGATCGTTGTTGGGGCATTTTGATTTGGTTTTTATTGGCGTGTTTTTCGTTTAGTTATCTTGTTGGAATTATAACAAAGCGAGACAATTGGCTAGAGCCGCTTAGCAAAATAAATATTGTGATGGGGTGGGTGGTGCTCGTTAGTATGCTTGCTGTTAACTCCCCTTTATTAAATTTTCAAAGCTTATCTACACACAGCCAAATAGCGCGTTTAGATGCAGATAAAGTAACAATAGAAAAGTTTGACTATTACTATTTTGAGCACAGCTTAGGTCGCCAAGGTTATTTAGCTATGCAGTTATTAAAACAGAAAATTGAAACGAGTCACCCAGAGCAATACGCTATCATCGATAGGATGTATGTAAATAACGAGTTTGCTTTAACGCTTGAACACACAGTCGATGATTTTATTGAGCGCAGTGTATTTTGGCCATCACAAGCGCTAATACCTCAAGGTTTAATAGAGGCAGTATTTTCTGAACAACATTTTTACGATCGTAACTCTTTAAAAGAACATACTTACTATTTCATTGGCATGGATTTAAACAAAGATGATGAACTCGATTTTATAGTGATTGACGAAAGTAATGAAAATATATCCGCATATTTCTGGTTATTCGACATGGGTAAGTGGCGCTCAAGGTATATGAATGTCGAAAATCCTGAAGAGATTAGATACCTTAAAAGCATGATTGATAATAACGAATTATCTTTAGTTGAGCCTGAATATTCAAATCTAAAAATAGGGGATGTTGTTTTTAAAGTGAGGTAATACGTAACTTTTTTTTATGCTACTGCCCCTTAAACCTAAACTAATGATTATTAGTTTAGGTTTTTTCTTTTAGTTTTTTATTTTATGTACAGCGCTTTAATAGTGTGTTTATAAATCACCTGATATGATTTAGCCATTGGCCACTTAATTTAAAAGGCAACACAGTGAAAAAGTTAAATAGATTAGCATTACTTAGCACGTTAGCAGCCACCATTTTTGCAAGCCAAGGTGTGTTTGCTGCTATTACGCCTGTAGGGCTTTGGAAAACGATTGACGAGGATACAAACCAAGCTAAGTCGTATGTACGTATTACCCAAACCAACGGTGTATTAAGCGGCAAAGTTGAAACCATTCTTAACCCGGCAAAACAAAACGATATATGCAGCAAATGTGATGATGAGTTAAAAGATCAGCCTATTTTAGGAATGACTATAATCACGGGTGTAAAAGCACAAGATGATGGCGTTTGGGGAGACGGTGAAATACTCGACCCAACAAATGGTAAAACCTACACTTTACAACTAACCCCGCAAGATGAAGGTGAAAAGCTCGAAGTACGCGGCTACATTGGCTTTTTTTATCGAAACCAATATTGGCTAAAAGTAGAGTAAGTTTTACTACTTATTTAATTACTAAACGTTAAATAGTTAAGTATTAACTGAAATCATTTTTGCGCTTTGCCTTTCTTACTCATTAAGCCAGCTATATTTAATTGGCATTCAATTTTGAGTAAATAATAAAGGAAAAAAGATGATTAAGTACATAGTTGCTTTAATAATGCTTAGCGCACTGTTAATAAGCGGTGGGGCAAATGCAAAGGATGATGCTGTAAATACGGGTTGGTTTAATAACACGGCTATTAAAGGGTACGACAGCGTTGCTTATTTTACGCAAAATAAAGCCGTTAAAGGCAGCGAAAAATACACGTTTAGTTATTTAGGTGCCAACTGGCACTTTTCGAGTGAAGAAAACAAAACGACATTTGCAGAAAACCCAAAGCGTTATGCACCGCAATACGGTGGTTGGTGTGCTTATGCAATGGCTGATGAAGGTAACGCTGTAGGTATAGACCCAGAAGCATTTTATATTCACGAAGGTAAGCTTTACTTAAACTATAGCGAAAGCGTGCAGCAAAAATGGTTAAGTAATTTACTACCATACATTGTTATGGCAGATGGGTACTACCCACAAACAACCAATGTGATGACGTTTCAATAAATTACTCATATTGCTAGGGCGTGTTGATCTTTGTGGATTGAAATTTGTTCAATCTAGGGGCGATTAAATCGCGGCGCGAGGTTTGTAACCTAGTGGGCTAAGTAAAAACCGAGCAACAAAGAGTTGATCGCCCCTAGAAAGAACCCAGAGGGCAGTGCATGTTTGGCATTTATGCTGCGTTATCGCCTATTTATGGGGAATAACCACACTACATAGGCTCTGCCTTGCCTAAAAACCAAACATACTGCTGCAAATTCACCCACCAAAGATCAACACGCCCTAATTAAAAAGCCCGCAACTAAACTAGTTGCGGGCTTTTTGCTTTTTATTTATTAGCTTATTAATTAAAGCGTTTCGCCGTATTCAGTCATTACCTGTTCAACCCATGTTGCAATGCGGTCGTCGCTTAGCTCGTATTGACTGTCTTCGTCGAGTGCGAGTCCTACAAACTGTTTACCATCAGGCGTTAATGCTTTTGAAGCTTCAAACTCGTAACTACTGTCGTTTGGCCAAAAACCAAGTTGAGTAAATGTTTGCGTATTTATTTCGTCGTGTAGCATGCCTAGCGCATCTTGAAACCACTGCCCGTAACCTTGTTGATCGCCCATGCCAAATAAAGCAATGGTTTTACCATTTAGGTTTACGTCGGCTATGTCGTCCCACTTTGACTCCCAGTCTTCTTGTATTTCACCAAAATCCCATGTTGAAATACCAAAGATGATAAAGTCATACTGCTCTGCATTTTTTAGTGGCTCGTCTTTAATATTGTGCAGGGTAACTATATCGGCACCAATAATGTCGCGAATCTTTTCTGCTGCCATTTCGGTGTAGCACGTAGTAGAACCAAAAAATAAACCAATTTGCATCGTATTTATCACTGTGTAATTGCCTGATATGATAGGCTCAAGTTTACCGTAAGGTATTTTTAATTGATACCTTAGCAAAGCATGAGAGCATAATGTGACAACGCTATCTGACGATTCTTTTGAAAATAACAGCAGTATGAGCAGTAATAGCGACTACCTAGAAACCTTTTTAGATAGCCTGTACTTAGAACAAGGCGTAAGCGAAAACACATTAAGTGCTTATCGCAGTGATTTAGATAAGTTTTGCCTATTTTTAAAGGGCGAAAATTTAATGACGGTAACAGGGCTTGATGTAGAGAGTTACTTAGCGCACCGAGTCGATTTAGGCTTAAAACCACGCAGTACGGCACGTAGTATTAGTGCGCTAAAGCGTTTTTATCAGTACTTTGTGCGCGAAAAACTAATTAGTGACACCCCCATGCTAAATATTTCTCAGCCAAAAGCAGGGCAGTCGTTACCTAAAACACTTTCAGAGGCTGAAGTTGAGGCATTATTAAATGCGCCTAATAACGAAGAACCGATGGGACTGCGCGATAAAGCCATGCTAGAGCTACTTTATGCAACGGGTTTGCGTGTAAGTGAGCTTGTTGGACTGCGCATGGAGCAAATTAATTTGCGCCAAGCAGTGGTGTTTGTAAAAGGTAAAGGTAATAAAGAGCGCTTAGTTCCACTGGGTGAAGAAGCCATGTATTGGCTTGAGCAATTTTTAAAGGGTGGGCGTGCGCAAATGATAAAACATGCCACCGATTTTGTGTTCCCATCTAAACGCGGAGTAGGCATGACGCGACAAACCTTTTGGCATAGAATTAAACACTATGCTATTTTGGCAGCCGTTGAGTCTCCATTATCGCCCCATACTATGCGCCATGCTTTTGCTACGCACTTATTAAATCATGGGGCAGATTTACGTGTGGTACAAATGATGTTGGGCCATAGCGATTTATCGACGACGCAAATTTATACCCATGTTGCCAATGAACGGTTAAAGTCGGTACACGCAGAGCATCACCCGCGTGCGTAAGTTTGAAAGTAAATATCATTAAGCCGGTCAATATATTAAGTATTTTTAGGATAGAGAGAAGTTATGAAAAAATTAATGTTAGCAGGTGCCATGTTGTGCACAAGTATTAGTGCATTTGCAAATGGCGTTGCTGTAACACCAGATGCTAATGATCCTATTATTACTAAATTTGCCGAGCTTGGTGTAACTGTAAAGCAAATTAATCCAAGTCCAGTAACGGGTTTAAAAGAATTGATTACTAATAAGGGCGTGCTTTACGCAAGTCCAGACGGTCAATATTTAATGCAAGGTACGTTAATTGACTTAAATAATCGTAATAACCTAACAGAGCAAGCATTAAATGGCGTGCGTGTTGAAGGTCTTAAAGAATACGAAGAATCGATGATTGTGTACAAAGCGCCAAACGAAAAACACAGCATTACTGTATTTACCGACATTAGCTGTGGTT
Source organism: Pseudoalteromonas sp. APC 3358 (assembly GCF_030408075.1). Taxonomy (NCBI): domain Bacteria; kingdom Pseudomonadati; phylum Pseudomonadota; class Gammaproteobacteria; order Alteromonadales; family Pseudoalteromonadaceae; genus Pseudoalteromonas; species Pseudoalteromonas sp. APC 3358. The sequence continues at coordinate 321,653 of NZ_JASDCE010000005.1, forward strand.
ACTGTCGTAAATTACACCGCGAGTTAGACGATTTACTTGATGCGGGTATTACCGTTAAGTACTTAGCGTTTCCACGTGGTGGCTTACAAGGTTCAGGTTACGCAGATTTAATGAACGTATGGTGTGCACGCGATCAGCAAGAAGCACTAACAGAAGCTAAATCGGGCACAAGCACTAAAGTAGTTGCAGGCTGTAGCGCACCGGTTGCAGAGCATTACCAATTAGGTCAAAGCTTTGGTATTAGCGGCACACCCGCTATTATTTTAGAAGATGGTACAATGATCCCTGGTTACCAGCCAGCAGCAGCACTAAAAGCAGCATTAGAAGCTAACAAAGCGTCGTAATTAAACGCTTAGTTATTATTAAAAAGGCCTTAATGGCCTTTTTTTGTCTTTTTAATACGACTCAATAAGTTAAAACCCTGCATGAAAAAACTAATCATTGCGCGTGAAAACGTTGACGACTCGCATCTGCCGAGTAATTTACACCCTGTAATTAAACAAATTTATGCTAACCGCAATGTATTCAATGCCGAAGAGCTAAATAACAGCGTAGCTACGCTTCACGACTTCAAATTGTTTAAAGACATCGACAAAGCCAGCGACTTATTAATTGAAGCATTAAAAGCGCAAAGCCAAATATTAATAGTTGGCGACTTTGATGCCGATGGCGCAACAAGCACTGCAACATTAATGCAAGGCCTTGAGATGTTTGGCTTTAAACATTTAGATTACTTAATTCCTGACAGGTTTAGCTTAGGATATGGCTTAAGCCCCGCGCTTGCTGAGCAAATAGTACAAATAAAACCTGATTTAGTGATCACAGTAGATAACGGCATATCGTGTATTGCCGGTATTGATATTTTAAAAGCGGTTGGCATAAAAGTGCTGGTAACAGATCACCACTTACAAGGTGAACAGCTGCCAAATGCCGATGCAATAGTAAATCCAAATAGACATGAATGTGATTTTCCGTCTAAATCTATTGCAGGCGTTGGCGTTGCTTTTTACTTATTAATAGCGCTGAGAAGCGTAATGCGAGATTTAGGTTATTTTGAGCAGCAACCGCCGCCTAATTTAGCTAACTTGCTCGACATTGTAGCGCTTGGCACGGTTGCCGATGTAGTGGCACTTGATGCAAATAACCGTACCTTAGTACACCAAGGTTTAGCACGTATTCGCAGTGGTAAAACACGCCCTGGTATTACCGCGCTTATTGAAGTGGCTAACCGCAATGCTGCCCGCTTAAGCGCAAGCGACTTTGGCTTTTCACTTGCGCCGCGTTTAAATGCAGCAGGGCGATTGGACGACATGAGTTTGGGTATAGCGTGCTTGCTTAGCACCGACATAAACCAAGCGCGTAGTATAGCCGGCGAGCTCGATAGCTTAAACTTTGCAAGGCGCGAAATAGAACAAGGCATGCAAGCCGAGGCGCAAGCCGTGCTTGATAGGCTCGCATTTAGCGACGATAACATCCCTGATGCTATTTGTTTGTTTCAAGACGATTGGCATCAAGGTGTTATTGGAATTTTGGCTGGTCGCTTAAAAGAAAAATACCACCGTCCAACCGTTATATTTGCTGGTGGCGAAAACGGTGAGATTAAAGGCTCGTGCCGCTCTATTGAAGGGCTGCACATGCGCGATTTACTCGAAGGGCTTAATACAGCCGACCCACACTTAATTAATAAATTTGGTGGCCACGCCATGGCAGCCGGCTTAAGTATTAACGAGCAGCACTTTAACGACTTTAAAAAAGCGTTTGATGCCGCTGTTAGCGCGCAACTGAGTGAAGAAAGTAAGCGCTGCATTGTATTTACCGACGGTGAGCTGCCAAACGACTGCTTTACGATGGAATTTGCCCAGCTATTAAAGCAATCGGGCCCGTGGGGTCAGCAATTTCCTGAGCCGGTGTTTGAGCATACCTTTGAAGTAATACAGCAGCGCATAGTAGGCGAAAAGCATTTAAAGCTCGTGTTAAAGCATCAATCTGGTCGATTAGTTGACGCCATTGCTTTTGGTATTGATGTAAAAGAATGGCCAGATACTGAGGCGAAGTTTGTAAAAGTAGCGTACCAGCTCGATATAAATGAGTTTAGAGGTAAATTTACGCTGCAATTAATAGTTAGAGAGCTTAAAAAAGTACACTAAAAAATATGTAATATCATGCATAAAATGCTAATAAAGCGCGCGGTTTTTTGTTAAAATCGGGCGTTTTTATCATTTGACGATAATTTATTGCGAAAATCCCATTTAAAGGGGCGCAATTACCTAGCCATTTTGGAGTGATGTACATGTTTGAAGTGAATCCTGTGATTAATCAAATCAAGGAAATTCGCGAACGTACTGAATTGCTTCGGGGGTACCTTTGACTACGCTCTTAAACAAGAACGCTTAGAAGAAGTTAACGCCGAGCTTGAAGATTCAGCCGTGTGGAATGAGCCTGAACGCGCACAAGCGCTTGGCCGTGAAAAGTCAGCATTAGAAGCTGTTGTTGAAACAATCGACAACCTTGTAGCCGGTACTGATGATGTTGAAGGCTTACTTGAGCTTGCTGTAGAGGCTGAAGACGAAGATACCTTTATTGAAGCGCAAACTGAGCTTGCTGATTTAAACGGACAGTTAGAAGGTTTAGAGTTTCGTCGTATGTTTTCAGGTCCTCATGACTCAAACGATGCGTACCTTGATTTACAATCAGGTTCTGGCGGTACTGAAGCACAAGACTGGTGTAATATTCTACTTCGTATGTATTTACGTTGGGGCGAGGCTAAAGGCTTTAAAGTTGAGCTAGTTGAAGCGACCGACGGTGATGTTGCTGGTATTAAAGGCGCAACTGTCCGCTTTGTTGGCGAATACGCTTACGGTTGGTTACGCACAGAAACTGGTGTGCATCGCTTAGTACGTAAAAGTCCATTTGACTCAAGTGGTCGTCGTCATACTTCATTTGCTTCTGCGTTTGTATACCCAGAAGTTGACGATAATATTGAAATTGATATGAATCCGTCAGACCTGCGTATAGACGTTTACCGTGCATCGGGCGCGGGTGGTCAGCACGTTAACACCACCGAATCGGCGGTTCGTATCACTCACGTACCAACAAATACCGTAGTGCAGTGTCAAAACGAGCGTTCACAGCATAAAAATAAAGCCCAAGCGATGAAGCAGTTAAAAGCTAAATTATTTGAGCTTGAGCTACAACAGCAAAATGCTGAAAAACAAACGCAAGAAGATGCTAAATCTGATATTGGTTGGGGTAGTCAAATTCGTTCATACGTACTTGATGACGCACGCATTAAAGATTTACGTACAGGCGTTGAAAACCGCAATACCCAATCGGTACTTGACGGTAACTTAGATAAATTTATTGAAGCCAGCCTTAAATCTGGCCTATAACCACCAAGCTAATAAAGAGCTAAAAAATGACTGATAAAATCCAAGACGAAAACAAGTTAATCGCTGAGCGTCGCGGCAAGTTAGACGCTATACGCGAAAATTGCCCAGCCAACGGTCATCCAAACCAATTCCGTCGTGAGCATTACACGGCTGATTTGCAAGCCCAGTTTGGTGATAAGAGCAAAGAAGAATTAGTAGAGATGCAAGAAGTTGTGTCTATCGCTGGCCGTATTTTAGCAAAGCGTGGACCGTTTTTTGTAATTCAAGACATGAAAGGTCGCGTACAAGCGTATGCATCTAAAGATGTTCAAAAAGATCTTAAAGAAAAATATGGTCAACTAGACACTGGCGATATTATTGGTGTTAAAGGCGCATTAAATAAATCAGGTAAAGGCGATTTATACGTAGAAATGGCTGAGTATCAATTATTAACAAAGTCACTTCGTCCGTTACCAGAAAAATTCCATGGCTTATCAGATCAAGAAACAAAGTATCGCCAACGTTACGTTGATTTAATTACTAACGAAGCAACGCGCGAAACATTCCGCATTCGTTCACAAGTAGTTGAAGGCATTCGTCGCTTTTTAGCAGACCGTGACTTTATGGAAGTAGAAACACCAATGCTACAGGTTATACCTGGCGGTGCATCTGCGCGTCCGTTTGTAACTCACCATAACGCGCTTGATATCGACATGTACTTGCGTATAGCGCCTGAGCTTTACTTAAAGCGCTTAGTGGTAGGTGGTTTTGACCGTGTATTCGAAATTAACCGTAACTTCCGTAACGAAGGGTTATCTACGCGTCACAATCCAGAATTCACAATGATTGAATTTTACCAAGCATACGCTGATTACATCGACCTGATGAACATCACCGAAGACATGCTTCGTACGGTTGCAGAAAACGTACTAGGTAGTGCAGTTGTAGTTAATACAACTAAAGACGAAAACGGCGAAGTAATTGACTCAGTTGAGTACGACTTTGGCCAACCGTTTACACGTTTAAGCATGAGCGATGCAATATTAAAATATAACCCTGAGTTTGATGCTGCGGTATTTAACGACCCAGAAAACCACTTTGACGAATTAAAAGCGTACGCTAAACAAGTGCACGTTAAAATTCCTGAAAATTGTGTTTGGGGCCCAGGTAAGTTCTTGTGTGAAATATTTGAAGAAACAGCAGAGCACATGCTTATTCAACCTACGTTTATTACTGGCTACCCGTGGGAAGTTTCTCCACTTGCACGCCGTAACGACGAAAATGCATTTGTTACAGACCGTTTTGAATTTTTTGTTGGCGGTCGTGAACTTGCAAATGGTTTCTCTGAGCTTAACGATGCACAAGACCAAGCTGAGCGCTTTACTCGCCAAGTTGAAGAGAAAGACGCAGGCGATGATGAAGCAATGCATTACGATGAAGACTACATACGCGCACTTGAGTACGGCTTACCGCCAACTGCAGGTGAAGGTATTGGTATTGACCGTTTAGTAATGTTGTTTACTGACTCATCAACAATTAAAGACGTTATTTTGTTCCCGCATATGCGTCCACAAGCTGACTAAGCTTTGGGTAGAACAAAGTAAGTTAATAAACGCCGCTTAATAGCGGCGTTTTTTTTGCTTTGCATTAGTATTTTAATTAATAAGTACTACACTAAAAATTAAATGTAGTTATTAGTGCTGGTTAATGTGCAATTCAGCTTCGCTAATTTATTGTTATTGGCAGTTTTTAATATTAAAACTAACAGTGCTATAACTTTTTAGTATGATTGTTTTTTAAACATATGTTGTATTTATGTAAAGGTTTTAGCTAGAATACGCACGAAATTTACACTGCTTGGTATTTAGCAGTTAAATATAGATTCTTAAAGGACTTAGAATAATAGTATGAAAGACAAACGAGTAGATGATTTATCAGAAGAATGCACATCAGAGCAAGAAAGAAATGCTTACTACCGTGCTTGTATTGCTGAATTTCAACAATTAGGTTACCAAGAACAGTATTTGGCTCAGTTAACTGATGACTTAGTTCCTGTGCTAGGTGTTAATCCTTCAAATAAAAATACGTAACCCGCTTAAATTTCAAACTAATTACACTTTTAAACCAAGCATATGTGCAATCTATAACCATATAGTCGTTTTTGGTAGAAAAGTGTTTGACATATTTTCTGAAATCTTTATTATACGCCCCACAAGACGGAGAGGTGTCCGAGTGGCCGAAGGAGCTCCCCTGCTAAGGGAGTATAGAGTTTGTAGCTCTATCGAGGGTTCGAATCCCTCCCTCTCCACCATTTTTTTAATGGCGTGTTTTGTAAAGTTTTAAAGTATGGGTGCATAGCTCAGCTGGATAGAGTACTCGGCTACGAACCGAGCGGTCGGAGGTTCGAATCCTCCTGCGCCCACCATACTTTAATAACTCTGCTTAGAGTCTAAATAAGCAAAAGCTCTACTTAGAGTTAAAATAAGTAAACTATAAAGTGGGTGCATAGCTCAGCTGGATAGAGTACTCGGCTACGAACCGAGCGGTCGGAGGTTCGAATCCTCCTGCGCCCACCACTTTATAGACTCTCACTTAGAGTAAAAACAAGTAATAGTAAAAATGAAAGTGGGTGCATAGCTCAGCTGGATAGAGTACTCGGCTACGAACCGAGCGGTCGGAGGTTCGAATCCTCCTGCGCCCACCACTTTCATGTTTTCATACACTTTTAAGTGTAAGAAAAATAAACCGATGGAAATCGGTTTTTTTATGTCTGAATTTATACGCTCTGCTTAGAGTTTAAATAAGCAATCTATGAAAGTGGGTGCATAGCTCAGCTGGATAGAGTACTCGGCTACGAACCGAGCGGTCGGAGGTTCGAATCCTCCTGCGCCCACCACTTTCATAAACAAGCCGACATTAAGTCGGTTTTTTTGTGCCTAAAATAAAGTGAAATGTAAACTACCACTCCTGTAGCCGCAGAGCTTGCTCGCGTGAGAAGCGGAAGCTTCTAATCACTGATACTTTATTTACGAGCTTTGCTCGTCGCGTCAGCAAGCTGCACGCCTACAAGTAAAACCAGCCCTAATCTTTAAATCTAAACTCCGAGTTTATTTATCCGTTGTAGACGCTGAGCTTGCTCGCGTGAGAAGCGCTAGCTTCTATTCCCCCCTCAAAAATATAATTTATAAGATTTTATTCGTTGGCAACGCCAGAAATAAGTAATTTATTCACAAAGAGGTTAAGAGGCGCTGCGCTTTTAGAGGTAGTAATAAAGCTAAGCTAAACTAATAAACCCGGGCTTATGTCTTCTCATTTACTTCTCTTTCGCTTCTCTTTGTGTAATAGATCTTTAAGTGGTTCATTGACCAAGAAATTAAATAACTAGAAGCGTTTAGCTCTAAGAAGGTTAAATACGGTCTTTAAGCTTAAAATGAGAGGTGGTATTTTCAAGTAAAACTAGCTCTAATATTTAAATCTAAACTCCGAGTTTATTCATTCGTTGTAGACGCTGAGCTTGCTCGCGTGAGAAGCGCCAGCTTCTAATCACTGTATCTACTCAAGCCCACTTAACCCTTTTCTAAAGCTGCTCTTTAATATTACCTATGTTATTTTAAACGCCTTGTTTAAAAGGATATTGCAGTATGTTTAAAACCCTATTTATTACGTTATTTTTTATTTTTAGCGCTATTTGTATTTCCAGCGCACAAGCCAACGAAGCTAATAACTCACTTGTGGTAGGTGCGCAGCAATATGCTAAATATTTACCACAGTTAAAAAATAAACGCGTAGGGCTAGTAGTTAATCAAACATCAACGGTAGGGCAAACTCACTTAGTAGATGCGCTGCTGACTAAAAATATTAATATAACTAAAATTTTTGCACCTGAGCATGGCTTTCGCGGCGATCATGATGCGGGCGCGCATGTAAAAAATGCCGTTGATAGCAAAACCGGTATTCCGCTTATTTCTATTTATGGTAAAAATAAAAAACCAAGCCAAGCTGCTTTAGCTGATGTTGATGTGATTATTTTTGATATTCAGGATGTGGGAGTACGTTTTTATACCTACATAAGCTCTATGCACTACATGATGGAAGCCGCTGCAGAGCAGGGGATAGAATTTTTAGTACTCGACAGACCCAATCCAAATATTGCCTACGTTGATGGGCCAATATTAGAGCCAGAATTTAAATCGTTTGTAGGCATGCACCCAATTCCTGTGTTACACGGTATGACCGTTGGCGAACTTGCCAAAATGATCAAGGGCGAGGGTTGGATCAATAAAGCGCCCGATTTAAAATTAACCGTGATCCCTGTTGATCATTACACTCGTAAAAGTACTTACAGCTTGCCTGTAAAACCCAGCCCTAACTTACCTAACGATCAGGCGATTGCACTTTACCCATCACTTTGTTTTTTTGAAGCAACGCCTATCAGCATTGGTAGAGGCACCGACTTTGCATTTCAAGTAATTGGCTATTCGCCAGTAGCATTAGGTGATTTTAATTTTACACCGCGCGCAATTAAAGGGGCTGCTTTAAACCCTAAATTTAAAAACCAAACCGTACAAGGGCTCGATTTAAGACAAGCAAATACCACAGGCCTAAATTTAACTTACTTAATAAATGCGTACACTGAGCTTAGTAAAAACAACATCTCGTTTTTTGAGCGCGCTGACTTTATGGATAAACTAGCGGGTACTAATAAATTGCGCTTAGCTATTGAAGCAGGGCAATCAGAAGCGCAAATAAAACAAAGCTGGCAGGCGGGGCTTGCGCAATTTAAAGCGCAAAGAGCGCCTTACTTGTTATATAAATAAGGGCTAAGCATGTTTATTGCTTTAAAAAATCAAAGGTGTGGTTATATTAAAAAAATATTTATAGTGGCTTTGAGTTTTATTGTTGTAGGCTGTAGTACACCACCGGAGCCTATTAGCTCGGTGCTACCACTTACAAAAAGCCAACTTTTAGAGCTGCCTAATGCACAAGTGGTTGTAACGTTTCCTGAGGTAAATCCAAGTAGCCGGTTTTATGTAAATAACCGAGGTACGTTTAAAGCTTACAAAGGGCGCGGGCAATTATTAATACAAAACCACAACGCACAAAGCGCCGATATTTATATTAATAACCAAAAGCTCGACGTTAGCCAACTGAGCGGCAACACTCTATACAATTACAGTTTGGCAAAAAATACTCACAACGGTGTTAATACCTTTAAGGTTGAAAATATTCTCCCTGCTGGCGCAAGCTTAACACTGCGTTTTGCATTTCCTACTTTAAGCGATGAGTCAATAAAGCTCGTAGATTTTAGTGAAGTAGACACATTAATTGAGCGTGATGTAAAAGCGGGTTTTCCTGGGGCTGTGTTGGCCGTTGTTAAAAATGGTGAACTAATAAAATTAACCGCCTATGGCGATGCAAAGCAATATCAGCAAAGTGATTTAATGTTACTTCGACCAGAGCCCATGCAAACTAATACCTTGTTTGATCTTGCCTCAAACACCAAAATATTTGCCACCAATTTTGCACTTATGAAATTAGTAAGCGAAGGGCTGTTAAATATTAATAAACCCGTGCAAAGCTACCTAAGCGAGTATAAAGGCGAAGGGCGAGTACAACGTACAGTAAAAGAGTTACTCACTCACAGCGCCGGATACCCGCCAGTATTTGACTTTCACCGTAAAGATGGCAGCTATGGCGACGCGTTTTATTCGCAAAACAGTAAAACCACCAAACAGCTATTACTTACCAGCGTGCCTTTTAGTAGTAAATCATCTGGGCAGCCTATTTACTCAGATATTGATTACATGATTTTAGGCGTACTAATTGAGCGCATTACAGGGCAGCCCCTTGACGAATACCTAGAGCAGCAAGTGTACGCGCCACTAAAATTAACTAACACGTTATTTAATCCACTTAAAAAAGGCTTTAAGCCGCAGCAATTTGCAGCCACTGAGCTTAGCGGCAACACACGAGACGGGCGCATTAAGTTTGATAATGTTCGAACTGGGGTTTTACAAGGCCAAGTGCATGACGAGCGCGCTTACTATTCTCTTGATGGTGTAGCAGGGCATGCAGGATTATTTAGTAATGCTCACGACTTAGCCGTGCTTTGCCAGCTATTATTAAATAGCGGTGGCTACGGCGACCAACAATTATTTAGTGCAAGCGCCTTAGCGCAATTTTTAACGCCGCAATCAAGCGATGAAACCTACGGGCTTGGTTTTAGGCTAGCTGGTAACAATCAAGCAAGGCGCTGGCACTTTGGCCCTTATGCAAGCGCACAAGCATACGGGCACACTGGTTGGACGGGGACAGTGACCGTAATTGACCCCGCTTACGACTTAGCTATTGTTTTACTTACTAATGCTCGCCATAGCGCAATTAAAGGTTCGCTAAAACGTTACGAATTTACAGGCAAACAATTTGAAACCGCACAGTACGGATCGGTGGTGTCGCTTATTTATGAAGCGTTACTAAATCAATAAGCTATCGTATAGGTTAAAACGTACTAACCGTGCCACCTTAAGTGATTTATTTACAGGTGACTTGAGTAAGCCAATCCATTAAGCTAAGCGGTCTATAAAACTAAGCCGGTTTATGTTGTTAGGCTTAACAAATAAGCGTTAAAACGCGTACAAAGCGAGGTTTACTCGCTAATAATTAAGGTTAACTTTTTATGCATTGGTATTCTATTTTACCGCCGCTAATTGCGATTGCTATCGTGTTTTGGCGAAAAGAAGTGATTATGGCGCTACTTGTTGCTGTTGCTTCTTCTGAGTTTTTACTCGCCTTTCAGGGCGAAGGTAATAGCTTGTTTGACACTTTTTTAAATACCATTGAACGTATTATTTCGGTTGCCAGCTCGCCAGGTAATACACGCATACTAATTTTTAGTATTTTAATTGGTGCACTGCTTGCCTATATTCGCGAATCTGGCGGCGTTGCAGCAACTGTTAATATGCTAATGAACAAAGGCATTGCAAAAAGTAAGCGCCAAGTGGGCTTTTTAACCATGTTTACCGGCATTGCGGTGTTTATAGAATCTAACCTGAGCGTACTTACCTCGGGTATTTTATCGCGTGGCTTGTTCGATAAATTTAAAATGAGCCGAGCGCGTCTAGCGTACATTATTGACAGCACCAGTGCGCCAGTGTGTATTTTAATACTACTTAACGGCTGGGGTGCATTTGTACTTGGTTTGTTAGGTAACTACGAGCTAGGTGAGTCGGCTGTATCGGTACTGTGGGGCAGCGTAGGGTATAACTTTTACGCCATAATCACCCTTGTTATTGTTTTTTACACCATCGCGTTTGATAAAGTGCATGGCCCAATGAAAGAAGCCGAAGAAAAACTAGAGCTTCAAACAACCGACTTAAAAGATGAAATAAAAGCCTCTAAAGCGCGTTATATGTTAATCCCGCTTATTACGCTAATTACCAGCATGGTTGGCTTTATGTATTACACCGGTAATGGTGTGTTGGCAGAGGGCAGTGGCTCTAAATCAGTATTGTACGCAACGGTTTTAGCCATTGTTGTCGCTTACTTTTTAATGATTGGCTCACGTAAATTTACGCACCATCAATTAGTTGATACCGGTTTTAAAGGTATGGGCGAATTAATGCCGCTAGTCGCTATTGTACTGCTTTCGCTTACACTTGGCGCAAGCTTAAAAGAGCTGGGTACTGGCGTATTTGTAGCGTCACTTGTTGGTGACTATTTACCTATTTACTTAATCGTACCGGTGCTGTTTTTAACTGGCGCGGTAATGTCGTTTACTACGGGCACATCGTGGGGTACGTTTGCTATATTAATCCCAATTGGTGTGCCACTTATTCAAGCGCTAGGTTTACCGCCGTCGCTTGTTGTTGGTGCTATTTTGGGTGGTGGTATATTTGGCGATCATTGCTCGCCTATATCCGACACCAGCGCTGTATCGGCTATTGCATCGGGGTGTGACTTACTCACCCACGTTAAAACACAGCTACCGTATGCCTTATTTGGTGGTGGCCTTACGTTTTTAGCGTACTTAGTAACAAGCATTATTGTTTTATAAAATTTGATTATTTAAATACTCAAAAGCCTGCTTAATCGCAGGCTTTTTTGTTTTCAAAATAAATAAAGCTAATTAAGATAGAGCCAAGCAATACCAAACTAAAAGGGTCTATAACTATTAGAAAAATGATTTAATTATAGACTTAAGTACCCGTATTTATATTTTTTAGGTTATTGTATAGCATGAGCTTTAAGCTTTTTGATAGCTGGCAATTCTTACTTTTCAACTCATATAAGGCTGTAAATCCACACTATGTTTGCAATTGATAATATCATTCTCGTTAGTGCCATATTAATTTTACTAGGAGTGATCTCGAGCAAGTTATCTGCACGTGTTGGCTTACCTGTGCTGGTGCTATTTTTACTTGTAGGTATGCTCGCAGGTGAAGACGGTATTGCAGGTATTTCATTCGACAACGCAGAGGCCGCACATGCTTTGGGTACTCTTGCGCTTGCCATTATTCTATTTGATGGCGGCTTACAAACGCCTACCAGTTCAATTAAACAAGTGTGGAAACCCGCGTCTGCTTTAGCAACCGTCGGGGTGTTATTTACCGCTGTAATTACAGGCCTTGTGGCCACTTATATTTTAGACCTGCCCATATTACAAGGTGTTTTACTGGGCGCTATTGTTGGCTCTACAGATGCTGCAGCAGTGTTTGCGCTTTTACGAAGTGCGGGCATTCACTTAAACAAAAAGCTTAAATCTACGCTTGAAATAGAAAGTGCCTCGAACGATCCAATGGCTATTTTTCTAACAGTTGGTTTGTTAGAAATGCTCGTTAACGACATGCCAATAGGGCTGGATTTACTACAGTTATTTGCTCAACAAATGGGGGTTGGCGCTATTTGTGGTCTTTTAATTGGTAAGGTATCGGTTTGGTTTATTAATCGAATTAAACTAAATGCATCGGGTTTGTATTTAGTGATGGTAACCGCATTTGGACTGCTTTCTTTTGGCCTTTCTGCAACGCTCGGCGGCAGTGGATTCTTAGCTGTATTTATAACGGGTGTTATTTTAGGTAACAGCAAATTTGTATATAAACGCGGTATTTTTCTGTTTCATGACGGCTTAGCATGGCTTGGGCAAATAACCATGTTTGTTGTATTAGGACTCCTTATTAACCCATCGTCGTTGGTTGATGTATGGTTAGAAGGATTGCTTATTGCATTGGCACTCATTTTTGTTGCTCGCCCATTAGCGGTAGCGCCTATTTTAAAACTGTTTGGCTTTAATAATCGCGAAACCCTGTTTGTATCTTGGGTTGGCCTTAGAGGCTCAGTACCCATTATTTTAGCTATATTCCCATTACTATTTGGCCTTTCAGGGGCTGAACTTATTTTTAATGTTGTTTTTTTCGTGGTATTAATTTCAGCAACGTTACAGGGCTCAACAATGCCTTGGATGGCTAAAAAACTAAATTTAGTAGAGCCGCCGCCCGACCTAGCCGCTGCAACACTCGAAATTACAGCACTAAACGATATTGATATAGAAATTGTAGAATACACCTTAAGTGATGTTTCTCGGGTTTCTGGGCGCAGCTTGTCACATGCGGCACTTCCTGAGAGTGTGGTTGTTGCTATGATCACACGGGGTCCGTCAATCATACCGCCACGAGGCTCAACTAAGTTAAAAGCAAACGATCACTTATTTGTTGTTTTAAAACCAGATAACAGACCTTTTGTTGATTTAGTTTTTACAGCAACCGATAAAACAAACCATCAAGATAGCCACTTAGCTCACAACGAACTTAAAGTGAAAGGAGTAACGTTGGTAGGTGATATATTTTACTCTTACCACATGCACATAGACGCTCCAGAAGAGATAAGCTTGGAAGAAGTGATTAACCAAAAGCTTTCAGGAGAAGTCAGTAAAGGCGATATTGTTGTTATTGGCAATGTGCAAATACGCGTTATAACAATGGTACATACACGCATAGTTACCATTGGCTTAAAGTACTTAAATAATCCAGAAAAGCGACTTTTAAAGCAGTAATCATTAACAGTGATTTGTTAGATGGTGACAGTACTTTTATAGCTAAGTAGGTTGGGTTGAGTGACACGAAACCCAACTGTTCGCCAATGCAATGAGCACACCAAAAGCTAGTTATATGTAGTGTTTATTGTAGGCGAACAGCTTGCTGGCGCGTCGGGCGGTAGCCTGAAAGTTAAATACAACATAAAACCTCATTCAGGTTTTTATCGTGCTGGCGACAGCGGCAAAGGTATACTGACGCTTATATCCCCTGAGCTTTCCCTGTACCACCGAGCATCACATTACTCCCTTCAAATATTGATAGATGTGAAAGTAAATGGTGAAGATAAGATACCAATGCGTGAAATTACTCATCAACTACCTATTTTCATGTCGCGATGTCGGGAAAATTGTTAAACGTGAAATTTATGTTTTAGTTTGGCAAGAAATAAGACCTGACTCTGAGGGATGGGATGCAAAATCTAGCCCAGCGGGTTTTGCAAATTAAATAAATAAGCGCTAACTCAGAAGCTTAGTTTAGAATGATGATATTTCTCCTCAATTGACTTGTGGTATCTGTCAATTTAAAGTGGGATTAAATACTATCCCTTAATTCAAAGGTTCTGCAATGGAACAGGCGGAAATAAAAGCGACTCTAGAGGATGCGGTAAAAAACGATACCTTACTTAAGGTTTTAAATGACTTGGATTTCAGAGATATTCGTAATAAAGATAGTTTAATAGCTGAAGAGTTGGCGTATCTCCACAATAATCAAATCTTGGATCTGAATGAGCAATTACTAAAGCTAACAAATCAAGAAAATAATTATAACTCTTCAAGTCTGACATTTGCCTATTGTTCTGTATTGCCCAAACTTGATACTACTGTGATTGATGTTGTTAATGTATTCGTTCACTTAAAAGATGAAGAATTAGTTTATGGCGATTATGAACAAGCCTATTTTTTGTTTTGCCAGCAAAATTTAGATCGTTGTAAAGCTGGTTTAAGTTTTATATTAGAGCAACCGGAAAATAGTTATCCTTTATTAGCTAATACAATAATGGCTGCTGCGAAACTCGACTCTTCATGGGTAATAGAACAACTTTCGACGTTGATCAAGCACGAAAGTGCGGGTATACGATTACAGATATATTCGGCTATAGGTCGGGTCTCATTGAATGATTTAGATATGCCATCAGTTCGTCTAAAGCTATTAGAAAGCGCTTTAAATATTGAAACAGGTAGTTCTGAAAAATCTGAAATTTTTCGCTCAGCTTTTCTTATTGCGAAACAAACTCCCATATTATGGCCTCAAGCCCAGTTATTGTTTGAACAATGTCTTCAGAAATATGAACACTTGGTAATACAAGAAGCTTCATACCTAGCAGCTTTTAATGGACAAGATCTTCCTGATAACGTCGTTACATTTCTAATACCTTATTTCAAAAATACAACGCCAGCTCAATCTAAAACACTAGATCACTTGTCCTATTTTATTAGAAATGAAATTAATGGTGAGAAATGTTCTTTAGTAGAAGATTTACTTGAAACCCTACTTATAAAAAATAATGAGCTTAAAGTTAGTGATTTTCAGCACCTAGATCATGAGCTTGTGAATGAGCGAAATTCAGATTTTTTAAATAGAATAGTTACAAAATGGCTTTTAATAGGAGATGTTCAACTGTGTTGTGCGTTGCATGATGTAATTACTAAAGGTGATAGATACTTGATTGAACTCTCAATTGATGAATCAGTTTTACCGCTTACAGATAGTGAGTTTTTATTTATGATTAAAAAAGCTGTTGGCTGGCTTTTTTATAGTCCAATCGCTGTTGTCAGCTTTTTACTCTCAATTATTTCCCATACGACGGCGGATACAAAAAAACAAATAATTAGATTGATTTATGATCCATTACTTCTAAGTTATACGGAAAAAGTAAAAGAATTTCTGACAAAAATACAAGAGAGTGCGGACAGCGATATTTTGGTTGTTATCGACCAACTTTTATCTGAATTAGATAGCTATAATGCAAATTTTAAAGGCATAAATAAGATCAAAGAATTAAAAGCGCCTCAAAAAGAAGTTCACCTTTACTGGCGAGATTTTGAAGTGAAAATGTCTCAAAGTATGAATGAAGCACGGAAAGGTTCTATAGTTAATTTAATTGCTACAACACAAACTATTTTATATGGTAATGACGTAGTCACACCTTCAATTTTAGGAAGTAAAAGTCAACGAATGAAGAATACGCTGCACTCGTTTTCGCAAAAAATAGACATTCCCAAAATGACTGTAGTTGATCCTGAAGGTTTAGAAATGATGCTAAGGGTGTTTCGTTATGAGAGGTTCATAAATGAAAAAGATGCTTAAGGAGTATTTAGCTTCATTAAAGGAAAGAGATGAACTTGATGTTATTTTACCTGATTTGTTGAGTCAGATGGGTTTAAATGTATTTATAAAGCCTTCTCGAGGGTTCAAAGAATACGGCGTAGATATCGCTGCTGTAGGTAGTATAAATGGTGACGTTGATAAAGTTTATCTATTCTCAGTTAAAGAAAAAAACCTAACACGCAGTACTTGGATAGGTGATTCACCGCAATCGCTGCGTTGGTCACTAGATGAAATACAAGACTCGTTTATAGAAAGCCGAATTCCTCTTGAACACAAGGCTAAGCCTGTTGTTATTTGCTTGTGCTTTGGTGGTCATATCATTACAGGTGTAAGGCAGGACGTTACAGGTTATATTAGAAAACATACAAATGAAGATCTATCTTTTGAAGAATGGAATGGCGATAAGTTATCAAGCCTAATTCTTGAATATATGTTCACTGAAGCACTCCTCCCCGTTGGTTGGCAGCCTTTACTTCATAAGTCAATTGCGCTTATTGATGAACCAGTAGAATCTAGAAAATACTTCAGTATATTACTGCAATTTATTTTTGATAAAGATAAGAAACAAGCCTCCACTATTAAATCCATCAATCAAGTGAATTTAGCTTTGTGGTTGATATTTAGTCAACATAGAGAACAAGATAGCTTAGAGGCTTCTTATCAACTAGCAGAATACTCTTTACTTGTCACATGGGACTCAATTAAAGATAACCTTAATCAAAAGTCCATCCGTAATGCATTTGAAGGGCTTTTACATACCTATCATACGATCACCGAGGCGTATTTTGAAAAAGTGATATTTCCATTTGTAGATAAAAGACATGCAATATCACATTTAATCTCTGCACCATGTTCAATAAGCATTAATCTAAAATTATTTGATATTTTAGGTCGCTTAGCTCTTAGGGGGCAATGGTTGTTATTTAATCTGACGGAATTGTATAAAAAAGATATCTCGAAAAAATACGAGAGTGAAGAATTTGAAATACTGCAAAACAAACTAAGTAAAGTAAAAAGAGCAATAAATCATTTAGTTGTTAATAACCCTTTATTGCTTTCACCCTATAAAGATGATCAGGCGATAGACTTGGTATTAGCTCTTCACCTTTTATACCAAAGCAGTCAAGATGATGTCTTCGCAAAAAGTTGGTTGGATGCCATCATTGATCGTGTTACTTACTCTTATGAGTTTAATGGTATGTATCCCACAAACCTGCATGCATATGAGCAATTACTAGAGCATCGTAATAAAGAAAAAATGGATATTGTTTATAAAGAGTCAATGACAAAAGCGAGTATTCTTTATCCCGCTTTAACTTTGTTCTGCAATTTGTACGATATGCCTGACTTAGCAGAAATATTAGAAGAGTTTTGCAATAAAAGCTTGAAGCACTGTACTCTTCAATATTGGTATCCAAATGAAACTTCTGAGGAGTATTTTTTTTCAGGTACTAACCAGCATGGAGTGGCAACGACTAACTTTCCAATAAATGGTGTGGCTGCTGTAAAGCACGTAAAAGAAGAGTGTAAGCATTCTAATTTTTTTTGGGAGCTTTCAGCCGTAAAGCAGGGCTATACACCATTGGCTTTAGTCGCTTGTCGACATTATCGCTACCCTACGCCATTTAATTTATTATTTCCTGAGATGAAATAAATCTACATTTGCGAGCCTCTTCTGTATAGCGTGAATTCTCTTTAAGCTAGGTGATAATTTACTATTTAAATTATCACCATCCCAAACCACCTAAGCCCCACACTGTCTAACCCCAGCACCCGCATGTTTAAGTGCAATAATCTGCCCTTTGCCGTTATGCGCCATAGCGAGCATATCACCCGTATTTATATTACTTTCAACCGCGTGTTTACCTTTTAAATCATTCAACAGTGACTGCTTAATTTGCACGAGCATTTCATCATTACAGCTGGCTATGTACCAGTCGTTATCTACCTTCACTAGAGTGCCGTATTCTATGTGGCGTTGTTGGTGGCGGCGTAAATCGTTAGCTAATTGACTATCAAGTGCGTGTTTTTGCTCGTTTATGGAGCTTGCATAGCTACCAGCTTGGTTTATTTCGTGTGTTTTTATAAATGAATAGTCGTGAATATCTATAGTGTTAAATACGCTGTTAAGTACGGTTTTAGGCTCTGTATTTATTACGTTGTTATTATCAAACACAATAAAGGCGAACACACCCAGTGCACAGGCAAGGCTGGTTAGCTGTAGCGTAAAACCGAACTTTTTAGGCTTAGTGTGCGTGGCTTTATTAAGTAGCGCTTTTTGCTGGGCAGCGGTGAGTGTAGTGCGCGCTTTTCGCTCTTTGTAGTGTTGTGTGAGCTTTTGATCAAGCGGCTCATCAGGCTTGTTCATTGTTTGCTCCTAATAAACGTTTAAGGTTTTTCTTGGCATAGCGCAGCCTTGTTTTAATGGTCTCAAGACTGCTTTGCGTTATAAGTTCTATATCGGTGAGCGAAAAGCCTTCTTGTTGTAAGGTTATGGCTTCGCGTTGTACAAAGCTGAGTTGTTTTAGGGCGGCGTCGAACGCGTCATAGCTTATGTTTGAGCTGCCTATATGCGAGTCTCGACTAGCTAAGTCACTGCTATTTAAGTCGCTTTCGCTTTTATCATTTTGTGCTGCTAAATGCGTGTTTTCGTCAAGCTCTACAAAGTGCTGTTGCCTGCGGTATTCGTCAATGAGTGTGTTGCGGGCAAGTTTAAACAGCCACGCTTTGGGTGTGGTTTGCGCTTGGTAAAGGTGGCGTTTTTCGATTACTTTTAGCCATGTTTGTTGGCTTACGTCGTATGCTAAATGCGTATTAGATTGCGTAACAAGGTAGTGGTATAAGTCGTTACTGTAGAGGGCAATAAGCTGCTCTAAGTAACGATTGTCGCCACTTTTTGCGTAACTTGCCATGCAGTCCTTGCTTGGCGTTTCAAATAACCATGACTTAATACTTAGTAGCATAGGCTCATCGCTCTTATTGTTGTAATTTGAAGTCGAGTTGTACGGTTTGACCTGTTTGTAATTGTGCCACACCTTCAATTACTTTGGGGCGATATTTCCAGCGTTTAATGGCTCGTATTGCTTCGCGATCAAAGGTACGTTTAGGCTCGGCGTTAATAACTACTGGGTCGATTACCTCCCCCGTTGGCGAAATACTAAAGCTTAGTTGTACCCAACCTTCAATACCATCGCGCGCTGCTGTGGTTGGGTATTTAGGGTTTATGCGCACTATGGGGGTTGCATCCCCTGTTGGACGATTAATGGTGTTGTTAATGTCGCCACCAAAATCGTCAATTGTAATCGGCGTAAAGTCGCTAATTGCCAACACAGGATCGGCTGATGTATCAAGCGGTGGAGCTTTTTGCGGCACTTTAGGCATTGGCGGTGGCGGCTGTATTTTTTGTATATGCCTGACTTTTGAATCCTCAGGTGCCTGAAAAATCTCTACTATAATATCGCCCCCTGGTTTAACCGGTGCGCGTTGCTCGCCACTTATTAAATATTGCATAAACGCAAAAGCTGCAAAGGTCATTGCGGCGCCGCCAATAACGGCAGTCGATGTTTTAATAAATACTGGGTTGTTAGGTACTTCAAGTGTGTGCATAAGCCGCTCCAAATTTTATTGACCACTACAATTAGGGTATTTTCAAAGCTATAACGGGTGGCAAATCAAAAAAGGGTGAAATAATTTTATAAAAAATGTGGGGTTTAGTTACAATAGCCA
This sequence comes from Pseudoalteromonas sp. APC 3358, assembly GCF_030408075.1. Taxonomy (NCBI): domain Bacteria; kingdom Pseudomonadati; phylum Pseudomonadota; class Gammaproteobacteria; order Alteromonadales; family Pseudoalteromonadaceae; genus Pseudoalteromonas; species Pseudoalteromonas sp. APC 3358. The sequence continues at coordinate 341,166 of NZ_JASDCE010000005.1, forward strand.
TTCGCAAATATTAAAACTTAACTTTTTAGGCTGTTATGCAACTCATTGAAATAAATAAAGCGCGTTACCGTAAACATTTAAACCGTGTTATTGCAGGATGTGGTATTGGTTTGGCTGTAGGCAGCTTGGCTATATCGCAAACGCTGATTGCTTTATTTCCTGATGAAAGTGGTAGCCACTTTCATTGGAACTTAATAGGTGTTGCTATTACTAGCGTTGGGCTTGCGTGGTTACTTCATAAATACCGTACACATACGTTTATGACAGAAGTTGTTTATGTGTGGGAGCTTAAAAAAGCACTTAATAAAATAACCCGTAAAATGGCTAAGTTAAAAGCTGCTGGCCGTGAAGGTAATGCCGATGCGTTATTAGCGATTCACTATAGCTACGCGGGCTCTCGGTTATTGTGGCAGTTAGACGATAACCTAATCACTATGGACGATTTAGCCATTAAACAAGCTGAGCTTGAATCTGTTGCAGCGCAACATAACGTAACGCTTAACGTTGAAGATTACGACGCAAGTATTTTAAAACAGTTTTAAAGCTTAGGTTTTTAAATTAGTTAGAGGAGCCTTAATGAAAAAAGTACTCATAGTTTGTTTAGGTAATATTTGCCGCTCGCCAACTGCAGAGGCGGTATTAAAAGCCCGTGCTAAAAAGCTCGGCGTTAACGTTAAAGTTGATTCGGCAGGGACTATTGGTTACCACGAAGGTAAAACGCCTGATAGTCGCTCAATGGCTGCAGGCGAAAAACGTGGTTATAGCTTTAAAGGTATTTATTCGCGTAAAGTACGCACAAGCGACTTTACTGAGTTTGATTTAATTTTAGCGGCCGATACACAAAATTTAGCTGATTTAACAGCGCAATGCCCTGAGCATTTACGCTATAAGCTGGCGCTATTTTTAGAATATGGCGAGCAAGCCCAAAGCGCTATTCCCGATCCTTATTACGGCGGCGATGATGGCTTTGAAAATGTGCTCGATTTAATAGAAGCGGCTAGCGATAAAATACTCGCTAAAATTTAATCCCTATTTTATTACTAAAGCTAAATTTAACGAGCTTTTTGTCGTATTGCATGATGTTCCTAAAGTAAGTACATTTTATGCTTACTCAAAGGGAACTTTATGAAAATAAAAATATTACTACTCACTTTATCTATCGCTTCTTGTTCTACTTTTGCTAACGATGTTAGTTTTTCGATTGGGGGTGGCTATCCTTACTTAGTTATTCCTGAAGTGTCTTTGTCGGCTAACGACGACACACAACGCTGGTATGCAAACTATAAACTAGGCCTTGATGATGGATTTTCTGCAGGTTTTGAACAAGCAGTAAGCGATAATAAAAAGCATGCTTTTGGCGCGCTTGTGGGCGCTATTGGTGCAAGAGATACAGACCAAGAGTGTGAAGGTTCAACTAATGATGTAGCAACTGACTTTGCTAATACGCTAGGTTGTGTAATTGGCGGTATTTTTGATGAAGAAACAACAAACGGAATAGGGCTTACGTACAGCTATAACTTTAATGGATTGAACAGCGCTGGTTTTAGATTAGAGCTAGATGTGGGCTATGGTAAAGCAAGCGACAGCAACGAAAAAAGAGCCGATGGCGGTATTAGCGTAAGTTACGAATTTTAACTACGTAGAATTTGTATTAGTTGGTATTAAAAAAGGCGCATAAAGCGCCTTTTTTAATGAGCCGCTTTTAGTGGCGGTTAATTTTAAAGTCGAGTTGTACCTGAGAAATAGCGCTAACGGGTTTGCCATTTTCAAACTTTGGCGCGTAACGCCATTGCTCAAGCGCTGCTTTGGCTGACTTTTCAAATGCGCTGCCGCCTTCAGAGCTAAGTACTTTTGGGTTTTTTACAAAGCCAGCTGCGTCTACCTCAAACTCCATAATAACGCTACCATCGGTACTAAATCTGGCTTTGTGCACTGGGTATTTAGGATTAACACGATAGAGTGGTGTTTGCTCTTGCGATTCTTTCCATGGCACCATTTGAGCGATAGCGAGGCAGTGTTTAGTTGCTTCTTCGCTTTTGCCTTGTTTTTCGTACAGACCTACAAGTTTAGAATGAGCGGTTAGCTCAGCACTGTGATCGTATTTTAAGTTATCGTCAAACGCGGTAACTATGTTGTTTAAGCGCTCAATTGCCTGATTATATTTTTTACTACCTTCGGCAAATGCGGCTATTAAAAAATTAGCTTTAATTTGCTCTACCGAGCTACTAGGCAGATTTTCACGGTAGTATTCGTCGGCTTCTTCTAGGTAGTTTTTCGCTTCGCGATATTTTTTAGAGCTAAACTTTTTAGCAAGCAGTGATGCTGCTTCTAGTTTCATGTCGGCTACAAATTTAGGCTTATTTTGTGTTTTAGCTATATCTATTACTTGTTCTAAAAAGTTAGCTGCTTTGTAAGCTGATGTTGTGTAGTTAGCTTGGCCGAGTAGTGCATCAATTGTTTCTATTGATAGTTTACCGTGGTTTGCAGCTAAAATAGTATGGGCTTCGTTATAGAGTGCAAAACGCTGTTCGTTTAGCTCATCGCCGTAGCCTTTTATTGCTTTAGCGTAATTAATAGCTAAGTTGGCAGTATTGTCGTCGCTTTTACCGTAAACGGCTTTACCTGATGTGTAAGCAAGTTTGGCAGTTTGTTGTACGTTTTCGTCTGCTTTAACTGCTGCTAAATAGCTTTGGTATGCTTGGCTAAATACCGTTTGAGGATCGCTTGCTTGGCTGGCAAGTGCTGTAGTGCTTAAAGTTGTTGCGCTTAAAGCAGACAAACTTAAGCCTATAAATAAAGCGAGTTGCTGACGTTTCATAATAATCCCTATCGTTGTTTAAAATACAAAATACCAAACGCGCCCGTAAGTGTCACTGATTAAGGTAAATCAACGTAAATAACATTGGCTGTTATTTGTATTAATTTATTGCTAACAATCATTGAAAATAACGCCTGTCGTCGCCATATAATTGCCATAAATAGTCTTGTACTACGGTGTATTTATCCTATTTTGTGATATTATCACTTTATTGTCGTGTCGTAGTTATTTAAATATTTGGATTTGTCGTGGCGCAAGTAAGAGCAAGAGTCCAGCTTAATGTTGGCAGAAATAGTGATATCCCTGCAGAAATAATCTCATTTACTGATTTAAAAGATGGTAAAGAACATATTGCTATGGTGTTTAACAACGCTGATACAGAGCAAGATGTACCGCTTATTCGTATGCATTCAGAGTGTTTAACAGGCGATGTATTTTACTCATCGCGTTGTGATTGCGGCGAGCAGCTAAATGAGTGTATTGAAATGATGCACGAGCAAGGCGGTATTTTATTGTATTTACGCCAAGAAGGCCGTGGCATTGGTTTATACAACAAAATTGATGCTTACGTACTGCAATCGCAAGGTATGAACACCTACGAAGCTAATAATCATTTAGGCTTTGCTGATGATTTACGTGACTTTTCGGATGCGGTATTAATGCTTAATGCGCTTAATTTAAGCCACGTTAAATTAATGACCAATAATCCTAAAAAGCTTAACGCATTAAAAGATGCCGGTATTAATGTTGACTCGGTTGTGGGCACGCATGCGCACATTAAAGCGGGTGTTGCGGGTAATAAATCGTACCTAGAAACAAAAATTAAGCATGGCGCGCATATGTTAGATATTAAGAAAATTAAAAAACCTTAATCATTTAATTACGTTTCGTCTATTAATACCCCCTCACGCCAAGTTATACTTGGCGTGTTTCGTTTTAAATTAAGAGCAAGTATGTCTACACAATTACGAATTTTTAAAGCCGATGCAGGGCTAAAGTGGTTAAAAGCCGGATGGCTTATTTTTAAAACCCAGCCAGCAACCTTTATTTTTATGCATTTATTTATTGGTATTGTAGGGCTGCTGTCTTTATTTTTACCGCTGCTGCAAGTAGTAGCAGCACTAGCTACGCCATTTTTAACCGCAGGGTTTTACCAAGCGGTGCTTAGTAAGCAGCAGGGCGGAAAAATTATGCTAGCCGATATTCTCAAGCCATTTACGGCTAAGGGAAATCGTTTAGGGTTATTGCGTTTAGCACTTTATCAAATGGGTGCGGGCATTTTAATGGCGTTACTTGCTAATGGCTTATTTGCCGATGCAGTGGCTGTTATGAGCCAACCGGGACTTGATCCAAACGTAGCACTTGAACAAATGCTTGAGAGTATTTCGGGCGCGAATGTCATTTTGTTTTTTATGGCAATGCTAATTTATTTAACGGCGTTTGCTTACGCTGTACCGCTTGTTTATTTTAGTAAAGAAACACGTATTTTAACGGCGCTTAAAAAATCGTTAATGGTGTTTTATCATAACATTTTGCCACTTGGCGTTTTTGGCCTTATTTGCGCATTATTTATGGCGCTTTCGATGTTCTTATCGTTCTTACCACTGTTGATTTTAATGCCGATTTGCTACATTAGCTTTTTTGTATCTTATCAAGCCATTTTTATGCCTGTTGTACCACCAAGTGACGACATTAATGTTAAGCCACTTAGCAGTGAAACAAGCGGGCGTTTTGACGCTTAATGGATGATAAATTAAAGCAAAAACTAAAAAACTATGTACTTTGGTTACTAGGGCGCCAAGAATATTCGCGTCGAGAGTTAACGCTCAAATTACAGCAAAAAGAAGCCACAGAAGAGTTTATTGAAACGCTGCTTGATTGGTGCGAAAAGCATAATTTTATTAACGAGCAGCGATACTGTGAAGGCTTTGTAAGAAAACACATATTTAAATGCCACGGGCTTAAGCGAATACAAAGCGAAGCTATGGGCAAAGGGATTGATCGTTCGCTACTTGAATTGGTAGTTGAAGAGCTTGAAGTAGATTGGTTTGAGCTTGCGCAGGATGCGTACAATAAAAAATATTCAAATACACCGCCAAACCTCGATTACAAAGATAAAGCTAAGCGCGTGCGCTACTTAATGTATCGGGGTTTTAGCTACGATGAAATTAATTTTGCAATGCAAGCACAGTAAATACAGGTGAGACTTTCAAATGCAGCACATGACTACCGCACAAATTAGGCAACAGTTTTTAGACTTTTTTGCCAGCAAGCAACATCAAATAGTACCTTCTAGCTCGCTTATACCGGGTAACGATGCCACGTTGTTATTTAACAATGCCGGCATGGTGCAATTTAAAGATGTATTTTTAGGCGCAGAAAGCCGCCCTTATACACGTGCGACAAGCTCGCAGCGCTGTGTACGTGCTGGCGGTAAGCATAACGATTTAGAAAACGTAGGCTACACTGCTCGCCACCATACATTTTTTGAAATGTTAGGTAACTTCAGCTTTGGTGATTACTTTAAGCAAGACGCGATTAAGTTTGCATGGGAGTTTTTAACTGAGGTAGTAAGCCTACCTAAAGAAAAACTTTTAGTAACTATTTATCACGATGATGAAGAAGCCTTTGGTTACTGGGCTAACGAAATTGGCTTGCCAGAGGATCGTATTATTCGTATTGCGACCTCAGACAACTTTTGGTCTATGGGCGATACTGGCCCGTGTGGTCCGTGTTCTGAAATATTTTATGATCACGGCGAGCATATTTGGGGCGGGCCTCCGGGCTCTCCTGAGGAAGACGGCGACCGTTTCATCGAAATTTGGAACCTTGTATTTATGCAATACAACCGTCAAAGCGACGGTACAATGTTGCCTCTACCTAAGCAATCTGTTGATACGGGAATGGGCCTTGAGCGTATTTCTGCTATTTTGCAGGGCGTGCATTCAAACTACGAAATCGATTTATTTCAAGGCTTAATTGCTGCTGCTGCAAGTGTTACTAATGCACAAGACATGGACGACAAGTCACTACGCGTAGTGGCGGATCATATTCGTTCGTGTGCGTTTTTAATCTCAGACGGTGTTATGCCATCTAACGAAGGCCGTGGTTATGTACTGCGCCGTATTATTCGTCGTGCTGTGCGCCACGGTAACAAGTTAGGTGCACAAGGTTCGTTTTTCTATAAATTAGTTGCTGCGCTAATTGAGCAAATGGGTCAAGCGTACCCTGAGCTTGCTAAGCAACAAGAAATTATCGAAAAAGTATTACGCATTGAAGAAGAACAGTTTGGTAAAACACTTGAGCGTGGCTTAGCTATTTTAGAAGAAAGCTTAAGCGACCTTAAAGGCGATATTATACCGGGCGACTTAGTATTTAAACTTTATGATACGTATGGTTTCCCAGCTGATTTAACGGCCGATGTTGCGCGTGAGCGCCAGATGACAATTGATCATCAAGGCTTTGAAGAGTGTATGGCTGTACAACGTAAAACAGCGCAGCAAGCAGGTAAATTTGGTGCAGATTACAATGACCAATTAAAATCAGATAAACACACTGACTTTAAAGGTTACGACAGTACACATTACAGCGCGACCGTTATTGAAATTTTTGCCGGTGGCGAAGCTGTTCAGTTATTAGAAGATGGTCAACAAGGTATTGTAGTACTAGACCGCACACCGTTTTACGCTGAATCAGGCGGTCAAACGGGTGACACGGGTACTATTACAGTTGCTGGTGGCGAATTTAATGTTACTAATACCACTAAGCTTGGTAATGCTTTTGCTCACCACGGTACTGTACAAGGCCGTATTGGTGTTAATGACAAAGTTGACGCAACTATTGATGATACGCGCCGCGACAGCATTAAGAAAAACCACACAGCTACGCATATTTTACACGAAGCACTACGCCAACTATTAGGTGACCATGTAGGCCAAAAAGGCTCACTTGTTCAGCCAGATCGTTTACGTTTTGACTTTTCGCATTTTGAAGCAGTTACTAAAGATGAGCTACGTGAAATTGAGCGTGTAGTTAATGACGAAATTCGTCGTAACTTTGCACTTAACACTGAGCTTATGGCTATTGATGATGCTAAAGCGAAAGGTGCTATGGCATTGTTTGGCGAAAAGTACGATGACGAAGTACGTGTAGTTACTATTGGCGACTACTCTATTGAGCTTTGTGGTGGTACTCACGTTGAGCGCGCTGGCGATATTGGTTTATTCAAAATTGTATCTGAAAGTGGTATTGCCGCAGGTGTTCGCCGTATTGAAGCCGTAACCGGTGCAGATGCTGTAGCGTACGTTAGCGAGCAAGAGCAACAACTTAGCGATGTTGCAGCTTTAGTTAAAGGCGATAGCGCATCGGTACTTGAAAAAGTAACTGCGTTGCTTGAAAAATCTAAAGGCCTTGAAAAGCAAATTGCACAGCTTAGCGATAAGCTAGCAAGTGCAGCGGGCGCGTCTTTACTTGATTCGATTGTTGAAATTAATGGCGTTAAGCTACTTGTAGCAAACGTTGAAGGTACTGAATCTAAAGCGCTTCGCGGTATGGTTGATGACCTTAAAAACAAGATTGGCTCAGGTGTTATTGCTCTGGGTGTTGCCAGTGGCGACAAAGTAAGCCTAATTGCCGGTGTAACGAAAGACTTAACAGGCAAAGTAAAAGCTGGTGAGTTAGTTAACCATATGGCAGGTCAAGTAGGTGGTAAAGGTGGCGGTCGTCCAGATATGGCACAAGCCGGTGGTAGTGAACCACAAAACCTTGCTGCTGCACTAGATAGCGTTACAGCTTGGTTAACTGAGCGTACTTAAGCCTAAGTGGCGCTTATTGTTCAAAAATTCGGTGGCACTTCGGTCGGCTCAATAGAGCGAATTGAAGCGGTCGCCGACCTTGTTGTTAAAACCAGGCAACAAGGACATCAAGTGGTTGTGGTGCTCTCGGCTATGTCGGGAGAAACCAACCGCTTAATTAACCTCGCCAAACAAATTGATACTCGCCCGAGTAGCCGTGAACTAGATGTACTTATTAGCACCGGAGAGCAGGTTTCTGTATCACTGCTTGCTATGGCTATTATCAAACGTGGTCATTCAGCTGTAAGCTTATTAGCGGATCAAGTCAATATTCTAACCGACAACATGTTTGGTAAAGCCCGTATTGAAGACGTTGCTGCTACACGTTTAAAGCATGAGCTTGAGCATAACCGCATTGCTATTATTGCTGGGTTTCAGGGGCGTGACGTTGAGGGCAATATTACAACGCTTGGACGCGGCGGCACCGATACATCGGCTGTAGAAATAGCAACGGCTATAAAAGCCGACGAATGCCAGATCTATACAGACGTTGACGGCGTATATACTACAGATCCTCGTGTTGAACCTAACGCGCGCAGAATGAGCCAAGTTACTTTTGCCGAAATGCTAGAGCTGGCAAGTTTAGGCGCGAAAGTTTTGCATATTCGCTCGGTAGAAGCTGCAGGTAGACACAATGTGCCACTTAGGGTGCTTTCTAGTTTTAATCCTGATGAAGGCACATTAATAAGTTTTGAGGAGAACGATATGCCAAGCAAGGTGGTATCGGGGATTGCGTTTAATCGTGACGAATGTTTAATTAAAGTAGATGGTGTGCCAAGCGGTACGCAATATCTTTCAAAAATATTGAAACTTTTTGCTGATAATGGCATCGAAATAGATATGATTAATCAAGTTAATCATATCTTTGAAAAAATAGACTATGCTTTTACTGTGCACTCGAATGATTATCTGCAAGCACTTGAATTATTGAGCGAAGATCAAGCTCAACTCAGTGCTCAAAATATAAGCGGATTACCAACGGTAGCTAAAGTTTCTGCTGTTGGAATGGGTATGAAATCGCATTCTGGTGTAGCAAGTTTATTTTTTGATGCATTAGCGCAGGAAAATATTAATGTGGTTTTAGTCTCGACTTCTGAGATCAAAATTTCAGTTTTAATAGATGAAAAGTACCTAGAGTTGGCAGTTCGTGCATTACACAAAGCATTTTTAACAGAAAATGGATAGATTGAGAGTTTTTACTTACTTTTCAGTCTAATTTTCATTAGTATGTTTAAGCGGAATCTTATAATTTTTATTGGAACATGGGAGCAAGAGAATGCTAATACTAACTCGTAGAGTAGGTGAAACCCTAATGATTGGTGACGAAGTAACAGTTACTGTTCTAGGTGTTAAAGGAAATCAAGTTCGAATCGGTGTTAATGCACCAAAAGACGTATCAGTGCATCGTGAAGAGATTTACATGCGCATACAAGCTGAAAAGTCGAACCCTAATCCGGGCAATGCTTAATCAACACGTATACGTAGTTGAGTAATTAACTCAACTAGTCAAAAAGCCACTCACTGAGTGGCTTTTTTGTTTATAAAAGCGAGTGTTTCTGGGGTTAGTATTTGTTTTGAAATGTATTGCATGCCGCTTTTATTTTTAATAATAATACCTTGCTGAGTATCTATTACTTCGCTTATGTCTTGCCAAGTTAGCTGAAAGCTTTTGTAATGATTAGCCGATTTAATGCCTTCTTCATCAAAGGTAAGTGTTACCTCTGAGCCTGACGCTCTGCTGAGCATTTGTCTGGTTACCCACCAAGGTCTGCGATAGTAAAAAGCGACGCACTCTAGTACACCTAGCATGATCATAAACGATCCTAAGTAATGATCGTTTAAAACATAAATGCCAAATAAACCAAGCGCAACGAGGAGTACAAGTAAAAAGTACTTAGGTTTGGCGCGCTTACTGTAGGGGAGTGACTCATCAAAGCACTCGTAAAAGTAAGGTTTATCTAGTGTGTAGGTTGTTGTAAATGCCATATTGCCTTGCTTTAAATATCGTTTTTTTTATTTTAGCAAGCTAACCGCTAAATGAGCAGCTTTATAGTCAGTGATTTTATTACAGGCACAAAAAAACGGCCCTAAGGCCGTTTTTTAGCGATACAAGAAGAATTAACAGTTAGTTTCTTCAGCGTTTACGCCTTCTTTAACATTTTCACATGCATCTTCTACTTTGTTTTGCACGTCAGTTACTGCTTCGTCAATACGCTCGCCTGCATCTTCTGCATGGTTATCTTCACAACCCATGATGAAAAAACTTGCGAATAGACCGATTAATGCTGCTTTAACAGTTGTTGATTTCATAGTGTAATTCCTTGTAAGTATTAATTAAATTTTAGTGTTTGTTAGTTGAATGCTTTATCTACCTGGGTGATTTACCACGTAGTGCACCTGAAACTAATGAGATCACTAAAAGTACTAAAAATATAAAAAATATAATTTTTGCTATACCAGCTGCGGCACCTGCGATGCCACCAAAACCTAACACTGCAGCGATTAAAGCAATAACTAAAAATGTAATTGTCCAGCGTAACATTGTTTTCTCCTTGGTTATCAAATTTGCTCACAATAACTAATGCCAGTTATATGCCAAAGTTTATTTTTGTTTTATATCAGATGGTTATGGTTTTTAACTGTGTTTTTAGTTATTAGTTAGTTAGTAATTTTTACGCTTTGTTATGTAAGTTATTCACACTGTTACAAGTTACCGGTAAATATTCACTAAAAACAATGTTTTTGGTAAGACCAATTAACAATTGATGTGTGTTTTTGTACTTATTATAAAATTTGGCGGTTATTTTTATTAAGTTGAATAGTTAATTAACAACTTCCATATAACTATTAGCTATAGTCGTTATTTTCTGTATGTATTGTAGGGCGCATGATTGCTGGGTTATGGCATGTAAATTTGTTGAGTGTTATGTTGTTTATAGTTTAATTGGTTTTACCAATTTACAAGATGTAGACAAAGCGACTAGTTTTGTTATTATCCAGTGAATAAATATTTAATTAAATCGATTTTTTATTTTCGATATGGGTTTCAAGGGGGAGAAAAATGGATATAGGTGCTCTACTCACAACGGCTGGTAGCTTAATGCTAACTGGTATGGTTGGGGTGTTTGTATTTCTGTCGATATTAATTGGTGCAGTAACGCTTATGTCTAATTTGGTGACGCGCTATAGCGAACCAGAGGCATCACCAGCTAAATCACCGTCTTTTAAATCTCAAGGTGTGCCTAATGAGCACATCGCTGCTATTAGTGCTGCCATTGCTCAGTACAAATCAAATAATAAATAAGGGGCACACACATGGCTAAATTAAAATTAACAGAATTGGTATTACGCGATGCGCACCAATCATTGCTCGCAACACGTATGCGCCTAGACGATATGCTACCTATTGCTAGCAAGCTAGATGATGCAGGTTATTGGTCTATTGAATCGTGGGGCGGTGCTACATTTGATTCGTGTATTCGTTATTTAGGCGAAGATCCTTGGGAGCGTATTCGTGCGCTTAAAAAAGCGATGCCTAATACTAAACAGCAAATGCTATTACGCGGTCAAAACCTATTAGGCTACCGCCATTACGCTGATGATGTAGTTGAAAAATTTGTAGAACGCGCACATAAAAATGGCGTTGACGTATTTCGTATTTTCGATGCAATGAACGATGTACGTAACCTAGAAACAGCGATTAAAGCGGCTATAAAAGTAGGCGCGCATGCTCAAGGTACTATTTCGTACACGGTAAGTCCTGTTCATACGCTTGATATGTGGCTGACTCTGGCTAAGCAATTAGAAGATTTAGGCTGTCACTCAATTTGTATTAAAGACATGGCGGGTTTATTAAAGCCGTACGATGCTGAAAAATTAATTAAAGCACTTAAAGAAACCGTATCGGTTCCTATTGCTATGCAGTGCCACGCTACAACAGGTTTAAGTACTGCGACTTATCAAAAAGCGATTGATGCAGGCATTGATATGCTTGATACCGCTATTTCATCAATGAGTATGACTTACGGACACACCGCAACTGAAACTATTGTATCGATAGTTGAAGGAACTGAGCGCGATACCGACCTTGATTTAAACCACCTAGAAGAAATTGCTGCTTACTTTAGAGATGTACGTAAAAAATATGCGGCATTTGAAGGTAGCTTAAAAGGGGTTGATGGTCGTATTTTACTCGCTCAAGTACCTGGTGGCATGCTTACAAACATGGAAAACCAACTTAAAGAGCAAGGCGCGGCAGATAAGCTTAATGAAGTTTTGCTTGAGATCCCACGCGTACGTGAAGATCTTGGTTTTTTACCTTTAGTAACACCCACGTCGCAAATTGTAGGCACTCAAGCTGTACTTAATGTACTTACGGGCGAGCGCTACAAAACAATTACTAAAGAAACTGCTGGCGTATTAAAAGGTGAATATGGTTTAACACCAGCACCAATGAATAAAGAGCTACAAGAGCGTGTGCTTGATGGAGCAGAGGTTATTACTTGTCGCCCTGCAGATAACATTGCACCAGAGCTTGCAACGCTTGAAGCTGAATTATTAAAAGAAGCGCAAGAGCAAGGTTTAACACTTGCTGATGAGCAAATTGATGACGTACTAACTTATGCATTATTTCCACAAGTTGGTTTGAAATTTATTAAAAATCGTAATAACCCTGATGCATTTGAGCCTATTCCTACCGTTGAAGATAAGAGCAATAAGGCAGCACCAAAATCGGGATCAAATAATAACAGCGTTAAAGCTGAGCAATACAGCGTAAAAGTAGATGGTAAAGTTTACGACGTAGTAGTGGCGCAAGGTGGTGAGCTAAAAGAAGTAACATTAAAAGACTCTGAGCACATTCCTCAATCTGCTTCAGTTGCATCAGGTGAAACCCTTAACGCACCTTTAGCCGGTAATATTTTTAAGATTAAGGTAAAAGCTGGGCAAGTTGTTAACGAAGGTGATGTAGTGATTATTATGGAAGCCATGAAAATGGAAACCGAAATACGCGCAATGCATACCGGAACTATTGCCGAAGTGTTGGTTGGTGAAGGCGATGCCGTAACTACCGGCGACGCTATGATTGCATTAGCTTAGGAGCAAATAGAGGATGGACGGTATTTTAAACCTCTGGAATGCTACTGGCATTGCTAACTTTACAATCCCATCGTTAATTATGATTGCGGTAGGGTGTTTATTACTGTTTTTAGCGATAGCTAAAGGCTTTGAACCACTATTATTATTACCAATTGGTTTTGGTGCAATTTTAACAAATGTACCAGTGGCAGGTTTGTCAGACCCAGGTGGGCTTTTGTATTACGTTTATTACGTGGGTATTGATACGGGGATTTTTCCGTTATTAATATTTATGGGAGTAGGGGCGCTGACCGACTTTAGCGCGCTTATTGCAAACCCACGTATGTTGTTATTAGGTGCGGCTGCACAGTTTGGTATTTTTGCTACATTGTTTGGCGCTATATTACTTAACTATGTGCCAGGTTTTGAGTTTACTCTACAGGACGCATCGGCTATTGCAATTATTGGTGGTGCAGATGGACCGACTGCAATATTTTTAGCGTCAAAACTGGCACCTGATTTACTTGGTGCAATAGCGGTAGCCGCATACTCATACATGGCACTTGTGCCAATTATTCAGCCGCCAATTATGCGTGCGTTAACAACCCCAGAAGAACGTAAAATTAAGATGCCAGAGCTTCGCAAAGTATCTAAAAAGGAAAAGATTATTTTCCCTCTTATGGTGCTTAGTTTAACGGCTATGTTTTTACCGGCTGCTATACCGCTTGTAGGTATGTTTTGTTTAGGTAACTTAATGCGAGAGTCGGGTGTTGTTGATAGATTAAGTAACAGTGCTCAAAACGAAATCATCAATGTTACAACTATATTTTTAGGTTTAGCTGTAGGTTCAAAGCTTGCTGCAGATAAGTTTTTAACTGTTGAGACGATTGGTATTTTAGTGCTTGGCGCACTGGCTTTTGCAATTGGTACGGCATCTGGCGTATTTATGGCAAAAGGACTTAACCGCATATCTAAAACACCTATAAACCCATTAATTGGGGCAGCAGGTGTATCGGCTGTGCCAATGGCGGCACGAGTAGTTAATAAAGTTGGCCTTGAAAGCAACCCACATAACTTTTTACTTATGCATGCTATGGGACCCAACGTAGCGGGTGTACTTGGTAGTGCAGTTGCTGCGGGTATTTTATTAGCACTTGTTGGCTAATAATTAACGTGGTAGTTAATAAATGATTTAGCGCAGTTTACTGCGCTTTTTTTTGTTCTTAATTTGTTCACCGCTAAATGGTTTCTTGTTCAGCGCTTTTTGTTTACAGTAACAGCTCTTCAAAATTTTAAGGATAGTTATCATGCTTCACACACCTTTAGCAAAGCACTTACCTCATGTTAGTAAACTTGTATTCGGATGCATGGGTCTGGGCGGCGGTTGGAATAAAGACGCAATCACTGATGCACATGTTAAGCAAACTCATGAATGCATAGATAACGCTATTGAAGGTGGCATTAACTTTTTTGACCATGCTGATATTTATACTTTTGGTAAAGCGGAGCAGGTTTTTGGTAAAGCATTAAGCGAGCGACCAGAGCTTAGAGAGCACATGTATATTCAATCTAAGTGTGGGATTCGTTTTGAAGATGACTTAGGGCCCAAGCGCTATGATTTTTCATCAAAGTGGATTGAGCAATCAGTTGAAGCATCCTTGAAGCGATTAAATACAGACTATTTAGACGTACTTATGCTGCATCGTCCTGATCCACTCATGGAAGTTAACGAAATTGCTCGTATATTTAGTTGCTTAAAAGAAAGCGGTAAAGTGCGCAATTTTGCAGTATCGAATATGCAGCAACATCAAATGAATTTTTTACAGCATGCACTTGATATGCCGATTGTGGCTAATCAAATTGAGGCTAGTTTACAAAAACATCAGTTTGTTGATGAAGGTGTATATGCCGGTAACAGTGACGGTAAGGATCTTAATTTTACGCCAGGTAGTATTGAGTACTGTCGCCATTTTGAAATTCAAATTCAAAGCTGGGGCAGTTTATGCCAAGGATTATACAGCGGCAGTGATTTATCAAACGCATCGCAGGCTGATATAAACACCAGTCTTTTAGTTAATAAGCTGGCTGCACTTTATGATACTTCTGCTGAGGCTATTGTTATTGCATGGTTACTGCGCCATCCCGCATCTATTCAGCCTATTATCGGAACAACTAATGCCAAGCGTATTAAAGCCTCTTGTGATGCTGTAAACGTACAACTAACTCGTGAGCATTGGTATGCACTTTATGTAAGCGCTAAAGGCCATGAGCTACCATAAGTAGGGCATTGATATGAATATATTCGTTATTTTAATTGGTTTGTTTGTCGCGCTAGCGATACTTATTCCACTGCTTGAAAAATATCAAAGTAAAATAGGGCTCAACGGTGCAACCAAATACAGCAAATATATTTGGCCATTAGTGATGGTGTCCTTAGTGATTCAGCTCATTTATGTATTAATGTATTAATGGTTTTTAGCGTATACAAAAAAGCCTTTGCAGGTTTAACCTGCAAAGGCTTTTTTAATGTTTATTAATAAACTTTATTTAAGTGCTAACTGTAGCTCGCGATTGCGCTCAAGTTGGGCAATAAAGTTATCTGCAATCGGTTTAAACTTAGCAAGTTCTGAGCGAGGTAGTGGCTCTGACTTAGGAAGTTTTACTGTTTTAGGATTACGGTGAACGCCATTTACTAAAAATTCATAGTGTAAATGCGCGCCAGTAACACGACCCGTAGAACCTACAGTACCAATTTGTTGGCCCTGTTTAACTTTTTGGCCCGTTTTAACTAGTTTCTTATTTAGGTGTAAGTACTTAGTTACATATTGTGTGCCATGGCTAATAAATACGTAGTTACCGTTGTACTTGCTGTAACCCGCTTTAACTACCTTACCGTTACCTGATGCAACCACCGGTGTGCCAGTGCGTGCCGCAAAGTCGATACCACGGTGCGCTCTAACTTGCCCAGTAACTGGGTGTAAGCGACGAGGATTAAAGCTCGAACTAATATATTTAAAGCTTACAGGTGCACGTAAAAATGCTTTTTTCATGCTACGCCCTTCAGGCGTATAAAAATTGCCGTCGGTATGGCGAATCGCTGCAAAGCGCTGACCTTGGTTTACAAATTCAGCGGCAATAATTTTACCGGTACCAATAAACTCGCCATCAACATAATGAGACTCGTAAATTAAGCCAAACACATCGCCTTTACGAATGTCGTTTGCAAAATCAACATCCCAACCAAATATGTCAGCAAAGTTCATTATTTGGCGTTCGCTTAAACCTGCCGCTATTGCTGAAGTCCAAAAGTTGTTAGATATTTCGCCGCCAGCGGTTTTGGTTAGCGTTTCAATTTCTTTACTATCAATAGCTGTATCGTAGTTACCTTCTTCATTTAAGGTAACAAATAAAGTATCGGTTTTTGAAATCACATAGCGCAGTTGAGCCAAAGAGCCATCTTCAGCTGTCGCAAAGCTAAGTATTTCACCGGGGTGAATTTTAGTTAGCTTGCGCGTTTCTGCGTTAGTGTTAATTAGTTTATGGAGCGTTTGAGCTGAAAAACCAGCACGTTTGAAGATAATTGCTAAATTGTCGCCATTTTTAACTTTATGATCGACAAAGTCGTATTCTGGTAACTTTTCTGCTGCTTGCTCTGAATTTAACTCAGTTAATTTTTCGTTGTCATCAACTTTAACTTGTAACTCATAGCGCTTGCCTATCTCTAATGCATCTGCATTATTGTCTTTAGAAGCAGTCGCTTTTTCAGAAGGAAGAAATGCCAAGCCGGCAATAGCAGAAACTAAACCTAAAATAAGCAATTTGTGTTTTTTTGGGAGAGTGTTAACCACGTGAACCATAACGTGCCTTTTTCTGCTGTCAAGATAATAAATACATAATATTGCAGGATATACTTAATAATGTACGAATACTAGTGCTTTGTAGATTTAAACTAACCTTAAACTACGCTAAAATCAGGGTTAGGAAGCCTTTTTTAACGTCCTATCTAACTAAGACTCAATTCATTTTGTTTAGTTGCATTAATAACTTAAAAAGTTATTTTAATTAGGTAGAAATTTGTTATGTTAGCTACATATATATATTCGGTTTAAACCTATATTAAACCGTGATTACAAGTAACTAGTCCGCCCCTTCGTAGGCAGAATTTTGGAGTAATACAAAGTGGATTTACAAACCGCTCTAGCAGAGATAAAACGCGGTGCAGAAGAAATATTAATTGAAGACGAACTAGTTGAAAAACTAAAGTCGGGCAAAAAGCTAAAAATAAAAGCTGGCTTTGATCCTACAGCCCCTGATTTACATTTAGGGCACACTGTACTAATTAATAAAATGAAAACCTTTCAGGATTTAGGTCATGAGGTTATTTTCTTAATTGGTGACTTTACTGGCATGATTGGTGACCCAACAGGTAAAAACGTAACGCGTAAACCACTTACTCGCGAAGACGTACTAGCCAATGCCGAAACATATAAAGAACAAGTATTCAAAATTCTAGATCCTGCTAAAACCACTGTTGCATTTAACTCTACTTGGATGGAAAAGTTAGGCGCTGCAGGTATGATAAAACTTGCTGCTAACCAAACAGTAGCGCGCATGCTTGAACGTGATGACTTTAAAAAGCGTTACGGCAGCGGTCAACCAATTGCAATTCATGAGTTTTTATATCCACTGGTACAAGGTTGGGATTCGGTTGCACTAGAGTCAGATGTTGAACTGGGCGGTACTGATCAGCGCTTTAACTTGCTAATGGGTCGTGAGCTACAAAAAGTTGAAGGGCAAAAGCCGCAAACAGTATTAATGATGCCATTACTTGAAGGTACTGACGGCGTTCAAAAAATGTCTAAGTCGCTTGGTAACTACATTGGTATTACTGATGCGCCTAACGATATGTTTGGTAAAATAATGTCAATTAGTGATGTGCTAATGTGGCGTTATTACGACTTATTAAGTGCGCTTTCTATTGAAGAAATTGCAGCTCAAAAAGAACGTGTTGAGCAAGGTACGAATCCGCGCGATATTAAAATTGAACTAGCTAAAGAGCTAATTGCTCGTTTTCATAGTGAAGCTGATGCACAAGGTGCACATGATGATTTTATTCAGCGTTTTCAGAAAAAAGCGTTACCAGATGAAATCCCAGAGCTGACAATCACTATTGCAGAAGATACTATTTTAATTGCTAACTTGCTTAAAGAAGCAAATTTAGTAGTAAGTACATCAGAAGCAATGCGTATGATTAAGCAAGGTGCAGTTAAACTTAACGGTGAAGATAAAATCACTGACACCAAACTTGAAATAGCAAAAGGCACAACGGCTATTTACCAAGTAGGTAAACGTAAGTTTGCAAACATCACTGTAGCTTAAATACCATTTGAAAACTAAAAAACCAGCCTAGGCTGGTTTTTTTGTGCTCGTATTTTGGGGTCTGTAAATAGTTACGAGGTAGTCACTAAATAGTCACTAAATCACTTTTAATATTTCAATACTTACAATTACTAACAACCAAAATACACGCGCCTGATTTAATCTATTAATTATTACAGGTACATCCTCGGGTGTAGGTAGTCTATCAGTACCTATACGCATTTTATTAAAGCGAGTACCTAAATAAACTGCAGGCCCGCCCAGCTGCACGCCAAGTGATGCAGAGCATGTGCTTAGTAGCCAACCTGTATTTGTTTGATAAAAATGTCTGCCATAATGCTTTATGTAGTGCATGCTTTGTTTGCTCGCTCTACTTGCTGCAATAGTTAAAGCGAGTAAGCGCATTGGAATATACTCAATAATAAACAAGAGAGTTTTAAGCGGTTTTAAAAAGTAGCTATTTGGGGATATGTCACTACGCCAGGCTTGTTGTATTAAAGTAAGTAATCGATAGGCGAGGGCAGCAATAGGGCCAAAGGCTAAAAATATAAATATAACTACGAAATAGTATCGAGCAGTGCGCAGTATTAAGCTTTCAATTAATGCTTTGATAATACCAGGAGATGAAAGCCTATTAACTTCACGGGCAAGCAGTGGTTTTAGTAATTCGCGTGCTGTCGATTTTTGATTTTGTTTAGTTAGCTTTGCAATGCGAAGTGCTTTTTTATCAATACTCTTACTTTCTAAGCATAAGTATAAAATAAGGCCAGCGAGTAATTCAGGATAAAAAGCAAACTCGAGTAGTAGCACTACAATAATGAGAATGACACTTAAAATGAGCGTGCTTGCGAGTATAGCTGCCAAATATTGATATCTTTTAGGTTCTTTGCTTTTGTATATGCGCTTGCCAATAGCACTAAAAACAGCATTTAACGCTGTATTAGGATGATACCAGCTAATAAGGGGAATAAAGCGCTCAGCAAGGAGCGCTAGTATGAAGGCAATAAAGTCCAAGTGATTTTGAACAATATTGCTAAGCATTTACAGAGACACTGCAGTTAGCTTTTCTAAAAGTGCGACAACCATTTTAGATGAGTTGATTGATGCTGTTTCTAGGTATTCTTCAAATGATTGTGGTGACTCTTTACCTGCAATATCAGACATTGAGCGAATTACAACAAATGGTGTGTTAAGCGTAAAACACGTTTGTGCAATTGAAGCGCCTTCCATTTCAACGGCAAGCATTGTAGGAAAATCACTGCGTGCTTTATCGATACGCACAGGGTCACACATAAATGTGTCACCAGTACAAATTAAGCCAACAAGTGTTTTAACATCACTGATTTGTTCGATTGTTTGTTGTGCTGCTTCAACTAATTTAGGGTGAGCTGTAAAGCCTGCTGGCATTTGTGGTACTTGGCCAATTTCGTAGCCAAAAGCAGTAACATCTACATCGTGATGACGTACTTCTGACGAAATTACTACGTCGCCAACACTTAGAGAAGGATCGAATCCACCGGCAGAGCCTGTGTTAATTACGCAATCAGGTTTGAAGTTGTCAATTAGTAAGGTAGTTGCAATTGTTGATGCTACTTTACCAATACCAGATTGTACAAGTGTTACTGTGTTACCAGCCAATTCACCAGTATAAAAAGTGAAACCTGCTTTAGTTAAAATTTGTGGGTTTTGCATCGCTTCACGTAAAATTTTAACTTCTGGCTCCATTGCGCCAATAATACCAACATTCATAATGTTTAATTCCTGAGTTTGAATCACTTGATTATACGTGAAGTTAGCAATAAAAAACAAAAAAGCGAGCTTGTTTATGAGCTCGCTTTAAATACTTTTTAGGAGAGTATTTAATTTGGTTTTTAAATTTCAGCTAAAGCAGTTGTTTGTGCTTTGGCTTGAGAAGGTGAAAGTACCGCTGGCTTATGTGAGCGATTACGAACAGGGCGCTGCGTTTGTGTTGCTGCAGGCTTACCAAGTTTAAACATAATTGCATCGCGTACTTCAGAAGGACGGTAGCCCGATTTAACTTTCATACGAATATGTGGAATGCCCGCAGACTCTAGTGCACCGTTTACAAACCAGTCGCGTTGAGCTTTGTGGCCATCTTTATTGGCATTGTTAACTAGGTCAACGGCCGCAACAATAGTTAGTTTTTCTTTATCGATTAATACAAAGTCGAGTTGCTTATTTTTAGCTTTAGCTAAAGCAGCACGTTTAGATTTAATAGAAAGACCTTGCTTACAGTCAATAACGTCAATTAGCTTAACGCGACTAACAATTTTATATTGATCGCCAACAGCACGCTCGAGAAGATTTAAAAAAGCGCCTTCAACCTGCGTAAAAACAGTTTGCTTGCGGGTAAAAGGATACGGGTTTCCGCCATCGTCATTAAATTTTGACGCAACAACAGAAGCCCCGACAACTAATACTAGAATTAATAATAAAGCGAATTCCATACGGTAACTCCATAACAACAAATTGACACTGCTCAAATAAAGCAATTTACGTGCCTAAAAAGTATGAGTTATAAAATAATTACCAACTGTTTATAAAAGCTAAAACTATGTAGCTATTAAGCTTTGTATCCACCTTCAATACCTTTAACCGCAATAGCTACAGCATCGTGTGCATGGAGTGATTCATAATGGTTTATTTGCAGCCAGTAATCGCTGTAATTATCTGTTTCTAATAAAGCTTTAATTTTACGCGCTGCATCTTCACAAAACATAAGATTTTGACCATTTAAACGGGCAAATTCTTGCTCGTCTTCGCGTTTTACTGCCGCTTGTACAGGCGTTTTAAGTTCAGCTTCGAGGGTATTTATTAGAGTCACTACGTCAAATTCTTGAATATTGCTATCAAGCTTTACTTTTACGTTGGCAATAGAGCGCTGCGAGTGAGGTGTAGCGACTATGCCTTGTGTAGTGCCTAGCCATTCGTGCACATCTTTTTGGCTTAAGGTTTCTTGGTTAAACTTTTCGTTAAACGCGTTTTGTATAAGCTGGCGTGCAAGTGCTGCAGAGCAAGGGCATGTTGAAGAATAGGTAACATCTACGGTTAGCTCGTAGCTAATAATGTTATTTTCAATTGTACTGGTAAGTACAACTGGGTAGCTTTTCCAGCCTGCTTTACCACTTAATAGTGACTTACGGCGTAGCGGTAGTTCAAATTTAAATTCAATTTGTGCTTTATCGCTCAGCCCTTCGTGGCTAGTTATAAAGGTATCGAGTGCTTGCGCTATTGTTTGCGGATTGACTTGCTGCTCAGTCGAAAGCAGGTCAAGTGCTAAAAATAGACGTGACATATGAATGCCTTTGGCATCTTCTTTATGCAAATTTACAAATGCACGAGCTTTGGCATTTACTGTAACTGGAGATAAGTCTCGTGACTCAAAAATAAATGGCAGTTCGATTTCGCCCATGCCAACCCAGTCTAATTTACCTGTTCGTAAAGCGGGTGCAGTGTCTGCTATATCTGGCATCTTGGTTTGCATGTGCGCTACTCGTATTTTGGAGATAATAAAGCGGGGCATTTTACACTAAATAATTTATTGCTGAAATGATGAGTTTAAGAGATGAGCAAAATCAAACATGAAAAATTCTGTTTTTATCGCACAACATGGGTAGTGGTAGGAGAAAAATGCTAAAATCTGGGAAAATGGTATGTTTATACATGCGCATTGCCTTCTTTATATTTAAGCACACAGCTAAGAGATAAAATTACGTATGACCGATTATTCTTTGAGCCCTTGGGCTCGGGTACTTTCCAGCTCAATAACGCGATTTGGTGAATTTAAAACCGCAGCTATTTGTTACACTTTATTTTTAACTGTATCTCTTATTTTATCGAGCATGTTTTATTATGTTGCGATAGGCGAATTACACCTTGTTGATATTTTGGCTGTGGTATTTTTTACGGCTGTGGTTTCTCCTTTAATTATAAGTGTATTACTTAATTCAATACGTCAATTAGATGCCTCGTATGCTTATTTAGATAGCGCAACCAAGCAGGAGAAGCTCTTAAACCAAACCTTAAAAGACAACATTAGTCGTTTAAATATTGAAATTGATGAGCGTAAAATGGCATTTCATGCCAAGCATCGCGCTATTGAAGAGCTGCGCCGAGAAATTGCTGAGCGTAAAAAAACACAACAAGAACTTGCCCAACAAAGTATGTTGCAACGCTCAATCGTTGATTCATCTCCCGATTTATTTTATTACCGCGATAACAACGGTGTATTTGCCGGCTGTAATAAAATGTTTGAAGAGGTAATGGGAAAATCAAGTAGTGAGTTAATAGGAAAAACGGTTGAGCAGATATTCCCGAGTCATTTTTTAGCTGAAGTTTTGGCAACCGATAAAGAAGTAGAGCAAAGCCATAAAGCACTAACTATAGATGTAGGCTATGAAGTAAATGGTGAAACACGTTGGTTTGAGCTGCGTAAATTACCTTTTATAAATGATGACGGTGACTACATTGGTTTACTGGGTTTTGGACGTGATATCACTAGCCGTAAAGAAGCTGCACAGGCACTCGAAACTGCCTATAAAGACAAAGGTAAGTTTATTGCTACGCTGAGCCATGAACTACGTACTCCTTTAAATGGCATTGTTGGTTTAACGCGTATGTTATTAGACACAGAGCTTAATAAGCAGCAGCGTAGTTGGGGCAATACTATTTTTTCGAGTGCTGAAACACTCGGTAATATTTTTAACGATATTATAGATTTAGATAAAATAGATAGAGATCAGCTCGATATAGCAACCAATTCTATTAATGTGTCAGACTTTATAAACGATGTAGTTAACTTTGCAGGCTTAATAGCAGAGCAAAAAGAGCTTGAGTTTGATATTAAGCGCAATGGCATACTTGATGTTTACGCGCAGCTCGATCCGACTCGATTACGCCAAGTTGTTTGGAACTTAATTAACAACGCCGTTAAGTTTACTCAGCAAGGCAAAGTAACACTCGAATGCAGCAGAGAAAATCGCGTAGAAGGCCCATGGTTAGTTATTAAGGTACTAGATACAGGTCAAGGTATTCCACCAGAGCAGCTTGCCCATATATTTGATATGTATTACAAAGCGCCGGATTTAAAAGGCACTAACGCAATAGGTTCAGGTATTGGTTTAGCTGTAACCAAGGCACTTGTAAGTGCAATGAAAGGGATAATTACGGTAAATAGTACTGAAGGCGAAGGAAGTTGTTTTACAGTGCAAATACCGCTTAGTTTATGTGTTGCACCAACAGAGCAAAGTTATGTTGGCCGTGGTTTGTATATTCTACTAGTAGAAGATGTGCCTCTTAACGCCGAAATTGCTACAAACCTATTAGAGCAACGCGGGCATGAAGTGTTATGGGCTGAAACCGGTGAAGATGCACTCTCGTTTGTCGAAACCGAAGATGACTTAGATTTAGTACTACTTGATATGCAATTGCCAGATATAAACGGTGACGTGGTTGCTAAGCAAATACGCTCAGATAGCCACTTTGATAAATTACCCATTGTTGCTTTAACTGCCAATGTACGCAGTGCTGAAAAAGAGCTTGAAGGTATATCAATACAAGGTGCGTTGGCTAAACCAATTAACACAGTTAAGCTTGATAAAATGCTGGCTGACTTATTTGGCATTAAGCAAAGTGAATGCACAGAGCCACAGCTAAAAGTAAGTGAAGAAGCGCTAGAGGGCATTGATGCACACTTATTAGATATTGAAACAATAGAAGACTTTGTAAATTCGATGGGCTTAGTTGTATTTAGACGCAGTAGTCAGTTATTTGAAAAGCTAAGTCCACAATATCAGCAAGAATTACTTACCTCATTAAATACCGGTGATAGAGAAGAGTATGAATCAGTAGCGCATAAACTTAAAGGTGCGGCTGGCTCGGTAGGTTTAAATGATGTGCAGCTTCATGCCAAAATAATGGAGCATGGTGCGATTGATGAATCTGATGAAGTGTTAAAGCAGTGGTTAGATGTTTTAGCAGATAAAATAAATGAAGGACAAAAAGCCCTTCATTTATTTTTACAGCAATTAGAGTAAAACTAATTAGCTCTAATTAAGCGTCAATTTTACCAATGAAACGGTAACCTTCACCATGGATGGTGCTGATTAACTCTGACGTTGAGTTATCACTCTCAAAATGCTTACGAATGCGACGAATAGTAACATCAACAGTACGGTCATTTGCACGAAGCTCACGGCCTGTCATGTGCTTGATTAATTGCTCACGACTAAAAATACGACCTGGAGAATCAAGCATTAAACGAAGTGCTCTGTACTCACCTTTTGGTAAACGTTTAGCGTCGCCATTTGGAGAAGTAAGACAGCGGCTATTTTCATCAAGTTCCCAACCGTTAAACGTAATAACACCATTTGTTTCTAGTGCTGACTCTTCACCGCCTAAAGCAGTACGAGTAATTAGGTTGCGAGCTCTAATAGTTAATTCACGCGGGTTGAATGGCTTAGTAACGTAGTCATCTGCGCCAATTTCAAGACCTAAAATACGGTCAACATCGTTGTCACGACCCGTTAGGAATATAAGACCTACTTTACGCTTTTGGCGTAATTCACGGGCTAAAATAAGACCGTTTTTACCAGGAAGGTTGATATCCATAACTACAAGATTAACGTCATCGTTATTTGTAAGCTTGTCATGCATATCATCGCCATCAATGGCTTCAATAACTTTGTACCCTTCAGCTTCAAATAAACTAACTAGGTTCAGTCGAGTTACGTCTTCATCTTCTACGATTAGAATGACTGGCGTTTGCATTATTAATTAACCTTTTGGAATATTTTATTTATAAAAAACCGGTGACGAATTTATAACCGATTACTAGAGATTATAGGATTATACCCATTTGTTAACAAGGAAAAAACAAATTGGATAAAAATAAAACAGTAGGGTGTCCAAAGTCTACTAAAAAGGGCAGTGCAAAAACTACTGTTTAATTGATATATACGTGGATGTAGCTATTTGAATCATAAAGTCGAAGCCATTTTCCTTTAATAATTGATACATCATTCAATCAAACAAGGTACTTAAAATAATCAGACTAATTCAAAGCAAAACTATATCACTTTCTAACCTTTCATCAATGTATGTGATACAGCAAAGATAAAAAAGTTCATAAATCGCTTGGTAATATTTATTTAATGCAATTAAATAATGTTACGCGCTTATCACATGCCTCATTAATGAGGTCATTAAATGCTAATTCAAGGATAAATTTTAAATATATGCACTTTTTAGTGATCTTTATTTAAGGAATAGTAATTATAAAGCGAGCACCGTGTTTTTCTTCAAGATCAAACATAACTCTTCCGCCAAGTGCTTGTGTTACTAGGTTGTAGACTAAGTGCATGCCTAAGCCGCTTGCGCCTTGTCCGCGCTTTGAAGTTACAAACGGGTCAAAAATTCTATTTTTAATGTTTTTATCAACGCCTTGACCATTGTCAGAATAAACTATTGTTAATTTTTTCCCTACCAGTTCTACGTCAAAGCGAATTTCATTATTTTCTTTACCTATAAATCCATGGATCACAGAGTTCATAAGCAACTGCTGAAACACTTGTTGCAGAGGTTCAGACTTACTATGAATAGCCAAGTCGGTCGGACAGTTAATAATAACGACAGGCTTTTTAGGCAGTAGTTCAGATTGAATCGATGTTAAAACATCACTTATTAATTTATGTACATTAATATAGGTATTAACACCGTCATCTTGAATAACGGCCACTTTTTTAAAGTTAGATATCAGGTCTGCGGCACGATTTAGATTACGATAAATTAAGTCTAAGTTTTCAATACCTTCATCTATAAAGCGTTTTAGATGGCTTGAGGTAAGTTTTTTATCGTCAAAGCTTTGCTGTATATCTGCCAGTTTATCTCGAAGTAATGTAGAGCCTGTAATACCTAGCCCTATTGGTGTATTCACTTCATGGGCAACCCCAGCAACCATTTGCCCAAGCGATGCCATTTTTTCGTTTTCAACAATTTGCGTTTGGTACTGATGCATTCGCTCAAGGGTTGATAAAAGCTCTTGATTTGCTTCTCTGAGAGCGATTGTTCGCTGGTTTACTTTTTCTTCAAGGCTTTGGTTTAGTTGTTTTATTTCTTGTTTATCTTTTTCGTGGCGCTCAAGTTGCTTTTTGGTGCGTGTAAGCATGATATTTAAACTATTTGAAAGAGCGGTTATTTCTTTTACATCGGTTATTGGCGCGCGTGCATCATAGTTATGATTTTTAGATACATTCTGCAATAGCATGCTTAACTGCTCTATTGGCTTGGCTATACGTCGTTGAACTTTTATAGCAATAAAGTAAACAACGATTAAAATTAATAGAGTTAATAGCACGTCTATTAATATCTTTCTCTCAATATAGGTCTCTAAACTTTCGAGGCTCCCTCGCATGTATACATAACCGACCAACTTTTCGTTATCGTAAATAGGGCGGGTTAGTTCAATATGATCGCTCGTAATTCGTGGCGCTTTTAGCTCATCAACACTGTCTATTCTTAGTGGTACTGGAGGTGTTTTTTTTGCATTAAAGCTAATAAAAAAAACAGGTTTTTGAGATGCTTTTTCTATTGAATAAATATGTATGTTTTTTACAAGGGGGATATTTTCAAATGACTTGAGGCGTTTTTCTTCTGTTTTTCTATCATCTTCAACTACTGATTTACCAGCATCAAAAGCTACAATTTCAGAAAGTATGACGAGTTTATTAATGATTAATTGCTTTTGCTCTTTTACGCTTAAATAAGTAGATATCGAAATAGATAGCGACAAGCAAATAGCTGTAATAAGCATAATTAAATTTATGAGTGCTTTGCGAATGCTACTTTGATGAACTTTTTTAGGCATTATTTCGTTATCGCCTGAATTAATTTTGATTATTTAGAGTTTTAGTTTAGCAAAGACGGGAGAAAATGAAGGAAAAAAGCTAAATTAATTCTTATATTTATGCGAAGGTTAGCTTGAGCGCGTTTGCACTCAAGCATTTTTAAAAATAATACTAGCTGCTATATACGGCAAACTTGTTATTTTTAAATACCGTTTGGTAGCTTTCAAATTGCGTTTCTAAAATAGGCGGGTATTTTAAAAAGCTGTTAGCAACAATATTCAGCTTTCCTACTTTAGTTAAATGCTGTTTTGCATTTGCTAAAAATGTTTCTGCTACTGTGTAGTCGGTTGCAATACCTGTATGAAAAGGTGGATTGCTAATAATTAAATCAAACTTACCGGTAATGCTTTTAAGGCCGTCACTTAATATCGCTTCGCCTTTGATGCTGTTAAGCTTTAGAGTTTGCTGTGTTGCGTAAGTTGCCAGTGCACTTACATCACTACACACAAACTCAAGTGCTGGATTATGCAGCCCTAAAAAGGTTGCTATTAAACCTGCGCCACAGCCAAAGTCGAGAACCCTACCTTGCTTAATTGTCGGTGCGTTTTCGAGTAGAACTTTCGTTCCCATATCTAAACTACCGTGATTAAACACCCCTGGGACACTAATAGCTGTAAACTCGGTGTCGGCAACATTAACAATAAACTTTTTATGGTAGGTCGTAATA
The DNA here is from genome assembly GCF_030408075.1 of Pseudoalteromonas sp. APC 3358. Lineage (NCBI taxonomy): Bacteria > Pseudomonadati > Pseudomonadota > Gammaproteobacteria > Alteromonadales > Pseudoalteromonadaceae > Pseudoalteromonas > Pseudoalteromonas sp. APC 3358. Next base: position 368,883 of record NZ_JASDCE010000005.1, read on the forward strand.
TCAAAGTCAGGATGCTGGGTAATCTCAGCAAATGAGTAAAGAACGCAGTGCTTAGCTGAATCAATTTTGTTACTAAACTCAGCTTTACCAGCTAATTGCTTTTCAATTGATTTAACACCACTTTTGTTTTCACCTACCACCAATAGTTCGGCATCGTCAGTAATAGCAGAACGAATATTATCAAGCGCCATTAATAACTCAGGTTTTGATTTAGGATAGTAAAGAATAACTAAATCGTAGCCGTTACCAGGTATTGTGTGATTTACACAAATCTCAACGTCTTTGGTGTTTTTAGCAAACTCACCGTTAGCATGGTTGTAGCTAAATGCAGTTACCTTGCTTTGCGGGTTAAGTTTTTTAAGCTCTGTTAAAAAGCCATCTTGAACAAAGTTGACCACCAAGATAGATTTGCCCGTTAGTGCCTCGCTATTACGAAGTAACAGTAAACTTGGGTTGGTTAGTACGCTCATAAATGGCTTTGCCTTACAGTATGTTTAGTTTTATTAAAAATAAAAGTGAGTGCTTAAAGTTACAAATTACTCAGTACGTTCAAACATTAAATCCCACACGCCATGACCTAGGCGATGTCCGCGCTGCTCAAACTTAGTAAGCGGGCGCAAATCTGGACGTGGAACATAATCGTTTGTTTCTGATTGGTTTTTAAAACCAGGAGCTACATTCATTACTTCGAGCATATGCTCTGCATAGTTTTCCCAATCTGTTGCCATATGAAAAACGCCACCCATTTTCAGTTGGGCTCTTAGTTTTTCAACAAACTCAGTTTGTACAATACGGCGTTTATGATGACGCTTTTTATGCCAAGGATCAGGGAAAAACAACTGTAGTGTTGTTAAGCTTTCATTAGGTATACAGTCTGCAAGTACTTCAACTGCATCGTGTTCAAAAATACGTAAGTTAGTAATGCCTGCTTCATCGGCATCCATTAAACAAGCACCAACGCCTGGGCGGTGTACTTCAATACCAATAAAGTTTAGGTGAGGGGCATTTGTTGCCATTTCGACAAGCGATTTACCCATACCAAAACCAATTTCTACTACTACATCGTTGTTGTTGCCAAAAACTTCGCTTAAATCAAGCATACCGTTTTTATGCTCTAGGCCCATTGTTGGCCAGCATTTTTCGATTGCAGCGGCTTGGCCTTTGGTTAATCGACCTTCGCGTTTTACAAAACTGCGAATGGTGCGGATGTATTTACCTTCTTGCTTAGCTTGCTCAAGGTTAGTGTTGCTTGATTCACTCATATTATTGGCCTGACAAAAACAATGTGTTTAAAAATGGTTGCATATTATCCCTGACCGAGCCCGCAATCACAAGTATTAGCTGGTTTTACACGCCCTATAGCTTGATCTTTTTATTAACTACAATAGACTGAGCCGCCATTGAGCATCAGTAAAAGTACAATATGTTGGATTTAAATAAAGAACAGTCTAATTCGTTTTCTAATCAAGTCGTTGATTGGTATCACCTTCATGGGCGTAAAACACTTCCATGGCAGTTGGGTAAAACACCTTATAAAGTGTGGGTGTCTGAGGTGATGCTCCAGCAAACTCAAGTTATTACTGTTATCCCATATTTTGAAAAATTTATGCAAAGCTTTCCAGATATTATTGCTTTAGCCGATGCTGATGAAGATTTAGTACTGCATCACTGGACTGGCTTAGGGTATTACGCTCGTGCGCGTAACTTACATAAAACAGCTAAAATAGTACGTGACAAGTACCAAGGCGAATTTCCGCAAACGCTTGATGAAGTAATGGATTTACCGGGAATAGGGCGCTCTACAGCCGGGGCTGTTTTATCATTGTCGCTTGGACAGCATCATCCAATTTTAGATGGAAATGTTAAGCGAGTCTTAGCGCGCTACTTTATGATAGAAGGTTGGTACGGTGTTAAAAAAGTCGAAAATCAGCTTTGGCATTTATCAGAGCAATTAACACCTAAAAATAATGTCACCGAATTTAATCAAGCTATGATGGATTTAGGTGCGAGTGTTTGCTCACGCAGCCGGTTTGATTGCGAGGCTTGCCCATTAAATTCAGGTTGTGGTGCTTTTAATGCAGGTAAAGTAAAAGAGTTTCCACATTCTAAACCTAAAAAAGCAGTGCCGAAGAAGAGTTGTCATCAGTTAATTATTCAGTGCGGCGATAAAGTGCTTATGGAAAAACGCCCTAACAGCGGTATTTGGGGAGGACTATTTGGCTTTTTTGAATTTAATGAGTACGAGGAGCTTCAAATATTTTTAGCTCAGCAAGGATTAGAAGCCAACTTAGTAGAGCTTGAAGCGTTTATTCATGTGTTTTCACATTTTGAGCTGAAGATTAATCCGCATGTGCTCAATGTTAAGAACATTCCTGATGTAGTAAATGACAAACAATTAGTGTGGTATCCGCTTGATCAATCAATAGAGGTTGGCCTAGCAGCGCCAACTAAAAAGTTGGTTAAACAAATTACAGCAATAGTATAGAATAGCCCCATATTTAGCGTTAGAGAGAATCAATCATGGCACGTACAGTATTTTGTCAAAAGTTACAAAAAGAAGCCGAAGGGCTTGGCTTTCAGTTATACCCTGGTGAAGTTGGTGAAAAGATTTTTAATAACATCTCTAAAGAAGCGTGGGGTCAGTGGCAGCATAAGCAAACAATGCTTATTAACGAAAAGCATTTAAATATGATGGACCCAGAGCACCGCACATTTTTAGAAGAGCAAATGGTTGGCTTTTTGTTTGAAAACAAAGATGTAGAAATTGAAGGTTATCGACCGCCTGAAAAGTAATATTTTAAACATTAAAAAAGGGCTAAATAGCCCTTTTTTTGTGTGCGATTATTTAATCACTTAACTCATCTTCTTGCTCAGAGATTTTAATTTTTTCTTTTAAAAATTGAGCTGCCTTAGAGTATTCAATTTCTAACTTATCTCTTAAGTCTATTAATTCATCGGTAGTGAGTTCACCTTTTTTACATTTATCTTCAAATGCACTTGAAAGTTCAGCCACCGTTTGGGCACCAATTGTTTTAGAGATCGATTTTAATTGATGACACCCTTCAATAATCTCATCTAAATCGTTAACCATAACGCCTGAATTAATCCCCTTAATTAGCCCTTGGCTTTGTTCTAAATACATTTTGAAAAAGCGTAACTGTTTAGCTTCGTCACCATTTACATATTTAGCAACCGCTTCCATATCAATAGGTAGCGCCATGGTTTGATGGATAACTACATTTGGGTTTTGGCTTTGCTTATCGCTCCAGCGTTTTAAAGTGTCCTCTAACGCGTTTAGCTCTATAGGTTTGGTAATAAAGTCGTTTATACCTACGGCTAAGCAACGCTCTTTTTCGCCTTTAAGTGCGTTTGCTGTTACAGCAATAATGTAAGGCTGTGCATCAATTGATTCTAATAGCTCTGCTTCGTTACGGATTTTTTCGACCATATCGTAACCCGACATTTTAGGCATGTGTAAGTCGGTTAAAATAAGTGAGTAATCACCTTTTCTCCACATATCTAAGCCTTCTTCACCGTTGTTTGCTATCTCAACGCCAAAACCTAGTATGTGTAATTGATCGGTCAGCACTTGTTGGTTTAGAAGGTTATCTTCAACAAGTAAAACCAATTTGTTTGATTTACGAGCTTGCTCAACATTTAAATAATTATTAAGTGTTTTGGTTTTTTTAATTTGTTTAGGTGTATGCAAACCTGCAGCGACTAAAATAGACAGCATAAAGTTAGACTTACATAAAGGAGAGGCATTAATATAAAAAATATTATTATGATTTATAGCCGCTTCATCAAGCTTGCTTAGTACAACAACTTGTTGGTTATAATCCTCTAATGAATAAAATAAGCGTCTTAGCAGCGCGTTTGTTTTATCCATATTGTCTATGCCATCAGCCACCCAAATAATATCTTGCGAATGTTGATGCTCTTCAATTTCTTCTTCTGTGTGTGCATAAACTATTTTAGCGCCCATAAACGATAAATAACGGTACATTGTTTTTTCACGTTCTAGGTGATTACTAACTACAACAATTTGCTTACCATTTAATGCACCTTTGTGTGCGTACTTAATTCTACCCGATGTGCTAAACGGCAGTTCAACAGTAAACTCACTGCCAATTCCTGTATGGCTAGTTACATGAATAGTCCCTAGCATAAGCTCAGTTAAGCTTTTACAAATAGAAAGACCTAAACCTGTCCCTCCATATTCTCGGGTAATCGAATTTTCGGCTTGAATAAACGGATTAAATATTTCGCGTAGTTGTGCCTGCGACATGCCTTTACCGTTATCAGTTACGCAAAAGCGTAAGGTAAAGTGATCAGTCGTATTATGTACCACCTCTACTGATATTTTTACATGCCCTTGGGTTTTTTCATCAGTGCTCGTAAATTTAATTGCGTTGCTACATAGGTTATAAAGAACCTGACGTACACGTACGCTATCACCGGTAAGATTTATAGGAATATCTGGTGCTATTGCTAGCTCTAAATCAAGCTCACGTTTTTTAGCAACTGATGAGAGCACACGAGCAACTTCTTCAATAGTATCGGTTACCGAAAATGGGATCGGGTCAATATTTAGCTTTCCAGCCTCAATTTTAGAAAAATCTAAAATATCATCCAAAATGCTCAATAACGAAAATGCTGATTCACGAATAATCGTACTTAAACGATGCTGAGCGCCATCAAGTTCGGTCTGGCGCAGTAAATCAATAGTACCTATAACACCATTCATCGGTGTTCTTATTTCGTGACTCATCGTTGCTAAGAATGTTGTTTTAGTTTCGCTTGCTCGCTCTGCTTTTAATGTGGCTTGCTCAAGCGCTAAGGTACGATTTTGCACTTCGGCTTCTAGGCCATTTTGTAATTTATAAAGCTCTTTTTGTGCAGAGTCATTCTCGCTCATTGCAGTTTGTACTTTTTGTAGCAATAAGTTGATGTTTTTTGCTACTACACCTAAACCAATATCAAGTTGCTCATCAACATTACTATTGTAATTAGCATCTTCAGTAATTGCCTGTAACTCTTGAGTAAGAGTGTCAGTACTTTTACGTAAGCGCGTATTAATGTACATATTAAACATTAAAGTAAGTATAAATAATGCAGCAACACTCGCTATCGCGATGATGTAAGCGATAACTTGAGAGTCTTGAGCGCTTAAAGGCGTGGCTGGTATGTTTTGCTTAATAATAAGCTCGCCAATGGGTTGATCGTTTAACAATAGTAGGTGATGCAGAATACCTTCTTCTTTTAAGTGCTTTTCAGTTTTAACAGAAGCGATGGCTGGTTTACTGCTGCTATATACCAACTGAGTATCTGATGTAGCATTGAAGCGATATAGAGTATATTCAAAGTCACCGTCTAATAAGGAGGTTAAATCAAGTAACTGTTTTACTTTACCTTGACCATACATAGTTAATGCATCAACCATAGGTAAGTCTAATCTATCGGCAAGCGTTACAATATTAATAGATGATGCTGGTTGGGCTGTCTTAACTTCAGTTTGTGTATAAAATGAGTGGGCAACAATAGCGAGCGCTGTTACAGCAATATTAATGATTAAAAAAAGTGGCAGTAAGCCTTTAACTGGCGATGAGAATTTACTCTGCATTGATTGTTTCCAATTGATGTGTTTTTACTACGATAAGTCCCTATCGTACGTATCTAAGCTAATCGTAACATTTACAAAAAATAATTCACTACGGTTTTAGTCTGATTTAGTTATATTTATTTATAGTTATAGCCCGATTTGTGGTAAAAATGAACGTTATTAATAAAAAATGTACTGAGTTGTCTGAAAACCGTTCAAACAGTTATAAAGAAGAAAAAAAAAGTTGACTTGTAAGGGCAAAACTCGTTTAATACGCCGCACGCCCAGATAGCTCAGTCGCTAGAGATGAGTGGGAATTGCATTAAAAATCCTTTAAGATTTTTAATTAGCACTGTTTAAGTGCCTCGATAGCTCAGTTGGTAGAGCAGAGGATTGAAAATCCTCGTGTCCCTGGTTCGATTCCGGGTCGAGGCACCATTTATTAAAGTAGTGGTGTTTAATCAACAGTTTAAACATTATTACGCGTGCCTTAGCACACAGTTTTGTGTGCCGACTTAGCTCAGCTGGTAGAGCAACTGACTTGTAATCAGTAGGTCAACCGTTCGACTCGGTTAGTCGGCACCATTTATTTAAAGTTAATTGTAAAGTATCACAATTAATTAGCACAGTTTATGTGCCTCGATAGCTCAGTCGGTAGAGCAGAGGATTGAAAATCCTCGTGTCCGTGGTTCGATTCCGCGTCGAGGCACCATTTACTTTAAGTTCTCAATCTTTAAAATTGAACGTGCCTTAGCACACAGTTTTGTGTGCCGACTTAGCTCAGCTGGTAGAGCAACTGACTTGTAATCAGTAGGTCAACCGTTCGACTCGGTTAGTCGGCACCATT
>NZ_JASDCE010000050.1:0-580 GCF_030408075.1 Pseudoalteromonas sp. APC 3358
TCAAGCTGTGTCGCTAATCTTAGGGTTAGTGAACCGCTAAATAATTGAGTAATATGCTTCATTAATCGCTTAACACCTTGCCCATCACATAACTGCAGGTTTATTGTTCGCATTTTTGAATAGTCTGCAATTAACTGCTCATAGGCCTTCATTAAGTTTTTACTAATCGCCTCTAACTCAACGCTAATTGCAGCACCAACGGCTTCTAAATTTTTACAAATAGTCTGCTGGTTATCAGCAAGTGCAATAACAATACTTGGTAAGCCGACACAAGCACGTTCCCATGACGTTGAGCCTGGCGCGCCAATGGCAATATCATGTTCACACATGAGAGTAGCCATGTCATCTACAAAATCGATATGAGTCAACCACGCGCTATGCTTTACAGCAAACTCTGTAACACTTTTATAGTGAGGTGCTTTAGGGCTAAGCAATACAGTCGTTATTGGCGGGTTAACGCTTTTCTTTAAAACATCAAGTACATGCAATGTTGCATTGGGGGCATCTATACCCCCCATAGATAATAATAAACGCGGTGTATTCGCTAATGTATTTAAAGCTATCAATTGTGATGAATGTC
>NZ_JASDCE010000051.1:0-573 GCF_030408075.1 Pseudoalteromonas sp. APC 3358
TACCACGGAGTGATTCATGACTGGGGTGAAGTCGTAACAAGGTAGCCCTAGGGGAACCTGGGGCTGGATCACCTCCTTATACGATTTAGAACTTATTTGTTCGTAGTGTCCACACAGATGATTGTTATTGTAAAGAGAACAACACTTATTGTTTTGGGTCTGTAGCTCAGCTGGTTAGAGCGCACCCCTGATAAGGGTGAGGTCGGTAGTTCAAATCTACTCAGACCCACCACTTCTTATCTAATTAAGAAGATGGTTAAAACAATAAGTACCAGCATATGTGGGGCTATAGCTCAGCTGGGAGAGCGCCTGCCTTGCACGCAGGAGGTCAGCAGTTCGATCCTGCTTAGCTCCACCACTTACTTCTTAAAAATAAATATTCTTTATCGGGCCATTAACCGCCTGAGAATAGAGTGTGTTTAATTTTGAGAAGTTTTTACATCTCTTGCTCTTTAAAAATTTGGAAAAGCTGATAATAAAATTCTGATAGATACATTGTATTTATCAAGAGTTTTCAAAAGTAAAAAAAGAATGGTAGCAGTACCATTCAGTGCCATTTAGTTAACTCTTATG
>NZ_JASDCE010000052.1:0-562 GCF_030408075.1 Pseudoalteromonas sp. APC 3358
AAGTGCCATTTTGTCTGCAAGTGCTTTGCTATTAGTTAATGCCGCACCACCTTCTGCAGTGGTAACAATTTTAACAGGGTGAAAGCTAAACACGGTAATATCACTGTATTCACATGAGCCAATTGGTAGTTCTAAGTAACGTCCACCTATTGCATGTGAAGCATCTTCAATGACTTTAAAGCCATATTCTATAGATAACGCATGGATTGCTTTCATGTCACATGGCTGACCACATAAATGCACTGCAACTACAACTTTAGGCAAAACACCTTCTTTTTTAGCACGGATAAGCTTTTCTTTTAATGCTACAGGACAAAGATTATAAGTTGCGGGATCTATATCAACAAAATCTACTGATGCGCCACAATACAAACCACAATTAGCTGAGGCTACAAAAGTGACAGGTGTTGTCCATAATATATCACCGGCCCCTAATTCAAGCGCTAAACAAGCAATATGCAAAGCTGACGTTGCACTATTAACAGCCAAGGCATGATTGGCGCCGCTTGAATCCATCAGTGCACGTTCAAACGCAGGGACTTGTGGCCCTTGCGTCAAAAAG
>NZ_JASDCE010000053.1:0-562 GCF_030408075.1 Pseudoalteromonas sp. APC 3358
AAGTGCCATTTTGTCTGCAAGTGCTTTGCTATTAGTTAATGCCGCACCACCTTCTGCAGTGGTAACAATTTTAACAGGGTGAAAGCTAAACACGGTAATATCACTGTATTCACATGAGCCAATTGGTTGTTCTAAATAACGTCCACCTATTGCATGTGAAGCATCTTCAATGACTTTAAAGCCATATTCTATAGATAACGCATGGATTGCTTTCATGTCACATGGCTGACCACATAAATGCACTGCAACTAAAACTTTAGGCAAAATACCTTCTTTTTTAGCGCGAATAAGCTTTTCTTTTAATGCTACAGGGCAAAGATTATAAGTTGCGGGATCTATATCAACAAAATCTACTGATGCGCCACAATACAAACCACAATTAGCTGAGGCTACAAATGTGACAGGTGTTGTCCATAATATATCACCGGCCCCTAGTTCAAGCGCTAAACAAGCAATATGCAAAGCTGACGTTGCACTATTAACAGCCAAGGCATGATTGGCGCCGCTTGAATCCATCAGTGCACGTTCAAACGCAGGGACTTGTGGCCCTTGCGTCAAAAAG
>NZ_JASDCE010000054.1:0-556 GCF_030408075.1 Pseudoalteromonas sp. APC 3358
GTTAGTATGCAGGGAGGCACTTTTGAAATTATCAATATCTCTTTTACTATTACTATTTAGCTTCAATACTATTTCTAAAGATCTATCAATTGAACTGCTCAACCTAATTAAAGAAGAGTCATTTTTATATTCTTTAGATCTTAACTCTTTTAAATTAAATGAAAATAAAAGTACAGATAACACGGTTAGCGCTGTATCAGAGCATAATTACAGTATTAAAAATCAATCATTAGTTATCAATAATTCCGCAATTTTTGATGCTAACGAAATCCTTTTCGTAAAACGATTTGAAAATTTTGACTTTGTCATAATTCGAGAAACTTATAACTCCTTTAGTAACCCACTTAAGCTATTAGTAGCGGTTGCAGGTCATCCTATGCAAATTACAAAAATATATGCTTTAAAAATAAAGTCGGGTAAAGTTGAAGATGATATTCGCTTAATAAAGCAAGATAACGCATCATCTTGGGTAGTAAAGGTGGCAATTGCAAACTAACAAACCAATTATTCCGACCTCAACTCGCTGCGCTCTTTTCGTCGGCATATTGGGGCGTTA
>NZ_JASDCE010000055.1:0-534 GCF_030408075.1 Pseudoalteromonas sp. APC 3358
TCCCTCACTCCACAGGTTGTCGAGTAAATTGCTCTTCATTAATTCGTTGGTAGCCAGCTCGGCTAAACAAAGCTTGTGATGCTGCATTTTCTTTTAGTACAACAGCATGTATAATTTTTGTAGGATGCAATATATCTACTTGTTTTAAAGCGAGTTTCGCAACCCCTTTACCAAAGTGCTCTGGTGCTATAAAGATGGAAATGGTATACGTATCTACGGCTGTCATATCTAACCTGACCACACCTACAGAAGTCGTTTTTTCATCTGTGCTATTGGTTAGCTCAATGACATAAAAGTAGTCATTTTTACTTGCTAGCTTTTTAGTCATCCAAGCCCGATGCTCAGCCAAACTCGGAACGTCTTTATTAAGTGCATAACGACGTGTTTCGGGTTTACATTGCCAAGCGTACACCTGTTCAACATCAAGCTGTGTCGCTAATCTTAGGGTTAGTGAACCGCTAAATAATTGAGTAATATGCTTCATTAATCGCTTAACACCTTGCCCATCACATAACTGCAGGTTTATTGTTCGCA
>NZ_JASDCE010000056.1:0-524 GCF_030408075.1 Pseudoalteromonas sp. APC 3358
AAACGATGATAAACATCAAATCATCCTGCAAGCACAAGCGTGGGGCTCAGTGGGCGAACAACAAACTTTACAGCCAGCCGTTGCACAATTAAAACAGCAACTCGCTAAACTCAATACAGAAAAAATGGCAGATGAGCATACCATCAAATTCACCGCAGACAGTGGGTTTAACAGCGAAGTAAATCTTGAATTTATGGCGCAAAGTGGGTTCGATACGTACATTGCAGATAACCAATTTAGAAAACGAAATCCGCTGTTTAAAGCCAGCGAAACATACGAAACGGAGCAAGAAAAGCGCCGACTAAAACGCAGCAAAGGCAAGCCTCGGTTATTTACCTCAGACGATTTTCATTATGATGAAGCAACCCAAACATGCCGCTGCCCAGCAGGTAATGCCATGTGGCGAAGCGGAGTTAATGTAAACAGCCATAACCAACAATACACACGATTCTGCGGTTACTTAAAAGATTGCAAAGTATGTCCACTACAACAGCAATGTATGCGAAAGCCACCCATTAAAACGG